>NZ_CP102288.1:0-62500 GCF_025151535.1 Segatella copri DSM 18205
GCACTTGGATATTCTAGAGAAATGATGATTGCAAAGCTCAAGGAGAATTATGATGGCTATCATTTCTCTAAGAAATCGCCAGACGTTTTCAATCCATACAGTCTGCTCAACTGTTTCTCGAAAAAGGAATTGGGGGCATTCTGGTTCAGTTCTGGTACGCCAACTTATCTTATTAATATGTTGAGGCAGTTTGGCGTGTTGCCAACGGAGATAGCCCCGACAGAAGCAGTCAGCTCATCCTTTAATGCACCAACGGAGAATATGAAGACCATCACGCCGTTGCTCTACCAAAGTGGATATGTTACCATTAAGGAGTACGATCCGGAAACGAGGATTTATACTCTAGATATTCCAAACAAGGAAATCAAGGTAGGGTTGTTTGATAATCTTCTGCCAAACTACGTGGATGGTGTCTCTGCCGAACGGGGCAATGTGGCAATAGCCAAAATGGCATTGCTTATTGGCAAGCGCAACATGGATGGTGCTTTGCATCTGTTGCAAGACTTCCTGGGTACGGTGCCATACTGCAACGTGACCAATTATGAGGGGCATTATCAGCAGATGCTCTACATCATCTTTACTCTCTTAACCAATTACCTGGTGGATGTGGAGGTGCATACGCCACGTGGCAGGGTAGATATTGTACTCCTTACCAAGACCGACCTCTATGTGGTTGAATTGAAGCTGAATAAGAGTGCTCAGGCGGCAATGCAGCAAATCAATCTGAAGAACTATCGCCAGCGATTCGCTCTTTGTGGCTTGCCAATTACCAAGGTTGGCATCAATTTCGATTCTACCCAAGGTACTATTGAGGATTGGGTGATAGAGGCATGAGCATCTGAGAGATAGGTAAAAAAATAAAAGAGGGTGTGTCAACATAATAAATCCCGAAATCGCTTGGCGGTTTCGGGATTTTTGCTTATCTTTGCCAACGTAAATAGTAAATTGTTGATCGCAAACGAAGTTATATCCAATAGGCATGCAGACTTTCTCTGAGATTCGAGAGAGGACTTTCTCTATGTAGATAAGACGGAGCATATCTATCGTACACTCATACGAGTGGAAAGTATTTCTTCTTGGGCGCGTCCACGTCGTTTCGGAAAGTCACTCCTCGTCTCTACTATGCAGAGCTATTTCGAGGGAAAGAAGGAACTCTTTAAGGGGCTTGCCATCGAAAAGCTAGAAAAAGATTGGACGGAATATCCTGTGCTTCATTTTAGTTTGGCAGGTGGAAAGCACATGGAGAAAGACCAATTGGTGCGCTATCTCTTATATATATTAAAGGTAAATGAAGAAAAATTTGGCATCGTCAATGAGTCTCCCGACCCGAATGTCCGTATGCTTAATTTAATAAAAACGGTATATGAGCAGACTGGGCAGAAGGTCGTTGTGCTCATCGATGAATACGATGCTCCTTTGCTTGATGTGGTACATGAGGATACTAGTTTGGGCGTCTTAAGAGAGGTGATGCGCAGTTTCTATAGTCCCCTAAAGGATAGCGACCGAATGCTGCGTTTCGTCTTCTTGACAGGCATCACCAAGTTCTCGCAACTTAGTATCTTCAGTGAACTCAATAATATCACAAATGTGAGTATGCACCAAGAGTATGCTGGCATTTGCGGCATTACCAAGGAGGAATTGTTGGATAAGTTTGATGAGGATATTGATGTGTTAGCAGGTAGGTTGGGATTGACACACGAACAAGCCTTGTCAAAACTGGAGGAAAATTATGATGGCTATCACTTTACCTGGCCATCATCAGATATTTTCAATCCTTATAGCTTGTTGAACTGTTTAGCTGAAGGACAGATGAATTCCTATTGGTTTGGCTCAGGCACTCCTACTTATCTCCTTAATATGATGCGGAAATATGACTTTACACCGATTGACCTGGGTGAACAGATGGATGCATCAAAGGATGATTTCGATGCAGCCACTGAGACGATGACTACTATCATGCCTTTGCTTTATCAGAGTGGTTATATCACAATCAAGAATTATGATCCGGAAACGGAACTCTATACCTTGGCTCTGCCTAACAAAGAAGTGAGGATAGGTTTGTTTCGCAGTATGTTGCCGCATTATTTGGCGGCAAAGTCTGCAATGTGCAATACGACCGTGGCCAAGATGTCGGCTCTTATCAATAAGGGTAACATGGATGGTGCTCTTCAGCTATTGAAAACGTTCTGGGAGACGGTACCTTATTGCGATAATACCGATTATGAGGGGCATTATCAGCAGACAATGTATATCATCTTTGCCCTGCTTACGAATTTCCGAATATTGGTGGAACAGCATACTTTCCGTGGAAGAACAGACATTACGATGGAAACAAAGGATACCATCTATGTGATAGAACTGAAATTTAATAAGTCGGCACAGGAGGCTCTTAACCAAATCAATAACAAGCATTATGCTGATGCTTTTGCCCTAAGAGGCAAAACCGTGGAAAAGATTGGTATGAACTTTATGATTGATGAAGATAAGACTATCGTATTGGATTGGGTAAAATATTCCTGCTAAAAAATGAGGGTGTGTCATAAGTCCATGACACATCCTCATTTTTTTTTCTTGTTGGATGCTGATAGCAGTGCAGGCTATCAGCCTATGCTGGCAAGCAAGAGTGTGGAATATGACAGAAAGACAGTAAAGCTACAGATACAAGTGTTACATCATATAAACTATTTGAAACATGTGAAAAAGTAGAATTCAGTTTTTTGGCTTACCTTTGCAACCACAAATAACAATTTTAATATACTAATAATTAATTTAAATCATAAAATGACTAGATACAGAATGATTTTATCCCTGCTTTTGGCTGGCATGGGAACTGCTGCAACAGCACAGAACATCAACTTGCCAATCATCCAGACCAAGTACACAGCCGATCCTGCACCTTATGTGCACAACGATACGGTTTATCTCTATACCACCCATGATGAGGATGGGGCTGAAGGGTTCCTGATGAAAGACTGGCTGCTCTACACCTCAACGGATATGGTAAACTGGCAAGACCGCGGTGCCGTGGCTTCATTGAAAGACTTCAAGTGGTTCAAGGGCGAGAATGGTGCCTGGGCAGAGCAGGTCATCGAGCGCAATGGCAAATGGTATATGTATTGCCCTATCCATGGTCATGGCATCGGAGTGCTGGTAGCTGATAATCCATACGGACCGTTCAAGGATCCTATCGGAAAGCCTTTGGCATGGGAGGGTGACTGGTTCGACATCGACCCTACTGTATGGGTAGATGATGATAACCAGGCTTACATGTATTGGGGCAACCCGGAGTTGAAGGCAGTGAAACTGAACGAGGACATGATTTCTTATTCTGATTCCATCATGCACTTCCCGAAGATTCAGGATTATCAGGAAGGTCCTTGGTTCTGGAAGCGCAATGGCAATTATTATCTTGCTTATGCTTCTACCTGCTGTCCTGAGGGCATCGGTTATGCGATGAGCAAGAATCCGCTCGGACCGTGGGAATATAAGGGACATATCATGAACCATACGCCTCGTACTCGTGGCAATCATCCGGGCATCATCGACTATAAGGGCAAGAGCTATTGCTTCGGCTTGAATTATGACATCTTCCGTTTGAAGACGGGGCGTCATGCCGAGCAGCGTTCTGTATCTGCGGCCGAAATGACTTACAATCCTGACGGAACCATCCAGGAGTTGCCATACTTCCAGGATTGCAAGTTGGAGCAGATAGAATGGTTCAACCCTTATCGGCAGGTTGAGGCTGAGACGATGGCTTGGGGCTATGGATTGAAGACGCAGCCTAAGAACGAATGGGCACAGAAGGACAGATGGAACCAGGTGGTTACGAATATTGATGAGGATGAGTATATCCTCGTGAAGGGTGTTGACTTCAAGAAGGGAGCAGGAAAGTTTGAGGTTTCTGCCTCTTGCCACATGTTTGGCGGCTGCATCGAAATCCGTCTTGATGGGGTAAACGGCCAGTGCATCGGCAAGGTGGATATCAAAAACACCAAGGACGAATACAAAACCTTCTCTACCCAGGTGAAGAAGGTAAAGGGGGTTCATAATCTCTACTTCGTCTTTAAGGGAGGCAACATCCAGAAGCAGAACCTCTTCTTCCTGGATTGGTGGAAGTTTGGGGAGTAAGATAAACTTAATAAAGTTTTTGAAACATTCGATAAAGTCATTATGATTGTTTTTTCGTAATTTTGCAGCGTTGAACGAATAAACAATCATAATGATGAATACAACGAAAAACTTGGCTCTCAGAAAGCCGTTACTGATGAGTGCATGGCTACTTGCCATGCAGGGTGCTACCTATGCACAGAACCCAATCGTGCAAACACAGTTAACTACCGACCCAGCACCTCTGGTTGTTGGAGACCGTCTCTATGTATATACCGGTCATGATGAAGATAAGGCTGACTTCTTCTGGATGAACGAATGGCGTGTGTATTCCACCAAGGATATGGTGAACTGGACAGACCATGGTTCTCCGCTCGACCTCAGTTCTTTTTCCTGGGCAGACGACCGTGCCTGGGCAGCACAGACTATCGAACGTAATGGTAAGTATTACTGGTATATCTGTGCGCACTCTAAACTGACGGGTGGAATGGCTATCGGCGTAGCTGTGGCTGATTCTCCTACCGGTCCGTTCAAGGATGCGCTAGGCAAACCGCTTTTCGATAATGGAAATTGGGACAATATCGACCCTACCGTCTGGATGGACGAGGATGGTCAGGCTTATCTCTATTGGGGTAATCCACATCTTTACTATGCCAAACTGAATGAAGATATGATCAGCTTCAAGGGGGGTATAGATGCTAAGGCTGCTGTTGATGGAAAGCGTGAAGTGGGCAGAATCGTGATGACTGAGGAGGGATTCGGTTCGCCTGACGTGGAGAAGCGCGATTCAACCCGAAAATATAAAGATTGCTACACCGAGGGACCTTGGTTCATGAAGCGTGGCAAGAACTATTATATGCTTTATGCTGCAGGTGGAGTGCCTGAGCACATTGCTTATTCCATGAGCAAGAAGCCTTTCGGACCATGGAAGTATATGGGCGAAATCATGCCATTGGAAGATACGGGTTCCTTTACTAACCATTGCGGTGTGACCGACTTCAAGGGAAAGTCTTATTTCTTCTATCATACGGGTAAACTGGGTGGCGGATTCGGACGCAGTGTGGCTGTGGAAGAATTCAAATATAATGCCGACGGCACCTTCCCAATTATCCACCATACTCAGGAAGGAGTGGCTCCTATCGCAACCCTCAATCCTTACAAGCGTCAGGAGGCTGAAACCATCGCTTTCTCTAAGGGTGTGAAGTCGGAGCAGACCGATGATACGGGTGTTTATATCTCAGAAATCCACAATGATGATTATATCAAGGTACGCGAGGTAGATTTCGGAAATGAGAGTCCTGATGCATTTGCCATCTCTGCTGCGTGCTCATCGCTCGGCGGTTCTTTGGAGGTTCATCTCGATAAAAAGGATGGTGAACTGGTGGCAAAGATAGATGTCAGCAAGACTGGTGGCTGGGAAAAGTGGAAGACTTTCTCGGCACAAATGATGAAGAAAGTGACCGGAAAGCATGATATATACTTCGTGTTCAAGGGATTGAAGGGAAGCAAACTCTTCAATTTCGACTGGTGGAAGTTTGAGAAGAATTTCGCCAATCCTGTGGTTTGGGCTGATGTGCCTGATGTGGATGTAATCCGTGTGGGTGACAGCTTCTATATGGTAAGCACCACCATGCATCTGATGCCGGGTGCGCCTATCATGAAATCGAAGGATCTGGTGAACTGGGAAACCGTGAACTATATCTTCCCTAAACTTACCGATTCGCCTAAGTATGACATGAAGGAGGGTACGGTGTATGGTCGTGGTCAGTGGGCCACTTCGCTGCAGTATCATCGTGGCAAGTTCTATGCGCTCTTTGCTCCGAATGATAATCCCGGTGGAGAAACTTATATCTGTACAGCCGATGATATCGAGGGAAAATGGACTATCCACAGCCGTTTGCAGCATTTCCATGATGCCGCTCTCTTCTTCGATGACGACGATAAGGCATACGTGGTTTATGGAACGGGAGAGATGGTGCAGCTGAATGCCGACCTGACGGAAGTGGTGCCGGGCAGCCATCGTAAACTCTTTGAGCGTGATGCTGATGAAACGGGTTTGCTCGAAGGCTCCCGCATGATCAAGCACAACGGCAAGTATTATCTCCTGATGATTTCGTGGCCACAGGGACATCCTCGTCGGGAGGTTTGTTATCGTGCTGATAAGATAACGGGTCCTTACGAAAAGAAGGTGATTCTGGAAACGGAGTTTGCCGGATTCAACGGCGTGGGACAAGGTACGATTGTAGATGATAAGGATGGCAACTGGTATGGCATCGTATTCCAAGACCGTGGTGGTGTGGGCAGAGTGCTCACTCTGGAGCCATGTACCTGGAATGACGGATGGCCTATGCTGACCGATGAGAAGGGCAATATTCCTGCCGAGATGCAGAAGCCTGTATTGGGATATGACGGTAAGGGACTCGTGTATAGCGACGATTTCTCGAAGGATAAACTGGAACTGCAGTGGCAGTGGAACCACAATCCTGTGGATAATGCCTGGTCGCTCACAGAGCGCAAGGGCTGGCTCCGCCTGAAGACATCCCGTATTGTTCCTAACATCTTCCTGGCTCCAAATACCATCAGTACCCGTACCGAAGGACCAACCTGCGAGGGAATCATCAAGATGGATGTAAGCAAGATGAAGGATGGCGATGTGGCTGGCTTGTCAGCCTTTCAGGGTGATGCAGCCCTGCTTTCTATCGTAAAGGAAGGCAAGAAACTCTTTGTGGTAGGTACCAAGGAGAGTGTAGCCCTGACGGACAAGGAGAAGGCGGTGACCGGTGTGAAGCGTGAGGAGGTGTATCGCCACCTTTTGAATCTGAAGCAGGATAAGGCAACGAAATCAAGCATCATCTATCTGAAGATGAGTTGCGATTTCCGTCTTCACCAGGATCTCGCCACCTTATTATATAGTATAGACGGCAAGACTTGGATTCCTGCCATCAAGGATTTCAAGATGCAGTATGATTATCGCCGCTTCTTCATGGGCACCCGTATCGCCGTCTATAACTATGCCACAAAGGCTGCTGGCGGATATGTGGATGTAGATTCTTTTGAGTATTCTAAAAGAAAATAGGTTTAAAGTTTGAGATATTTTTAATTTTGACGGCACAAAGTGATGGAAAATCAAAAAGTTTCCTTATCTTTGTGCCGTTTTTAATAACTAATCAATGCTGATTTTATGAACAGAAATAAGATGATTTTGGGGGCTTGGGTCTTGGGACTATTGTTTCCGATAGAGATGATGGCTAAGACAAGTTGCACAGATAATAGTACTCTGCTTTGGTATAACGCCCCTGCTCAGCAGTGGCTGGAGGCTCTGCCTATCGGAAACTCTCATCTGGGAGGTATGGTGTATGGCGGAACCACGGACGAGAATATCCAGTTGAATGAGGAGACTTTCTGGAGTGGCGGTCCCCATAACAACAATAGCAAGAAATCCCTGGAGAATCTGCCAAAGGTGAGGGAACTCATCTTCAATGGCAGGGAAGAGGAGGCAGCGGCTCTCATCAACCAGACTTTCATCCCGGGACCTCATGGCATGCGCTTCCTGCCGATGGCAAATCTGCATATCACCATGAAGAATCAGGGAAAGGCTGAGCAGTTTGTGCGCAATCTGGATTTGAAGAGGGCGATTGCCACGACTTCTTTCGTGATGGATGGCGTAAGATATACCCGTACTACCTTTGCTTCGCTGGCTGATGGCGTCATCGTTTGTCACATCAAGGCGAGTAGAAAGGGTGCCCTGAATATTGATGTTACCCTGGATTCGCCTTTTGAACATCAGACTCAGAAAATGCCTTCAGGGGTTATGCTGAAGGTGAAGGGACAAGACCAGGAAGGCATCAAGGCGGCTCTCACTGCCGAATGTGTGGCAGATGTAAGGAAGGATGGCACCGAGGCAACCATCATCGTGAGTGCTGCCACCAATTTTGTGAACTATCATGATGTGTCGGGCAATGCAGCCCAGCGCAATGCTGACTATATAAATAAGGTGAAACTGATGAGCTATGCACAGTTGGAGAAACGCCATGTGGAGGCTTACCAGAAGCAGTTTGCTACTTCTTCCCTGATTTTGCCAACCGATATCAATGCTTCGTTGCCTACCAATCAGCGCCTGGAGAAATTTGCAGGCAGCAAGGATATGGCGATGGTAGCACTGATGTATAACTATGGTCGCTATCTGCTCATTTCCTCTTCCCAGCCTGGTGGACAGGCGGCAAACCTGCAGGGCGTTTGGAACGACAGCAAAAATGCACCTTGGGACAGTAAATATACCATCAACATCAATACGGAGATGAACTACTGGCCTGCCGAGGTAACGAATCTCGGCAACACCACGGAGCCTCTGTATTCGCTCATCAAGGATTTGAGTGTAACGGGAGCACAGACGGCTAGGGAAATGTATGGTTGCCGTGGCTGGATGGCACATCATAACACCGATATCTGGCGCATAGCAGGTCCGGTGGACGGTGCGCAGTGGGGCATGTTCCCGAACGGCGGAGCCTGGCTCACTACCCATCTCTGGCAGCATTATCTCTATACGGGCGACAAGGCTTTCCTCAAGCAGTGGTATCCGGTGATAAAGGGTGCTGCTGAGTTCTATCTCGACTATATGCAGAAGTTGCCGGGCACCGAATGGAAGGTAAGCGTGCCGTCGGTGAGTCCGGAACAGGGACCTAAGGGTAAAAGAACTGCCGTAACGGCGGGATGCACGATGGATAACCAGATAGCCTTCGATGCCTTAACCAGTGCCGTGAAGGCTTCTGAAATATTGGGTGTTGATGAGGCTGAGCGCAAGGATATGCAGCAGCTGGTTTCTCAGATTCCGCCGATGCAGATAGGAAAGTACGGACAGTTGCAGGAGTGGCTTGTGGATGCGGATGATCCGAAGAATGAGCATCGCCATATCTCGCATCTCTATGGATTGTATCCATCCAATCAGATTTCTCCTTTCTCTCATCCGGAACTGTTCCATGCCGCAGCCACCACTCTGAAGCATCGTGGCGACCAGGCTACGGGCTGGAGTCTGGGTTGGAAAACGAACTTCTGGGCACGCATGCTCGATGGCAATCATGCTTTCAGAATCATCAGTAATATGCTTCGTCTGTTGCCATCTGATGCGCAGGCAAAGGAATATCCTGATGGCAGAACCTATCCGAATCTCTTCGATGCCCATCCGCCATTCCAGATTGACGGCAACTTCGGAGTAACAGCCGGTATCGCTGAGATGCTCCTGCAGAGTCATGATGGAGCCGTGCATCTCTTGCCAGCATTACCTGATGCCTGGAAAGAGGGAAGCGTAAAGGGACTACGTGCCCGTGGCGGTTTTGTGGTAGACATGGACTGGAAGGATGGAAAACTGAAGCAGGCGAAGATCCGTTCCACCATCGGAGGCATCCTGCGTCTCCGCTCCTACGTTCCGCTGAAGGCGAAGAATCTGAAGAAGGCAGAAGGAACATGTCCCAATATCCTTTTTGCATCTGCAGAAGTGAAGCCTGTAATGGAACAGCATCGGATAGCAGAAGGAGTGAAGGTTCCTATTCCTGACGTATATGAATATGACTTGGAAACAGAACCAGGAAAGACTTATCTGATTAAATAATGTCCTAAAATTACATTTGTTGCCATAAAAGTATCATTTTATCCACCTCTGTTTGGATAATTATTCGTACTTTTGTGGCAATATTTTTTATAATAATCTTTTAGACCTATAAATAAGAATGAAGAAAGTATTAATTGCAACCTGTTGCATCGCTTTTTTGAGCGGTTCTTTGGGAGCTGCGGCGCAGAAAAAATCTGCAGCCAAGAATGTTCTGACACAGACTTTGAAAGGGAAGTCTTGGTCGGCAGATAATGGTAATGGTACCTTTACAAACCCTTTGTTTTATGATGAGTTTTCTGACCCTGATATCATCAGAGTGGGGGAGGATTACTACCTGGCGGGTACCACGATGCACAATGTGCCGGGATTGGTGGTTCTCCATTCCAAGGATCTGGTGAACTGGGAATTCTCTTCTTACTGTTTCGACCGATTCGACGATTCTGATGATTTCAATCTCCGCAATGGCAAGGAGGCTTACGGACAGGGTATCTGGGCGCCTGCCATCCGATATCATAACGGCAAGTTCTATATCTTCTCCAATATCAACGGACATGGATTGCAGGTCTATATCTCGGATAGTGCCGAGGGACCTTGGACGCATCACAAGATTAATGGCGATATCTACGATCTCTCTGTGCTTTTCGATGAGGATGGCAAGATTTATGCCGTCCATAAGTATGGTAACGTAACCGTTACGGAGTTGAAGCCCGATTTGAGCGGTCCGGTAGAGGGCAGCAGCAAGGTGGTGATTCCTGAAGGTAATGCGATGGGTGAGGGACATCATGTGTATAAAATCAACGGTATGTACTATATCCTCTCAGCAGATTATTCACCGATGGGCCGCATGCAGTGTGCCCGAAGCAAGAGCATTTGGGGACCTTATGAAACTTGCGTAATCAGCGAGCGTGAATCGTATGGTTATGCTGCTGGATGGAGCGTAGGTAACGTGGGAATCGGTCGGCCTTTGCCGGAAGATGGTTTCAATTTCCAGAACAACAAGCCTAATGGTCTGAACCTGGGATGTGCTACCATTCATCAGGGCGGCATCGTGCAGGCTCCTGACGGAAAATGGTGGGGTGTTTCGATGCAGGACTTCAACGCTGTGGGAAGAACGGTGTGCCTGTCGCCTATCACTTGGGTTGACGGCTGGCCTTACTTCGGATTGGAGAAGAACCTGGGACGTTCGCCTCGTACCTGGTTTAAACCGAATGATATGGTAAAGACACCACAGGCTCCATACGACAGATGTGATGATTTCTCTGGCAAGACTTTCAAGCCGGTTTGGCAGTGGAATCATAATCCGAATGACAAGATGTGGTCGCTGAATAAGGAGCGAAAAGGATGGCTCCGTTTGCATTCCATGCCTGCCAAGCAACTGCTTTGGGCAAAGAATACATTGACGCAGCGTGCCATCGGACCGGTATCTTATACATCTGTAAAGTTGGATGCATCCCGCTTGAAGGTAGGTGATGAGGCTGGTTTGGGTGCCATCAATACGCCATACGCCTCATTGGGCGTTGTCAAGACGGATAAGGGGTTGAACTTGAGATGTTATGACCAGAATACCAACAAGGAAGTGTTGAAGCCGTTGGCTAAAAGTAAGGTAGTATGGTTGCGACTTTGGGGGGATTATGACAAGAGCCAGTTGCAATATTCCTACTCTCTTGATGGTAAGAACTGGGAGAATATCGGTGAGCAGATGCTTTCACCTTATCAGTTGAAGACCTTCCAGGGTGTTCGTGTGGCACTTTATGCATTCAACAAGAAGGAATTGAGTGGCGGTGTGGCTGATTTTGATGATTTCAAGGTGGAGGAGCCGATGGCAGACAGAACAGCCAATTTGCCTATCGGAAAGACCATAAGATTCTCTAATCTCGCTGATGGAAGTTTAATGGATGCTACCGTACATGGATTGATGCATAGTTCTAGTAACCGAAAGGACATGAGAAATCAGGTGAAGTTTGTTGTGGAGGATAGAGGTAAGGGAAAGATTGCTTTGAAGACGGCTGACGGACGATATGTTTATATTGCTGGTGCTGGTTTATCTGGTGATGTTCGTCTGACTTCCGACTCTTCCAAGGCAGAGGAGTTTGTATGGCAGGATATGCTTTATAACCGCTGCATGCTGCTTTCTCTGAAGACTCAGCGTTATGTGGGTAAGAATCCTGTGGATGGAAGTCCTTATTCTGCAGATTACCAAGGTGCTGATGCCGGCATGAAGAACGGCTGTGTTTTTACATGGGAAGTTGTTGAGTAAAGATATCTATTCTTAATAAATTAGAAGAGGCAGACTCTCGCTGTGGGGAGTCTGCCTCTTTTTCTTAGTATTGTTCGATTATTCGAAATAGAATGTGAGAGCTATCATCTTGCTATGTGCTGACTTAGCTGATAGTGTATATGGAAGTGTACTCTTGTCTTTTATATTTTTGATGTGATTCTTATCGTATGTATCTGTTATTCCATACATGAATTTCAATTCAGGGCGAAGTTTGAAATAAGGCAGATAGAAATCACACCCCAATCCCAGTTCTAGGAACAGATCTGTTTTCTTCAGTTTGATATAATCTTCGTTCTTGCTGTTCAGATTCATCATCGGGTTGATTCCTGCCATGATGTATGGGCGGTGATTGTTGAATCTCTGTGCTGCAAATATCAGGTCGAGGGCACTGGAAATGTAAGCCGTCTTCATCTCCTGTTTCTGTTGGATCGGATTACCGGCTCCATCTTTTTCCAGCATGTTGTAGAAGGAGAGATGTCGGGTACCGAAATACATGGCTGGTGCTATGCGTAGCTGGAAGTGGGTGTTGAGGCGGAATTCTCCTAGTACACCTACTGTAAATCCCGTATCCCATCTGTCCTGGTCTACTGTTACACAGCTTTGCTGCTCAATGCCGTCAGCATCAAGATAAGTCACCGGTCCTGCATTCTGGAATTCTATATCCTGGAAGTGGGTGCCTACTAATACACCGAAGTGGAATGGGCGCAAATCGGTATAAGGACGGTTTTCTACCGTTCTTTCCTGTGCGCCAGCCTGGATTGTGATGACAAGGCTTATGATGAATGTCAATAGTTTCTGTTTCATATATTTATAACGGAATATTCCTCTTCATATTGCTTTCCGTTTTATTTCGATTATGTATAAATTAATCAAATTCTTGAAAATTCTTATACCTAATTGTAGGTATTTCAGAAATTATTATTATCTTTGCACCATAATTATTAGGTAATATACCTGATGTTATGATGTAAGACAAATTAAAAGCATATTATACAAAAACATTATAAACATTTAAACATTAATAATTATGGCATACGTAATTGGTGACGATTGTATCGCTTGCGGTACATGTATTGATGAGTGTCCATCAGGTGCAATCTCTGAGGGCGAGAAGTATTCAATCAACCCAGACCTCTGCACAGAGTGTGGTACTTGTGCTGATGTTTGCCCTAACGAGGCAATCAGTCTTCCTTAATCTATAAGGATAGATACTTTTAGTTACATAAAACATTGAGAGCGGTTCCTTTGGAATCGCTCTTTTCTTTTTTCTGTTGTTTAAAGATTTTGTTTTATCGTTATATCCTTTTATTTGCTTATAGTACAAATCATATAAACTAAAAGGGGATTGTATCAATATCTGATGCAATCCCCAATATGTTGTAGTTAATAATGTTATGCTTATTCGCCTGGCTTGAGACCTGCCTTCTCGTAAGCATCGTTAGCTAACTTGTTCTGTGGATCAAGCTTCAGAAGCTTATCCCAGTATGGCTTAGCTGTATTGAAATCCTGCTTGTCGTAGGTATAGATGAAGCCCATATACTGGTAAGATGTCTTCAGGTAGCTGAGCTCATCTTCATCACACTGCTTTGCTTCCAACTCATTGATTACTTCTGTATAAGCAGCAATAGCCTTGTCGTCCAACTCGTTCTGGAAAGCCGTGTTACCCTCCTGAAGCTTAGCAAATGGCTTCAATGTAGGATACTTCTCTGCTAACTTAGCGTATACGCCGATAGCCTTGTCAATGTTCTCAATCTTCTTGGCTGGATCTTTCTTAGCCTTGTTTACATAGATTTCAGCAAGCTTCATGAAGTCTGTAGGAGCAGCATTTGGATTCTTATCCATGTACTGCTGGTTGTACTCCAATGCCTTGTCTTCATCGCCCAACTCCTTGTAAGCCTCAGAGATATACAGCAATGGCTTAGGATCGTCTGCCTTCATCTCCAATGCCTTCTGGTACTGAGCAATAGCCTCATTATACTGTTTGTTGCCAGCCAAAGCCATACCGTAATAAGAAATGATACTAGCATTCTTCTTGATAGAATCGGTGTTCATTACGATGTTTGCATGCTTGAGAGCAGATTCAAAGTTCTTTACGTCAACAGCAGCGCGCATAGCCAAAACCTGCATAGCTGCATCCTTAGGGAACTTCTGGATACCACTTTCGCAAAGGCTCAAACTTTCTTCCTTCTTTCCAACGATATAAGCAGTGAAAGCATATTCGTACTGAGCATACTCTTCAAGTGTGTTTGGCTTAGCCTTTGAGAAATACTCATAAGCCTTCTCGTAGTTGCCAGCGCTGAAGAAGTTGTGACCAGCTTCTGCCTCGATAGGGTAGTTAGGGTTGATTTCTCTCAGTTTGTTCAAAGCTTCCGCACTAGCCTGTGGGTCAATTTTACGGTACACGTTAGAATAGCTGATATATCCCTGAGGATTCTTAGGATCCATTGTCATACACTGACCATACCATGTAGCAGCCTCACCACCATTGTCCTGCATTGCATAGATGTCGCCTTTCAGAATGTAAGCGTCACCATAGTTCTTGAACTTAGCGATGACAGCATCAGCAACGGCATTAGCTTGATCATAGTTCTTGTTCATTGCAAGAAGATTACCCAAAGCTACCAATGCCTTAGGATCCTTTTTGAACTCCTTCTGGTATTCCTTGATTTCCTTGGCAAAAGCCTTAGGATCTGCATTACCAGCCTTCAATGTAGTCTCTATAGGTTTCAGCATGTCCTTATAGTTGACATCCTGTGCCATTGCAGGTGCTGCCAAACCCATGACGAGCAAACCTGCTACTAAATATTTAATTGCTTTCATAATTTTACTTTTTTATATGTGCCTCTTTCTTAGCTTTTTCTTTAGCGTTTTACATTAACGGTCTTTATAGTGATGTCACCTCTGTATGGAAGTAATCCGGTTTTGAACAGTATGAGCTGACCTCTTGGGCCTGAAATGTAGTTTGCGAAGCTCCAAGGCAATGCCTTGTGAGGGTCAACTACAATAGCATATAATGTTCTGACGAACGGATATCTTCCATCCAGCAAGTATGCCTGATATGGTTGCCAGCTGTTATATGGTGTTGCCACATCTTTGATAGATACTCGCATGACATGAATATTCTTCTTAAATGTAGTGTTGGTTGAATCACGGCGGTCGTTGAGCCAGTTAGATCCAATTACACCGATTGAGCCTGGGTTCTGATCCACATAGTCGATAACCTCTTTACTAGTTTTTGCGGCCATGATTTTTGCACCCATTTTAGCTCCGTGCAGTACAGAGTCTACTACATAATTGGTTGTTGCAGAGCGGGTATTATCGAAAATGACTTCGATGTCGCCTCTCTTTGAACCTTTCACAATATCACTCCATTTAGTTGCCTTACCTGTAAGGATACGTTTGATATCTTTTACCGTAATACAAGTATCATTGTTTTGCTTGTTTACAATAAATGCCAATCCATCGTAACCGATAGGGAAAACAGAAGGAATTACATTGCTTTTAGACTTCAAGTAGGCTATTTCACTATCTTTCAAATTACGTGTAGTGAATAAAAGCGCTGTTTTGAAATCTTTAATCATCTGAAGTCCGGTGACTTCATCTGTATACTTCGGCTTGAGTTTAGCTTTTGGAAACTCATACTCAAACTGACTTCTTTCTTCGTCAATGATAGGACTCAAACTCTCGTCAGCCACAAATTCAATTGTGCCTGAAGTAGGAGTATCAGTTCTACCATCTTTGGCTTTCTTCTCGCCACATGACGAGAAGAAAGCCATTGATAGTACTGTTAATCCTATACCTAAAAAAATATAAGATGTTCTTTTCATTCTATTACTGCAATCTAAATACAACTGGTACAGTATACTTAACACGTACAGCTGAACCGTTTTGCTTACCTGGTTTCCATCTAGGCATGCTCTTAACGACACGCTGTGCTTCACGGTCAAGTGAAGGGTCTACGGAACGAGCTACCCTAACATCAGAGATAGAACCATCACGTTCTACCACGAATGATACGATAACACGGCCCTGTACACCATTCTCCTGTGCAACGACAGGATACTTGATGTTGCTTGCAAGATAAGACATCAGGGCGCCTTGTCCACCAGGGAATGAAGGCATCTCCTCTACGACGTCGAAGACCTTAGTAGCAACCTCAGGTTTTGGTGCTGGTGGTGGAGGTGGAGCTGCCACTGCAATATCATTTCTTACAGCTTCAACTGTACGGTCCTTCACACCTTCCTTGTTTTCAGTACCGACTGCAACTTTGTCATCCAGTTTATCCATCTGCTTAACCTGGTTTTCCTCTTTTACGAGTTCATCCTTCTTAATGACAGGTGCGGTAAACTTCTGAGTTTCGCGAGCCACAGGAATCTCCTTTTTCATTTCAACCTTAGGCTTCACTTGCTCCTTCTTCTTTTCTTCCTTCTTAGCCTGCTGCTGGAGTTTAGCCAACTCCATTGCTTCCATATATGCTTGCTGCTCTTCAGCCTGTTTCTGTTCGATAACCTTCCAAGCTAAAAAACCACCCACGAGAGCTGCAGCAATGACCAAGATAAGCAGAGCCTTGATGTTTCGGCCAGAAGTACCCTTACGGAGCTGGTATGCACCATACTCCTTGTTCTTTCCGGCGAAAACCATTTCGACCCATTTTGGATCGTAAAGATCAATTTTTGCCATTTCTTTCTTGTTTTAATTGTTAGTACACATCTTACATCTTAACGTTTCTAGACTTGAGAAGCTTCTCATCGTCTCCGCTAATCTTATCGATGACATACGTACCAATGTTCAAAATCTGCATTTCATCGAGTGCATCAACCATATTCTTATATGAAGCATTATCTGTAGGCTTGATGACGATAGTAAGAGTAGGAATCTTTCCGTCCTTCAAGTTACCAGCCTTCAAATCGCTCAACTTCTTCTGATAGATGCTATCAGGATACTGCTTAGGATTCTTCTGACGGTCCATGTTCAACTCCTTGACAGCAAGTGCGATTCTTTCTACAGGGCGTGTGCCGTTTTCTGTAGCGTGCTCTCTCAAGACCTTACGGATGCCCTGGCTTCCCCATGTAGTCTCCTTGATCCATGTTGGATCATCGTACTTAGGAATACCAGCACCATAATAAATCTTGTTGTCTGCTGTTACGTAGAGTGTCACAGTTTCAGAAGCCTTAGCTTCGTTCTTCTGATCTTCTTGAGTATTCTCATCATTACTTGGCATAGTCAGCTCCATAGTCTGAGGTTTGCTCAAAGATGTACACAGCATGAAGAACGTGATAAGCAGCATGAGCATATCCACCATAGGCGTAAAGTCTACGCGGACATTCATTTTCTTTTGTTTGCTTTCTTTCTTTGCCATTTATTCGTCCCCCTGTTGTTTTAACTGTGTAATCATATAGTAATGACTCTCGTCCATATCCTGGAGTTCGTTCATCACTCTCTTAACGGTCTTGTAAGGTGTAGAAGCATCTGCCTTGAGGGCAATCTTGATGTCTGCGTTTACGTTACGAGCTGCGTCAACCCACTGCTGGAACTCACTCATACCGCCCTTAATACTGTCGAGAGGAATACCTTTAGTCTGGAGATACTGTGGACGCTTAGAAGCGTTCATTGTCAGATAAGTACTCAAGTCGCCCATAGGTACGCCGAACATACCTTCGCTCTTGAATGTCTCAATCTGTTTTGGGTTCAATGACACGCCGAATGCTCCTGTCATTGTGCTCAGTGTAGCTCCCAACTGATCAGTATTATCAATACTCATAAATACTTGGCCCTCGCCGGTAGGATTACCAGCCTTGTCCTTTTCAGGACTAACCAAGATGGTCAAGACACCGTTCTCTGGCACCTTAATCTCAGACACAGAACCTGGTGTATTTACCTTAACTGGCTCATTCTTTACGAAAGTAGAGGTGAGCATGAAGAAGGTAAGCAGCAGGGTCATAACGTCTGACATAGGCGTCATGTCGATCCAGATGTCACTCTTCTTAATTTTTACTTTACCCATAGCGATAAAATTTTAAAGGGTTAGCAAAAATTAAGCCTCTTCTGCGTGGTTAGCTTCGTATGTCTGAGCAATTGAGTAACCTACCTCGTCGAGTGCGTATGTCAACTTATCTACCTTGTTGGTGAATGTGTTGTAAGATACAACGGCACACCATGATGTCAAGATACCGAATGCGGTGTTGATCAACGCCTCAGAAATACCTACAGAAAGTGCTGCTGAGTCAGCGCCACCACCTTCACCCATGGCCTGGAATGACTTGATCATACCGGTTACTGTACCGAGAAGACCTGTCAAAGTACCAAGTGTTACGATTGTAGCGATGATAGGCAAGTTCATTGTCAAAGTTGGCATCTCCAACTGAGTTGCCTCCTCGTGAGCCTGCTGGATCTTAGCTACCTTCTGAGCCTTCTTCAAAGATGCGTTAGCACCAGACTCCATAGACTTGTAAGCGTTCAAAGAAGCCATAACAACGTTAGCTACTGTACCGCGCTGCTTGTTGCAGAGCTGCTCAGCCTTAGCGAAATCATTTGCGTTCAAAGCTGCCTTGATGTTTGCAACGAACTTAGGAAGAGCACCTGTACCTGTAGCGGTCTTAAGAGCCAACCAACGCTCGATTGTCATAGCCAACACTGTGAGCAACAATGTGTGGATAACTGGTACGATTACACCACCTTTGTAGATAGTACCCCAAATGTCTGCTGGGTGATCCTGTACACCTGGATCCTGGAAGTGCATGTCATTACCGAACCATGTGAAGAACAATGTGAATGCGATGATAGCACATACCACGATGATCCAGAATGCGCCTCTTACTCCCTGAAAGCCCTCAGACTTCTTAGCTGGGGCTGCTTGTTTTGTAGTTGCCATAATTTTACTTTTTTTAAATTATTAGTTAATAAATTATTAATATTTTCTTTTTTTTCTTTCTCGCTTCGTAGACCTTGAATGTGTCGTTTGTCAATAAACACAGTTGGGTTATCTATTTTGCATTGGCAAAGATAATAAATTAAAGTTTACTATCAGCCTAATTAAGAAGTTTTAACGAGATATTGGCTTATTTTATACCATTATCTCGCATTTTTCTTACATTTTGACCCTTGAAAATGGTCTTTAAGCCATTTTTATTTCAACTTGCCCAAAGCTTCCTTGATGCGCTTGATAGCTTCAACGATGTTCTCGTCACTTGTTGCATAGCTCATGCGGAAACAGTCTGGATCACCGAATGCGTCACCACCTACGGTGGCTACATGTGCTTCCTCGAGAAGGTACATGGCAAAGTCGGTTGAATTGTTGATGGTCTTCTCACCATTGCTTTTGCCAAAGTAGCTGTTGCACTTAGGGAAGAGATAGAAGGCACCCTGTGGCATGTTTACCTCAAGGCCTGGAACCTCTTTAGCCAACTTTACAATCAGGTTGCGGCGGCGCTCGAAAGCCACGCGCATTTCCTCTACTGCACTCTGGTCGAGTGTGTAGGCTGCTTCTGCTGCCTTCTGGCTGACAGAACATGTACCGCTGGTATACTGTCCCTGGAGTTTGTTGCAGCCCTTGATAATCCATTCCGGACCAGCCAGGAAACCGATTCTCCATCCTGTCATGGCGTAAGCCTTAGATACACCATTGGCAATGATAACCTGCTCCTTCATGCCCGGTTCCTGAGCAATGCTGTGGTGCTTGCCGATATAATTGATGTGTTCGTAGATTTCATCTGCCAACACAAATACTTCAGGATGCTTCTTGAGTACTTCTGCCAGTGCAGCCAGTTCTTCCTTAGAGTATACGCTACCGGTAGGGTTGCTTGGAGAACAGAGAATGAGCATCTTGGTCTTCTCTGTAATGGCATTCTCCAACTGCTCTGCGGTCATCTTAAAGTCCTGATCGAAACCGGCATTCACAATGACCGGAGTACCTCCTGCCAATTTCACCATCTGTGGATAACTTACCCAATATGGTGCAGGAATAATAACCTCGTCGCCTGGATTTACGAGTGCCAATACAGCGTTGCAGACGCACTGCTTACCACCCGTACCAACGATTACTTCATTGGTAGTGTACTCCAAACCATTCTCGTTCTTTAATTTGGCTACAATTGCTTTTCGCAAGTCAGGATAACCTGGTACTGGTGAATAACGGGAATAGTTCTCGTCAATAGCCTTCTTTGCTGCCTGTTTAATATTGTCAGGAGTGTTGAAGTCTGGTTCACCTACGCTCATGTTGATTACATCAATACCTTGAGCTTTCATTTCACTACTCTTCTGTGACATCGCCAGCGTTGCTGAAGGTGCCAATCTGTTTAAACGATCAGATAATTGTGCCATAATTTTATTCTTATATTTGTTTATCGTGTGCAAAAGTAAGCAAATTATTTCTTTTTCGGAAGAAAATTGAGCATTATTTCATGTTTTGTATTGAAATAATAACATAATTTTATTATCCGAGGTGCAAAGTGTGCCCCATGCGGTCTCTCTTGGTCTTGAGATAACGCTCATTGTACTTGTTTGGTACAACCTCGATAGGTACATTTTCTACGATTTCCAAACCGTATGCTTCGAGACCTACGCGCTTTACCGGATTGTTGGTGAGCAGACGCATTTTGTGTACACCGAGATGACGGAGCATCTGTGCACCGCAACCATAGTCGCGCTCGTCTGGCTTGAAACCGAGATGAGTATTGGCGTCAACGGTATCGTAGCCTTCTTCCTGAAGCTTGTAGGCTGCAATCTTGTTCATCAGACCGATGCCGCGTCCTTCCTGCTGCATGTAGACAACAACTCCCTTTCCTGCCTCGTCTATCATCTGCATGGCCTTGTGGAGCTGCTGACCGCAGTCACAACGCTTGCTGCCCAGAATGTCGCCAGTAGCGCAAGAAGAGTGAACACGGACCAGGATAGGCTCGTCTTCTTTCCATTCTCCCTTGATGAGTGCCATGTGTTCCAGACCATTGCTAGACTGGCGGAACGGAATGAGGCGGAAGTGGCCGTATTCTGTAGGCATGTCAACCTCTTCGCCCACTTCGATGAGTGATTCTTTCTTGAGTCGGTATTCTATCATGTCTTTAATAGAAATAACCTTGAGGTTCCATTCTTTTGCCATCTTCATCAGTTCAGGCAGGCGTGCCATGGTGCCGTCTTCATTCATGATTTCCATAAGTGCGCCTGCTGGATAGAGGCCTGCCATTTTACAAAGATCGATGGCTGCTTCTGTGTGTCCGCTTCTTCTTAATACTCCGTTATCTTGTGCGTAGAGCGGATTGATGTGACCCGGTCTGCCGAATGTCTGTGGAGTAGAGTTCGGGTCGGCAAGTGCTTTGATGGTTTCGGCACGGTCGTGTGCAGAAACACCGGTAGAGCAGCCTTCCAGTTTATCTACGGTTATGGTGAATGGTGTACCCAATACTGAGGTGTTCTCTGAAACCTGATGAGGCAAATCGAGCTCATCGCAGCGGCTCAGGGTGATAGGGGCACAGAGTACACCTCTTGCGTGTTTCAGCATGAAGTTTACTTTTTCTGCGTCTATCTTCTCTGCGGCAATGATGAGGTCGCCTTCGTTTTCGCGGTCTTCGTCATCAACAACAATGACGAACTTTCCTTCCTTGAAGTCTTTTACTGCATCTTCGATGCTATTTAATTTGATTTCTGACATGTTTGATACCTTATTATATAGTTACATTTTACTTTTTCTGTTCTTTAATCCGTTGGATGATGTCCGTATTGGTCTGACTGATGACCTTGAGGTCACGGAACAAGCGCAGTCGGAATCGCCACATTCTCAAATATAGCAGTGTGCCCACAGGGAAAATGATGGCTGCAATGATGTTGAGCCATTTCCGCTCGAATGGGCGTGTATGTGCCTTGACAGAAAGAACCGGATATTGGTTCATGTCGTGCAGGATATACTTGTTGGCGGTGTTGGTCAAATCTTCTATTACCTCTTCCAATTCTGCATTGATTCTTTCTATCTCATGATCAGGCTCGTATTTGAAGAATACATTGATGACGTTTGGAAGATGAACCAGTTTGTGTTCCTTATTATATAAGGTGATGTCTTGGTTGATTCTTTCCAGTTTCTCTGCATCCGTCTGATAATCCGGGTCGGTGATGATGACTTCCTTGCCGAAGTAATGGCGTTTCTGTCGTAAACCGAGCAGTTTCATGAAGAACTCTTTGTAAACATCCATATTGAATACGGAAGAGTCATTGGTTGCCTTGTAGGTTACGAAGATAGCCAAAGGCGTCAATACTGCCGGTGCAAGACCTTTACCGAACCAAATGGCCCACATGCCACTTCTAGACATTCTGTATCCTGTATTGTCGAGGATGAAGAAGACGATGAATACAAGTACGGAGATGACGACAGGGAAACCCAGTCCTCCTTTTCGGATGATGGCTCCTAATGGCGCTCCGATAAAGAAGAATATGAGACACGAAAGGGCTAGAGTGAACTTGTTGATAGCCTCAATCTTGTGCTGTCTTATCATGTAGTCTGCATCGCTCGTTGACATCGATTTGAAATCAAGGTCAGAAAGCTCCTGTTGTACGGTAGACTGTGCCTGGTTTACCGCCATGAGTTTCTTGTCCTGTGGCAACTTATTATATAAGGTGTCGAAAATGAGTTTTTCGCCCTTCTTGATTTCTTTGAGAGAGTCCTTCTTGTTGATGCGCTGTGCACCTCCATAGAATCTCACGTTGGCTTCGTTCAGGTAGATTCTTCCGATAGAATCATATAATTGGTTGAGCGAATCGATGTCGTGGTTGATTTTTTCCAGACTTTTACCCTTTGCATTTCCTGAAAGCGAAGCTGCATCGGTCATACTGAAGTCTCCATCAAAGTCGAGAATGATTTTTTTGGAAACGAAAGTCTCTCGTCTGTATGGTACGGCAGCAGTATTGGCAAGTGCACTGCTTTGCATGTTCTCAAACCATTCTCCACTGTAGAGGCTCAGAACCAGATGCTTCTTTTCTGCTGTACTCTGGAGCATGCCAGAATCTGCCAATATGATGGCGGCATCTTCATAGCTGTCGGTCATGCGGTAAATCATGATGCCGTAAAGCTTTCCGGTTTTCAAATCCTTCTTCTGCACATAAAGGTTGCAGTTTGGAATACCATCATAGAAGATTCCTTCCGGAATTTCCAGTTCCGGGCTTTTCTGTTTCATGGAAATCAGAAGTTGTGCCAGTTTCATGTTCGACTTAGGTCCCACATTGTTCTGGAAATAGAATGAGCCAAACATGATGATGATGGTGATGACGATGAGTGAGCGGAAAGCTTGCATCAGTGAAATGCCGGCAGCTTTGATGGCTGTAAGTTCCGAACTCTCGCCGAGATTACCGAACGTCATGAGTGAAGACAGGAGAATAGCCAAAGGCAGGGCCTGTGGTACGAGCATCAGACCCATGTACCAGAAAAATTGAGCCATCACGTCCATCGTGAGTCCCTTACCGATGAGTTCATCAATATATCTCCATAAGAACTGCATCATCAGCACAAACTGGCAGATGAAGAAAGTTCCCATGAAAAGGAGACCAAACTGCTTGGCAATAAATATGTCTAATTTCTTAATTCTAAGCATTTCAATATTCTGTTGTTTCAGACCTTTTCTTTATTTAAAATCATAGCAGGTCTGTTATTCAGTGTGCAAAGGTAATATAAAAAAATAAGAAAACCTTTATTTTTCGTTTTTTTTATATATATAATTAGGTGAAAGTGGGGCTGGAATGTGAGAAAAATGAGAAAATAAAACTTTTTTTGAAAATTTCTGCCGAAAAATTTGTTCAATTCAAATAAATGTATTACCTTTGCACCCGCAAATGAGAAATCAATTGCTTGGATGGCGGGATAGCTCAGCTGGTTAGAGCGTCGGATTCATAATCCGGAGGTCGAGGGATCGTGGCCCCCTCCCGCTACAAGATGAGAGACATCAACTTTTTAGTTGATGTCTTTTTTATGCTCTAAACTTTTCCACACTTATTCACTTCTCATAGAAAAGTTATCCACATATGTGTTGATAACTATGTTATTCCGTTGGTTATCAGATGTTTTTCCTGTTGGTAACTGGTGTGGAAAAGATAAATATGAAAGATTTCCTATGGTTTTCTTGGTGTTCTCAGAACAAAATATTTGCAAAAAATTGACCAATGGGGCTAAAATACAAAAAAAAAGTTATATATTTGCAGCGGTAAAGTTTTATTTTTAGGCATTTGTTGAATGCCTCTTCTTTATAAACATAGAAATTGTATAAGCTGTATGAAACGAAAATTACACCTTATTATATATGTAGCGATTATTGTGTTGCTGACCGGTTGTGCTCAGAAACCTAGGAAGTTTGTCATTGGCGTATCCCAGTGTTCGGAAGATATCTGGCGCGATAAACTGAATGATGAACTGAAGATGGGCGAGTATCTCAACGATTCGCTTATCGTGAAACTGGCTTCTTCCAATGATGATAATGTGTTGCAGAATAAGCAAGTTAACCAGTTTATCGATGAGGGCGTAGATCTGCTTATCGTATCTCCTAATCAGCTGAGTGCTATATCCAAGTCGGTAGAGCGTGCTTACGATAAAGGTATTCCTGTGATTCTCTATGACAGGAAGACCAATTCTGATAAGTATACGGCATTTATCGGCTGCGATAACTATACGATTGGTAAATCGATGGGAACTTTTATCGCCCAGCAGCTTCAGGGAAAGGGCCGCATCGTTGAAATCAGCGGTTTGGAGGGCTCTTCGCCTGCTTTGGAGCGTCATCGTGGTTTTATGGATGCTATCAAGCCTTATCCTGGGTTACAGGTTGTAGCCTCGGAGGAAGGAAACTGGAAAGAAGAGGGTGGAATCCAGGCGATGAAACGCATATTGAAACAGACACAGGACTTTGATTATGTCTTTGCCCATAATGACTGTCTTGCCTGGGGAGCTTATGTGGCTGCCCGCCAGATGAGGGTAAAGCGTAACTATAAGTATACCGGAGTAGACGGCATGGCTACCGAAGGTGGTGGTTTGGAACTTGTGCGCGATGGTATTTTCGAAGCCTCTTATCTTTATCCTACCAAGGGTGACGAGGTCATAGCGCTTGCCATGAAGATATTGAAGCATCAGCCTTATGAGCGCGACAATTATCTGAGCACTTCTATCATAACCCAGGCAAATGCTGCCCTTACATTGATGGAGGCTAGAGATACCGAGCGTCAGACGCACAATCTGAAGACTTTGCATAAGCAGGTAAATCAGTATCTGTCTGATTATAACTCACAGAAAGTCATGCTCATAGGTCTGTGTCTGTTCCTGCTTGTTTGCCTTGCAGCTGCGGCTTTAATTTTCAGAGGTTATCTGATAAAGATGAAACTGAACGAAACATTGGCTAAGACAAATGGCGAACTGAAGCGACTGAATGTAGAATTGGGTGAAAAGAATGAAGAATTGAAACGATTGAATGAGGAGGTCTTGGAACTCACTCATTCCCGTCTGGTATTCTTTACCAATATCAGCCATGAACTTCGCACGCCTTTAACCCTGATAGCCGACCCGGTAGAGATGCTGCTCGAAGATACCGGCATCAGGGGCAAGAGTCGCGAACTCTTGAAAATGGTGCAGCGTAACGCCCTTGCTCTCCAACAGTTAGTAAGTAACATACTTGATTTTCGTAAGATTCAGAATGGCAAGATGGAGTTGAAACTCTATCGCTTCGACATTGTGAAGACCTTGACGATGTGGGTGGGCGACTTCCAGCTTACTGCCGAGCGCAAGCAGATCAGACTGCATCTGGATGTTGATGACTTGAAAGGCAGCCATGAAATGATTGCCGATCAGGAGAAGATTTCCCGTATCGTGTTCAATCTGTTGAGCAATGCCTTGAAATATACGCCTGCTGGTGGCGAAATCTTTGTTTCGCTGAAAGATGAAGGTACCAATCTCCGTCTTGATGTGAAAGATACGGGCAAGGGTATCTCGCAGGATGAGGCTGATAAGATCTTTGAACGCTTCTTCCAGGCCAAGGGTGCTGCCAGCGGTACGGGTATCGGTCTGGCTCTGGTGAAATCATTTGTAGAGTTGCATCATGGTGAGGCTAGGGTAGAAAGTGAACTGGGAAAGGGCTCTGATTTTATCGTTGTCATTCCTCGTGAGCAGGAGGGTGATTCACAAGTTATCCACAATGATGTGGATATTGTGGATAACTCTGTAAATGCTTCTGCGTCAACTGGTAAGAATGTTGTAGATGAATCTGTTTTGCAATATATTGACGATGGAGACAGAAGTCGTGGAAAAGTTCAGCAGCTGGTAAGTGAGAATACCAATCGTCCTACTGTTCTGGTTATTGATGATAATACCGATATCCGTCAGTATGAGCGTACACTTTTGCAGGATGAGTATATTGTTCTTGAGGCTGCTGATGGTAAAGAGGGTCTGGCTGTCGCCTTGAAAGAGGTGCCTGACCTGGTGATTTGCGATGTGATGATGCCTGTTATGGACGGATTGGAGTTGACAGAACAGCTGAAGACGAATACGGCTACCTCTCATATCCCTGTTATTATGCTTACGGCGAAGAACCTGGAGGAGCATCGCGCAGAGGGTTATGAGCATGGAGCTGATTCCTATATTACTAAACCATTCCACAGCAAGGTGCTTCTCGCCCGTATCGAGAATCTCTTGCGACAGCGTCAGCTCCTGAAGAATCTTTATCAAGGTACTAAAGAGGCTGAGAAGGAGATTTCTGAGGCTCATCTGGAAGATCGTGACAAGCAGTTCCTCAGGCAGCTTCAAGCTATTATCCAACAGAATCTTTCTGATAGCGAGTTTGGAGTTGAGGATATGGGACAGCAGATTGGTTTAAGCCGTGTACAGCTCTATCGCAAGGTGAAGGCGATGACTGGCTCTTCTGTTGTTGACTTACTCCGTAAGGCTCGCCTTGCCAAAGCTAGGCGTTTGCTCGAAACCCGGAGCATGAGTGTCTCTGAAGTAGCCTATGAAGTGGGTTTCTCAGCGCCGTCTTACTTCACAAAATGTTTCAAGGAAGAGTATGGAATGTTACCTGGTGATGTAGGTAATGTGATGAAATAGAGAGAAATACGCTATACCTGAAGTGTAAAATCTGTGAATATATGGATAAAAATCGTTCATTTCCTAGCATAAAAGGTACATTGTATCATTTTTATCACTCTTTGAACGATAATTATACCTGAGTTTTGCTGAAACTTACTATCTTTGCACCAGAATTTAGAAGTTTATAAATTGTTTCATGCAAAAGTAGTTGCATTTTCATAGGTTTAGGATTTTAGGTTTTATGCTTTAAGGTTATAGGATTGAGTATTCATTAAGGTAAGTAGTTTTCTTTAAGGTAAAAAGTTTTGTTTTGGAAAATAACTAGTAATGAGAGAAAGCAGCTGTATAGACGGGATGTCTGACAGCTGCTTTTCGCGTATTATAGTTTGTTTCTTTTTAAGCGGGCATACTATAGCTTTTTAAGGGGGCTTATTCCCAATCTTCGAATTCCAGTTCCAGTTCTTTGTATTCGGGTTTGAAACTGCTGTTCTCCTTATCTTGCTTCCTGGCTTCTTCTGATGAGGCGTTGCTTACGGACAGACCAAGCAGGCGGATGGGATGCGCCGAGGAGTAATCTACCTGTTTCAGTAGCCGTTTGGCAAGAGGCAGAATATCATCCTTCTTTTTCAGAACCTTTTCTTGCGAGATACTTCTTGTTATCTGGGTGAAATCGGCAAACTTCACCTTCAGCGTCAGGGTTCTTCCTTCGAAACCGCTTTTGGCGATGCGCTCCAGCAGTTCGAGTACAGTATGGTACAGTTCGATAATCACAGCCGTTTTTAGATAGATATCTTCCAAGAAAGTCTGTTCGCAGCCTACCGATTTCCGTTCCCGGTAGGTGATGACAGGTCGTTCATCTATCCCCCTTGCGAAATCATAGAAGATGTGTCCGGCTTTTCCGAACACTTCTACCAGATGTTCTTCGGATACTTTCCTCAGGTCTGCTCCGTTGAAGATACCCATGAAATGCATCTTTTGCAGTGTTTTCTTGCCCACACCCCAGAAATCCTCTATTGGCAGCTGGGCGATGAAATCGTACGCCTTGTCTGGATGAATGGTGCAGATGCCGTCGGGCTTGCGGTAATCAGAAGCCACTTTGGCGAGAAACTTGCAGTAGCTGATGCCTGCCGAGGCGGTGAGTCCGGTTGCCTCCTTGATACGGGTTTTGATTTCTTTGGCAATATCCACCGCCAGTTCTATCCCTTTCTTATTCTGCGTTACATCAAGAAAGGCTTCATCTATGGAGATGGGTTCTATGAGGTCGGTATATTCCTGGAATATCTGATGTATCTGATGGGATATTTTAGCATAATAATCATGCCTGCAGGGCACGATGATGAGGTTAGGGCAGCGCTGCTTGGCTTGAGCGATGGATTGCGCGGAGTGAACGCCATACTTCCTTGCCTCATAGCTGGCTGTAGAAACCACACCACGAGGTCCGTCGAAGCCAACCGCTACCGGTTTGCCCCGAAGTTCCGGATTGTCTCTTTGCTCTACCGCAGCAAAGAAGGCATCCATGTCGATATGTATGATCTTTCGCTCAGTCATTCCTGCCTTATTTTTCCCAAAAGTACAAAAAAGATGCGTTTCCACAAAATCTAAGCTGTTTTTTATTGTTCGTTAACGTTTTCGGGTATTAGCCTACATGACCCATCGAAACAGGCTGCGTTGAGCATCTCAAGTACTTGCGTTAGCCAACTCAAGTACTTGCGTTAGCCAACTCAAGTACTTGCGTTAGTCAACGAAGCTATCTGCATCTGCTTCCGGAGTCGTCTTCGATAGCTTCCGGAGTCGTTATCGATAGCTTGTTGAGTCGTCTCCGTTAATTTAACAAGTCGTCTCCGATAGCTTACGGAACCACTTGAGTAAGCTGAACCAAACACTTGACCTCACTGATTCATGCACTAAGGAAGAGGGTAATCGTAATGTGATGCTCAATGCAGCCAGTGCGAATGGTCCTCGTGAGATTCAGATAGGCTTGCCTTCTGCCGATGTCAACGTTTTGGAGAATGGTTTGCCTGTTACTTACGCAACCAATCCTCATTCTGTCAATACCATCTGGCGTGGTGATGCAATTTTGAGCCATCAGGGATTGCTCAAAATTGCCGAGACTGCCATCACTACCGGTAAGATTGATGAGGCTCTTTTCACCACCGAGCTCAGCTAGAAATTCAGTACTTCCACCTTCCGTCTTGGCGTGAATGAGTGGTTCTACCATATCGATTATTGCTCAAATACAACCATGTATGACCAGAGTGTTAATTTCGGCTTCACTGGCGATTTCACTTACATCGTTCAGCATCCTTCGAGATTGAGGCTGATGTAACACCAGATGCCAACGGCATTGCAGGTATTGAGATTTCAAACAACAAGCGTGAGCGCACTATGATTTATTTCGATATGAAGCAGGGCAAGGTGGTAATGGATAGAACAGAGAGCGGTTTGACCGATTTTGGCAAGCAGGCAGTTCCTCACGATATCGAGTTGGCTTGGGACAAGCAGCGTGCTGCAGAAGGCAAGGAGCCTGCCCGCATTGCCAACTCCATCAACTACAAGAACGATTTCGCGCTGGCAACCTGGGCTCCATTGAGTCTTTGCGAGGATGGCAAGAAGACTTATCATGTTGATATCTTCGTAGATAAGTCATCTGTTGAACTCTTCGTAGATGGCGGCCGTATCGCCATGACCAACCTCGTGTTCCCTGTAGCTCCATACGAGAATGTGAAGCTCTACACCCAGGGTGGCAAGGCAGAGTTCAAGAATCTGAAGGTTCATAAGCTTAGTTTGTAATCATGTAAAATCGAGTGTTTCGGATAAAATATAATAAAAGCCGCAATTTGTAAACGCAAACTGTGGCTTTTTCGTTTTTTTATGCTATCTTTGCACACAGATAGTGTTTTTAAAGATAGATCATGATGGAACAGCAAGTAAAACTAGTACCTTATGGGGTGGCTGATTTTGCTACGGTAATAGAGCAGAATCTATATTATGTGGATAAGACGATGTTTATCCCGGAGCTGGAGAAGCAGCCTCGCAATCTCTTCTTCATCCGTCCTCGTCGTTTTGGTAAGAGCATATTCTTGAGTATGCTCTATTCTTACTATGACTGTACGCAGAGCCATAAGTTCCAGAGTCTTTTTGGAAATCTGTGGATAGGCCAGCATCCTACACCTTTGCAGGGAAAGTATCAGGTGCTGTTCCTAGATTTCTCCCAGATTACGGGTAATATCGATAAGCTTGAGACTAAGTTTAATTCTTATCTCAGCATCAACCTTGATGCTTTTGTCCGTCAAAACTCAGAATATTATCAGGCAGAGATGGAAGAAATCCTGGCGCAGGAAGATTTTGAGGAAAAGATGGAACTGATATTCAAGGCTGCCAAGGCGCACCAGTATCATCTGTATCTCATCATCGATGAGTATGACAACTTCACGAATGTCATACTCAACGAACGTGGTGAGAATGTGTATCATGCGATTACCCATGCCGACGGCTTTTATCGTGATGTCTTCAAGAAGTTCAAGGGTAATTTTGAGCGTATCTTCATGATGGGTGTGAGCCCTGTAACCCTGGATGATGTGACGAGTGGATTCAATATAGGTTGGAACATTTCTATCAAGCCGGAGTTTGATGAGATGCTGGGCTTCTCTACCACTGATGTAGTGGAGATGTTTACCTATTATAAGGAGCATGGTAGTATTCCTGTCGATAGTGATATTGATGCCATCGTCAATGATATGAAGCCATGGTATGACAATTATTGCTTTGCAGAAGAAGCATTGAAGAAGAAAACTCGTATGTTTAATTGTGATATGGTTCTTTATTACCTTCGTAATTACATGGATAACGGATGTTCTCCTCGTCAGATGATAGACCCGAATACCCGTACCGATTACGGCAAGATGAAGAAACTTTTGCAGTTTGACAAGCTGGATGGAGAGCGTAAGGGCATTATCCGCAAGATAGCAGAAGAGGAGCAGATTGTTACCCAGCTTTATGAGTCGTTTTCTGCGTATCAGATTCCAAAGGCAGAGATATTCCCAAGTCTTCTGTTCTATTATGGCATGTTGACCATCAAGGGAACTCGTGGATCCAAGCTCATTCTGGGCATTCCAAACAATAATGTCCGCAAGCAGTATTATGGTTATCTGGAAGAGGAGTATCAGGCAAAGGCTTATGTGGATGTCAACCAGCTCACCGATTACTATTATGATATGGCATATGATGGTAAGTGGGAAGAAGGATTGCGCTTTATGGCGGATGCCTATGCCAAGGTTTCTTCGGTGCGTGATGGCATTGAGGCAGAGCGAAACCTGCAGGGATTCTTCATGGCTTATCTGAATCTGAATGATTATTATATCACGGCTCCAGAGTTGGAGTTGAATCATGGCTATTGTGATTTCTTCCTTTTGCCAGACCTTACCCATTATGCCAGTCAGCATAGCTACATCCTGGAGTTGAAGGTTCTTTCTAAGAAAGATTTCTCTGCGATAGTTGAAGGTGCGTTCACGGAAGATGGCAAGCCTATGACCAAGGCAGAGAAACAGTGGCGTGAGGCTCTAGATCAGATTCATCAATATGCCGAGGCTCCAAGGGTTGAGGCTTTGCGCCAAGGAACAAAACTCCATCTCATCATCATGCAGTTTGAGGGGTGGGAACTTAAACGGATGGAAGAAGTATAAAATCAATGAAAAGAATCAATATTATCTTAATAGTACTATCTTTTAGTATGCTCCTTCTTCTTGGTGCTTGCACCCAGAAGAATGTGGTGATTGGTGTGTCGCAATGTTGCGGCGGAGTTTGGCGTGAGAAGGTGAATAATGAGATGCGACAGGCGCAGTATCAATATAAGAATGTGGATTTGCTGTTTACTACTGCAGAGAATGACGGGCAATGTCAGGCTCGTCAGATAGACAGTATGATAGCCAGGAAGGTAGATTTAATCGTTGTTGCTCCTGATAACGTGAATGATGTAACACCTGCCATCGAGCGAGCTTATCGTGCGCATATCCCGGTTATTCTCTTCGACAGAAAGGTAAAGACACCCCATTATACAGCTTCCATCGGTGGCGATAATGTAGAAGCGGGTAGGGAAGTGGCCCGCTTTCTTGCCAGTAAACTGGATGGAAAAGGTACCGTTGTTGAGATTACGGGCTTGAAGGATGCTTCCCCTGTCATTGAGCGCCATCGTGGTTTCCACGAGGTGATGAAGAATTACCCGGGAATCAAGGTGGTTACCCTGGAAAGTAACTGGAAGTTAGAGCGTGCCCAGGAGTTAATGAAGCAATATCTGGATAAGGGCGGACATGCGGATGGCGTGTTCGGACATAGCGACCTGGGTGCCATAGGAGCCTTTCTGGAAGCGGAGAGACGAGGCATTGATAAGCAGATGCTGATAGTAGGCATTGATGGATTGCCTGGAGAATGGGAAGGAGTGGATAGAGTGAAGAGGGGACAGTTTGCTGCTTCTTATGTCTATCCTACCCAGGGCGAAAAGATTATGGAATTGGCAATGAATATCCTTCAGGGTAAACCCTATAAGAAGGATAATGTGATGAAATCATTCCTTGCTACCCCTGAAAACTGCGATGCTATCGCTCTACAATATCAGGATTTGGATGCGAAGGTGAAAAATATGGAGCAAATTTCAACTCATCTGGATTCTTATACAGAGGTATCCCGCATCCAGCGATGGATGATTATTGTTGCCATCGTTATCGTCTTAGTTCTGCTCTTTGTCATCTACTATATATATAAGGTATATAGAAAGAAGCTGCAGAAACAGAAAGCCGTGGCTCGTGGCTTCATCGAGAACAAGGAGGGTTGGGCTGCTGAACTGAATCACCTGGATGAGAGTGATCGTTACTTCATGGACCGTTTCAAGAAGAAGATTCTTGAGAATATGGGCAATGCTGATATGAAGATGGATGATTTGGGAGCCCAGATGCTGTTGAGCAAGGTGCAGCTCTATCGCAAGGTGAAGGCTATGACAGGAAAAACGCCTGCCGAGCTCTTGAAAGAGATGCGCCTGCAGAGAGCCTATACGCTCCTGATGCAGACTGATAAGACTATAGCTGAAGTCTCGGCAGAAGTAGGCTTTGCATTACCGGGCTATTTCTCTTCCTGTTTCAAGAAACAATATGGCGTTCTTCCAACAGATTTACGACATAAACCGGTGTAAGATGTATGATATGGTTCTAACTGCTTCTGATAGAAAACTTTAAAATCTTAGCAAAAGATAAGAAAATCGTTTCATGTAACATAATTATTGTTACAGGAACGATTTTTTCTATTTATATAACAGTCTTTTCTCTAATTTTGCGGCAGAAATCAAGCAATAACAATTTTTGAAACTTAAAACGTTATATTAGTATGAACAATCTTTCAAAATTACTAATGAGCTCTGCGCTCTGTACTGTTTGCACCGTAGCTAGTGCACAACAGGTAAATGTAAATGGCATCGTAAAGGATGCTGCCGGTGAGACAGTCATTGGCGCATCTATTATGGTGAAAGGCACAAAGACTGGTACTGTTACCGACTTTGATGGTAACTTTCATGTAGAATGTGCTCCTGGTTCCACACTTGTTATATCTTATATTGGATATAAGACGCAAGAAGTAAAGGCTTCAGATAATATGGAGGTAACACTTCAGGAAGATGCCAACGACTTGCAGGAAGTAGTTGTAACAGGTTATACCACTCAGAAGAAGGCAGACTTGACCGGTTCCGTGGCTGTGGTTTCAACCAAGAACCTGAAGACAAGTTCAGAGACAGACCCGATGCGTGCTTTGCAGGGTCGTGTTCCTGGTATGACTGTTACTACCGATGGTTCTCCTATTGGTTCAGGAACCGTGCGTATTCGTGGTATCGGTTCTTTCAACTCTTCTCAGGACCCTCTTTATATCATAGATGGTGTGCCTACCAATATGGCATTGAATACTCTCAATACAAATGATATAGAGAGTATGCAGGTTTTGAAGGATGCCGCTTCGGCTTCTATCTATGGTTCACGTGCATCGAATGGTGTCATCATCATCACCACCAAGAAAGGTAAGAAGGGTAGCAAGGTTGCTGTTGACTTCTCTGCCAACCTCACTGCACAGTTCTATTCCAACCAGTCGAAGATGAAGCTGATGAACTCCAGCCAGTATGCCACAGCGATGGCTCAGGCAGCCCTGAACGATGGACTCGATCCTGTGGCTTATGCAGCCAACTACGGCATCGACTTGAATGCGGCCTCTGGTACTCCAATCACCGTTTGGAATCCTGCTACCAACCAGTATCAGAACTATACTATCAATGGTCGATATGACGGCTACATCAATGCCAAGAAGACCATGCGATTCTCAGATACCGACTGGCTCGATGAAATCTCTCGCACTGGTTTCTCGCAGAACTACGACCTCTCTGTATCTCATGCCAATGACAAGCATAGCGCTATGTTCTCCTTGGGATACAAGAACAATGAGGGTGTCTTGAAATATACCGACTTCGAGAATATCTCAGCTCGTTTGAATACTTCTTGGAATTTAAACAAGATCGTAACCGTAGGTGAGAATTTGACTTTGACTTATACCTCTCAGGTAGATTGCCATCCGATGGAGAATGCCTTGAAGATGCCTTCCATCGTTCCGGTTTACGAAGAAGATGGCAAGACCTTCGCTGGTCCTGTGGGTAGTATGGCCGACCGTCAGAACCCTTGTCGTGAGCAGTATCAGAACCGCAACAACCACCTCGACTACTGGCGCATCTTCGGTAATGCTTTCGTAGAATTGAAGCCTGTCAAGGGATTGACCCTGCGTTCTAACTTCGGTTTGGATTTCAAAACATCGTTTATCAATGCGATGACGAATACTTATCATTCCGATATTGTCAACAATGATATCGCCAAGACAACGCTCTCGAATAACAATGAGACCAACTGGACATGGTCTAACACAGCCCAGTACGTTACCCAGATTGGCAAGCACAACATTGATGTACTCGGTGGTATGGAATTTTCCAAGCAGTCGGTTATCGATTTCTCTGCCTATTCAGAAGGCTATGCGCTGGAAGATAAAGATTATATGTGGCCAAATGCTGCCACGGGAACGATGCGTAACTCGGGTGCAAAGTTTGGTTATCGCCTGGCTTCTTTCTTTGGAAAGGTGAACTACAACTGGGATGATCTCCTCCTGGCGTCCTTCACCATCCGTCATGATGGTTCATCCCGATTTGGTAAGGCACATCGCTGGGGTACTTTCCCTGCTGCATCACTCGGTTTCAGATTCTCTAATCTCCTGAAGAAGGATTGGTTGGATGATGCCAAGTTGCGACTCTCTTGGGGTCAGACAGGTAACCAGGCTATCGACAACAATGCACAGTTTGGTCTTTATGTAGTAGATTACGGATTAGACCGTGTAACCTCTACTGCATACGATCTCTTCCTGCAAGGCTCAGGTACCTTCCCTTCTGGTTATCGTGCCACACAGTTGGCTAACCCTAACTTGAAATGGGAGGCAGCTACCCAGTATAACGTAGGTTTGGATTACACCCTGTTTGGCAACAGCCTCTATGGTACAGTGGATGCCTATATTAAGAATGTGAAGGATATGTTGATTAATCCTGCTTATCTGGGTGCAACTGGTGAAGGTGGAAATTCATGGCAGAATGGTCCTTCGCTCCGCAACTGGGGTATGGAGTTCACCGTGGGTTATCGCAAGACCTTGGCTAATGGACTTGGCATCGACGTGAACGGCAATCTGGATTTCTTCCGCAACAAGGTTACTTATTTGCCAGCAACAACAACAGGTGCTTACGCTCACACATCTAAGGAAAACCTGGTGCAGAGTGGCAAGTCATATGGTTCTATCGTAGGTTATGTAGCCGATGGAATTTTCCAGAATCAGGAAGAAGTAGATAAGTCTGGACAGCCAAACGCACGTGTCGGTGGATTGAAATACAAGGACTTAGATGGTAAGAATGGAATTACTTCAGATGACCAGACGTGGATTTTCGACCCTGTGCCAGCCTTCTCTTATGGTTTGAATATTGCTCTCAACTACAAGGGCTTTGATTTCAGTATGTTCTGGCAGGGTGTCTATGACCAGGATGTGTATAACAACCAAAAGTTCCAGACCGACTTCTGGGCTATTACTGATGGTGGTTCTAACAAGGGAACCCGTTTGCTCGATGCCTGGAATACCAACAATACCGGTTCTTCCATCCCACGCTTGAGCACCATGAACACAGCCGATGAGGGTCGTGCTTCTACTTACTACGTAGAGAATGGATCTTACTTGAAGTTGCGCACCTTGCAGGTGGGTTACACCATCCCAAGCAGCATCCTCTCTAAGTTGAAGATGACCAGTGCCCGTGTCTATCTCTCAGGTCAGAATCTTTTGACCATCAAGAGCAATAGCCTGACCTGTTCAGACCCAGAGAATCCAAACTGGAACTATCCACTTTCAACATCCGTATCATTCGGACTTCAGGTAGGTTTCTAAAATGTTTCATATTTTTAAAGAGAATTTTAAGATGAAAAAGTTATATACAATGGTGCTTGCAGCAGCACTGGTAGGAACATTCACCAGTTGTGATGATTTCCTGGATTACACCCCAACAGCTGTGGTTGATGAAGACAAGGCTTTCAGCGAGCCAGACAAGATGGTAAACAGTGCCTATGCAATGTTGGGCGACTGTTGGTATTCTTACCCATTCAACCTTTGGCCATACGGTGACCTTTCTTCAGACGATTGCTTGAAGGGTGGCGGTGGCACCGGTGACACCGGTTATCACGATGTGGAGATCTGGACTACCTTGACCTCTACTAAGGGCGAACTCGACGAGTTATGGTATCGTCTCTATTGTGCCGTTTCCCGTTGCAACCGTGCCTTGGTTTCTTTGCAACAGAATGGTGAGAGCACACTGGGTGCTGAGGTAACCAAGCAGCGTGAGGCTGAGGTTCGCTTTCTCCGTGCTCATTTCTATTTCAAGTTACTTAGCATGTATCGTCAGATTCCTTGGATAGACGAGAAGGTTTATGAGGATAAAACAACAGAGAGCACATCAAACACTCAGTTTACTTACGAGGAATTGTGGCAGAAGGTGATAGCCGACTTCCAGACAGCATACGATGTACTTCCTGCTAAGCAGAAGGATGGCGGTCGTGTCAACAAGATTGCTGCCGCAGGTTATCTGGCTAAGTGTTATCTTACCATTGCCTGGGGTGATGGTTATGAGGCAACCAATGGCGTTGACCATATTAATAAGGAGTATATGCAGAAGGTAGTAGATTACACCGATGTTGTAAAGAATTCAGACTATGGTTACATGGCAGACTTCGGCGACATCTTCCTGCCAGACAATAAGAACAACAAGGAGTCTGTCTTTGCCGTACAGGCTTCCGACTATAGCGAGGACCATACCGCCTTCGGACGTGCCAACTGGTCTAATATGCTGAATGGCTGTTGGGGTATTTGGTCTTGCGGATGGGATTTCCACAAGCCTTCACAGAACCTGGTGAATGCCTTCAAGACCAAGAACGGACTTCCTGAGTTTGATGACTACAACAAGACTTGTGATTATCCTGTAAACGGTAAGCCTAATAGTCAGAAATGGGATCCACGTTTGTTCCATACAGTAGGAATGCCTACCTTCCCATATAAATATGAGTCAGAATACACGATGACTACAGCCAACTCTCGTACGCCAAACGTTTATGGTTACTATACCTCTCTGAAGGAAGTACCACAGCGTTCTAAGGGTGAAACATTCAATGGCTCTTGGCAGGCGTTTGCGATGAACGACTATGTGCTCCGTTATAGCGACATCATGTTGATGCGCGCTGAGGCTTTGATAGAGTTGGACCATCTGGCTGAGGCTCGTACCATCATCAACGATATCCGTCAGAGAGCCAAGAATTCTGTGGATAAGCATATCGATTATGCCAAGGCTCAGTGTGATATTGCCCTTTATCCGGAGTCTTATTTCCAGGATAAGGAGACGGCAAGAAAGTGCCTGCGCTGGGAACGTCGTCTGGAGATGGCGATGGAGAACGGCCGTTTCTTCGACCTGCGCCGCTGGGGCGTTGCTTCTGAGACATTGAACAAGTATTTTGCATCAGAGCAGAACGATAAGTATGGAGAGCAGACATACGCTCAATACCTGAAGGATGCCAAGTTTACTCCAGGCAAGAACGAGTTCTATCCGGTTCCATATAACCAGCTGTATTACGTTCCTGGTCTGTATAAGCAGAATAAGGGATACGAGTAATTACCTATCGGTATTTTTAGATAATAATTTCAGACACTTAGACAATGAAAAAGATATTTATTTCGGCGCTTGTCGCTCTTTGCGGTTTCACCGCCAGTTATGCCCAGCAGGCTTCCTTCTTGAGCAATAACCACTGTCTCTACCGCATCAGCCAGGAGAGGCAGAACCAGAAGTGTCTCTTGCTTCCTGTGCAGGAAAATGCAGAGATAGCCAATATTAAGGTGATTGCCGACAACAAGCAGGTGAAAGCCTTCAATGTGAAGTTGGCTAAAGATCACGTAGATTATTACGTGCCTCTCTATATGGATGAGTTTGCCGGTTTGAAGGGCCTGGCTCTCGATATCCATGTAAACGGCGATTATAGCAAGGAGGGTTTGAACGCCCTCACTTGCTGGGAGAACATGAAGTTCTCTGATTCTTTCGATATGAAGAATCGTGAACAGTATCGCCCAGTTTTCCATCACACTCCTGTTTACGGATGGATGAACGACCCAAATGGTATGTTCTATAAGGATGGCGTATGGAATCTCTATTTCCAGTATAATCCTTACGGATCACAGTGGGAGAATATGACCTGGGGACATTCTACATCTACCGACTTGATACATTGGAAGTTCCAGGGTGCCCCTATCCAGCCAGATGCAATTGGTACCATTTTCAGCGGTTCTGCCGTTGTGGATAAGAATAATACCGCTGGTTTGGGCAAGGGTGCTGTTGTGGCTCTCTACACTTCGGCTGGTGAGAACCAGACACAGAGCATGGCTTACAGTACAGATAACGGCAAGACCTTTACAAAATATGCAGGAAATCCGATCATCACCAGTACTGTGCCAGACTTCCGTGACCCACACATGTTCTGGAACGAGGACATCAAGAAATGGAATATGATCATGGCGGTTGGTCAGCACATGGAAATCTATTCTTCAGATAACTTGAAGGACTGGAAATACGAAAGCTCTTTTGGTGAGAAGTATGGCAACCATGGCGGTGTCTGGGAATGCCCAGACTTGATGAAGATGAAGGTTCGTGGCACCGATAAGGAGAAGTGGATGCTCATCTGCAACATCAATCCTGGTGGTCCGTTCGGAGGTTCTGCTACCCAGTATTTCATCGGTGATTTCGACGGTCATAAGTTTACTTGCGAGAGCAAGCCTGAGGTAACCAAGTGGATGGATTACGGAAAGGATCATTACGCTACAGTTACCTTTGATAACGCACCAGAAGGTCGCCGCGTGGCTATCGCCTGGATGAGCAACTGGCAGTATGCCAACCTGGTTCCTACCCAGCAGTACCGTTCAGGCAACTCTATTCCTCGCGACTTAGGTCTCTTCGAGTATAAGGGTGAAACTTATTGCAGCGTGGTTCCATCTCCAGAGATGACAGCAGCAAGAAGCAAGAAGGCAGGCAAGAAACTTACAGAGTCTTGCGAGATGGTTGTGAATCTGAAGGGAAATGCTACTATCACTTTGAGCAACGACAAGGGCGAGAAGGTAGTGATGAACTACGATGCCAAGGCAGAAACCTTCTCAATGGATAGAACCAAGAGCGGTAAGGTGGATTTCAGCAAGGACTTCGCTGCAGTCACCAAGGCTCCAACCTATGGAAATATCAGCCAGCTGCGCATCTTCATCGACAAGAGCAGCATCGAGGCACTGGATGCTTACGGCAAGATGTCCATGACCAATCTCGTGTTCCCAAGCAAGCCTTACAACAAGGTTACTGTAAAGGGAAAGGGTAAGTATCAGGTTTACGACATCAAGTAACCTCATCTGTTAAGAACAGAATCTATAAGATAATTGTTTCTTAGCGTGTTACTGATGTAACAATGCAACAAAAATGGTAGCCGATGAACGATATTTTATGATATATTGTATCGTTTATCGCTACCTTTGCACCAGCAAAATAGAAACAATAACGCTAACAATTATGAATAAATCATCAAAGTTATCAATCATCCCGGTGATGCTCTGTTTCTTCGCCATGGGATTTGTAGATTTGGTAGGTATTGCCTCCAACTACGTAAAGGAAGATCTCAACCTCAATGATGCAACAGCCAATCTGTTCCCATCGCTGGTATTCTTCTGGTTTCTCATCTTCTCGGTTCCTACGGGAATCCTGATGAATAAGATAGGTAGAAAGAAGACAGTACTCCTGTCTTTGCTCGTTACTGTTATCTCACTCCTTTTGCCCATCTTTGGCGAAAACTTTGAGCTGATGCTCGTGTCGTTCTCATTGCTCGGCATCGGAAATGCCTTGATGCAGACCTCCCTGAACCCTCTGGTTTCGGTGGTGACATCAGGTCGGAACCTGGCTTCCACATTGACCTTCGGTCAGTTTGTCAAGGCGATAGCTTCCTTCCTGGCTCCATACATCGCTATGTGGGGCGCCATGGCAAGCATTCCTACCTTCGGTTTGGGCTGGAGAATCCTCTTCCCAATCTATATGGTTATCGGAATCGCAGCTACCTTCTTCCTGGCTGGTACACCTATCGAGGAGGAGAAGAACGAGGGTAAGGCATCTGGTTTCGGCGAATGCTTCAAGTTGCTCGGCAAACCTATCGTGCTGCTTTCCTTCATCGGTATCATGTGCCATGTAGGCATTGATGTAGGTACCAATACCACAGCTCCTAAAATTCTGATGGAGCGTCTGGGATGGACGCTGAACGAGGCTGCCTTCGCTACATCGCTCTACTTCATCTTCCGTACCATCGGATGCTTCACCGGTACCGTTTTCCTCCGCATGATGAAGACCCGCACTTTCTTCGTTATCAGCGTAGTGATGATGGCTCTGAGTATGATAGGCATGTGGGTAGGCGAGAGCAAGACGATGCTTTATATCGCCATCGCCCTGGTGGGATATGGCAACTCTAACGTGTTCTCCATGATTTTCTCTCAGGCACTTCTAGCTATGCCTGATAAGAAGAACGAAGTGAGTGGACTGATGATCATGGGACTCTTCGGTGGTACCGTCTTCCCGTTGATTATGGGCTTTGCCAGTGATGCTATGGGGCAGGCTGGTGCTGTGGCTGTCATGGCAGTTGGTGTAGTTTATCTCTTCACTTATATCCGCAAGTTATAATATAAATCATCCGCAATCGTTTATATCGTATATAATAAGGTGTAATTATGGAAACAAAGAATTTAAATACAAAATATTGTGTAGGTTTGGGTGAGATACTTTTTGATGTTCTCCCTAGTGGTTCTCAACTCGGCGGTGCTCCTGCCAACTTTGCTTACCACGCTGGTCAGCACGGCTTGCATTCTGTAGCCGTCAGTGCGATAGGTAAGGATGCCTTGGGCGATACAGCCCTTCGTATTCTCGATGAGAAGAAGTTGAAGTATGTAATGCCAGTGGTAGATTATCCTACCGGTACCGTTCAGGTGCAGCTCGACAAGGAGGGCGTTCCTACTTACGATATCAAGCAGGGTGTAGCTTGGGATAATATCCCGTTCACCAGTGATATCAGGGAGATTGCTGTCAATGCTGGAGCTGTATGCTGGGGTTCTCTGGCTCAGCGCAGTGAGGTTAGCCGTAAGACCATCTATACGTTTCTCGATCATACTCCAGAGGATTGTCTGAAGATCTTCGACATCAATCTTCGTCAGAACTTCTATACTCCTGAGGTGATTACCGAGAGCTTGAAGCGCTGCAATGTGTTGAAAATCAACGATGAGGAGTTGATTACCATCGGCCGTCTCTTTGGTTATCCAGGTTTGGATATCGAGAACAAGTGCTGGCTGATTCTCGGCAAGTATAATCTCGATATGCTCGTGCTGACCTGTGGCGTGAACGGCAGCTATGTCTTTGCTCCGGGTGTGAAGTCATTCCAGGAGACTCCAAAGGTTGAGGTGGCTGATACAGTAGGTGCAGGCGACAGCTTTACCGGTACATTCTGTGCCAGCATTCTGAAGGGCAAGAGCATTCAGGAGGCTCACGAACTTGCCGTAAAGGTAAGTGCCTACGTTTGTACCCAGAATGGAGCGATGCCTCAGATTCCTGAGGAATACACCCGTTAACCCCGCTTCCCCTATTGGTTATATAGCAATATAAGATGATAGGTTTAAAGAATAGTTGATTTTAAAGTTAATGTTAGTTAGTAAGCTGCATCCTGTTCGCGAAGAATGGGTGCAGCTTTTTCATTTTCAGAAATACAATCTCTCAATTAGAATAAAAGAACCCCCTAAAATGGTAAAATGATGCCCCAAAATCGCAGAAATGAATAAAATGATAACGTTTTCATTAAAAATATTATAAAAGAGTTGCAGATTAATAGATTATTTTGTACTTTTGCATCTAAAATATTAGTAGAACATTAAAAATATAGATGTTATGAAAGACTTAGATTGGTCTAATTTGTCATTTGGCTATCGCCAGACTGACTACAATGTTCGCTGTTACTATCGCGACGGCAAATGGGGCGAAATAGAAGTTTGCTCTGATGAGTATTTGAAATTGCACATGGCTGCAACCTGTCTGCACTATGGTCAGGAGGCATTCGAGGGCTTGAAGGCTTATCGTTGCCCAGACGGTAAGGTGCGCGTGTTCCGTATGGACGAGAACGCTAAGCGCTTGCAGAGCACATGTCGCGGCATTCTGATGCCAGAGGTGCCTACAGAAATGTTCGAGGAAATGGTGAAAAAGGTGGTTCGCCTCAACCAGGAGTGGATTCCTACCTACGAGAGTGGTGCTACGCTCTATATCCGTCCGCTGCTCATCGGTACAAGTGCTCAGGTGGGTGTTCATCCTTCTAAGGAGTATTGCTTCCTTATCTTCGTAACTCCAGTAGGTCCATACTTCAAGGGTGGATTCTCTACCAACCCATACGTCATCATCCGTGATTTCGACCGTTCTGCTCCTCTCGGAACAGGTATCTATAAGGTAGGTGGAAACTATGCTGCTTCTCTCAGAGCCAACAATATCGCTCACGAGAAGGGTTATGCATGCGAGTTCTATCTCGACGCCAAGGAGAAGAAATACATGGATGAGTGTGGTGCTGCCAACTTCTTCGGAATCAAGAATAATACATACGTTACTCCTAAGAGTACATCTATCCTCCCTTCTATCACCAACAAGAGTCTGATGCAGTTGGCTGAGGATCTCGGTATGAAGGTGGAGCGCCGTCAGATTCCTGAGGATGAGCTGGATACTTTCGAGGAGGCTGGTGCTTGCGGTACTGCTGCCGTAATCAGTCCTATCAGCTACATTGATGACTTGGATACAGGCAAGCGCTACAACTTCGGTGAGAAGCCAGGTCCTGTCTCTAAGCACCTGTATGATACGCTTCGCGGAATCCAGTATGGTACTATTGAGGACAAGCATGGTTGGACAACCGTAGTTATTGAGTAATCAATGACTTCTTTATTGCGTAAAAACCAATATTAGAAATATAATTATGTCAGGGCACTTTGAGGAGTTCACGCTCCTTGGAGTGCTTTTTTTATGTCTTTTTTATACCTAGGGGTTAACAGAGTTAACAGTTAACAGCTGTTTTTTCGATACTCCCCCTCGCGCGTACCTTATTATAATATAATATATATATACTTATTTTTATATGTGTGTGGGGGGAACCATGCATTTTTGGGGTGTTAACTGTTAACCTGTTAACCCCTCGCTCTTTTTTCCCCGTCTCTGTGCTTTGCGGGGCGCAAGTCATAGAGTTGCAGGGGAAGAAGCTATGAGTTAGGATTCTTAACACATTTCAGCATCATAAAAGCCTCATGAAAAGCTACGTAAAAACCTCATGACAGCCCTCATTTAAGCCTCTGCCCCGGCATCATTTATGCCACAGCCCCGTCATCATTTAAGCCTCTTCTCAGTCTTCATTTAAGCCTGAAAAATGCAGAAAAGCCTCTTATTTTGCAACGGGGAATACGTAATATTCTCTGTCTACATCGTAATCCAGAACCCACTGGTCAATCATCACATTATCGTCTAAAGCCTTGATGGTTACGTTGTGACTGCCGCCAGGCAGCGTAACGTAGAAGCTCTTCAGCGTCTGTCCGCGCCACAGGTCAAACTTCCAGTCCTTTGAGTTGTAAACCTCCTTCAGCTGGCAGATTACCGGTTCGCCACGGTCTATGCTCACACTCACCCTCATGTTCTTTACAGCGTTGAGGAAGCAAGGAATAACGGCGATGGTGAAACGCGCATCACCGCTCTTGTCGCAGTAGAAATCATAGCTCAGACTGGCTCCCTTCGGCAATTTCACAGCCTTGCTGCTGTGACCTAACAGCGGACGGACGGTAATCTTCTCGGCTCCTTTTACGGCAGCCTGGGCAAGCGGCGATTCGGTAGCCTTGCTCCATTCGTAGGCATTCTTGGCAATGATGTCACCGATAACTACAGAGAGCGGCTTGAGATCGTTGCTGCGGTCGAAGGCATCTGCTTTCAGCCGCTTGATGTCGGCAGCAGGCAGTGTGCCCGGAATCTGCGGAGCCTGCATCTCTGTACCGTTGGTAAGGATGAAATTCTTCCATTTGCCGTTTCTGATGCGACTGTAGTAGGCATTGAGCTGCTTCAGTTTGTTGTAAGCATCGATGCTCACAGCCGCTGCAGCCTTTGCCTCATCGTCTTTATTAAACAGCCCCGGACGGGCGATGTGTCTTGCTTCCTGTGCCTCCAGCTCCTTTTCGGCTACGAAGGCAGCTAGGAATATCGGATATTTCACTACCTCGAAGAAACCGTCTTTCTGGTTCTGAGGCAGCATGCGTTCGATGGATTCAGTCTTCGCCTTCAGCAGATCGTAGCGGTAGAGGAAACGCTCCAGTTCGTTGCCGAATTCGCCTGAATGAAACTCAGTATCGCCGTAAGGCATCGCCATATAAGCGGAATGGCGGATGCTGGTAAGGCGGTAATATTCTTCCATCAGAGGCATGATTTTCTTGCCTGTAATGGCGCCAAAGAATGCGTTGAGAGTGTTCTGGATATACGTCTTGCAACCTGCTTTCAGGGCGTTTTTATTCCACGCCAGGTTCATCATCATGGCTAGCTGGAAGGTTGACTGCTTCGGATTGGTAATGTTGGCTATCCAGGCACAGTCTTCGTCGTTGTGAGCGGCAGAGCGGTGCGATTTGCCGTGCTGGGCATTCTTGCTCTCCAGATAATCCTTGCTGTTGAGCATTTCGAGCAGCAGGCCCGGCGAGAGGTTGCTCATCTCCATCTGTGCATCCGAGCATACCAGCTTCACATTCTCGATGGTTTTGCGGTGTTTCTTCTTGTGCTTCTTGCCCACGAACTCCGTCACCTTGTAGTTTTCCGCCACGCAGATATCGAAACTGTCTACCACAGCCTTGTTGTAAGCAGCCTCGTGTCTGCCGTCTACCTGCCACAGCGTATTGGCTCTCAGGCGCAGCATCAATCGGGCGATGCGGCTGTAGTTCTGCGGTTTCATCCACTGGCTGTTGTTCAGGGCAAGTCCTCTGAATTCTATTCTCGGAACCTCTATCCACTGCTGGTCTACAGGTGTATAGAGGCTCTTGCGCTGAGCAGGCTGCAGGTCGTTCCATGCCGCCAGAGGCGAAACGCCAGCCAGCTCAGAGAGTTTCATGATGGCGTAAGCCGTTCCGCGGGCGTTGCTTCCGATAACGATGAGTTTCCCTTTCCTCGTACCTATGTAGAAAGCATCCTTTGCGGTGATAATAAGATGCAGCGGCGCACCGAGTTTTTCTACTGCCGAAAACTCCTTGTTGGTGAGCTGGTCGAGCTGGTAAATCTGTATCGGAGCACCTGATTTTTCTTTCGCATCGAATCCGGTTACGGCTTTCATATCGCCCGCAAACTCCTTGAGGGCAATTTTTACTACCGGCGAAATGATAGAGTTGGTGGTATAAGATACTCTTCCGTAGCCGTCGGTCCAGTAAACGTTGGGTGCTGCGGTCTGAGTTTCCGTCTTCTTCACTTTGGTTTCGGTCAGCGCGTTGGCATTCAGGCTAGAGAAGCAGGCCAGAGCCAAGGCTACGCCTAATATAATCTTTTTATATTTCATTTTTCTTCCGTTTTTGTCTGTTCGGTTGTAGATTCGCTTTTGCTGAAACTACACATTTCTGCATTTTGCAAAGATACATAAAAGTGTTTAATATCTGAAATTATTTAGTTTTTATTTGCTTATTACATTATTTATTGTTACTTTTGCACCAAATAAATAAAAAGAAATGATGACATTATATCCAAAATTGATTGAAGAGGCGCTTGCTACGGTGATTTATCCAGGCACCAAGAAGAACCTCATAGAGAGCGAGATGCTGGCAGATACGCCTAGCATCAATGGTATGAAGGTGAAGGTGGTTCTTCTCTTTCCTCGTGATACGGATCCTTTCCTCAAGAGTACGGTGAAGGCGGCCGAGGCTGCCATCCATTATCATATTTCGAAAGATGTAGAGGTGGAAATCGTTACTGAGTTCAAGTCGGCTCCTCGTCCTGAGGTGGGCAAGATGCTGCCACAGGTGAAGAACGTCATTGCTGTAAGCTCTGGTAAGGGTGGAGTAGGCAAGAGCACCGTTTCTGCCAATCTCGCTATCGCCCTGGCTAAGTTGGGCTACAAGGTGGGTTTGCTCGATACGGATATCTTCGGTCCTTCCATGCCTAAGATGTTCGGTGTGGAGGAGGAGCGTCCTTATTCTGTTCACAAGGACGGCAGAGACCTCATCGAACCTGTCGAGAAATATGGCGTGAAGCTCCTGAGTATCGGTTTCTTCGTAAGTCCTACTACTGCTACTCTGTGGCGCGGTGGAATGGCTTGTTCTGCCCTGAAGCAGCTGATTGCTGATGCTGACTGGGGTGAGTTGGATTACTTTATCCTCGATACGCCTCCTGGCACAAGCGATATTCATCTTACGCTGCTCCAGACGCTTTCCATTACGGGTGCAGTTATCGTAAGTACGCCTCAGCAGGTGGCGCTTGCCGATGCGAGAAAGGGTATTGACATGTATCAGAATGATAAGGTGAATGTGCCTATCCTCGGACTAATCGAGAACATGGCTTACTTTACGCCTGCCGAGCTGCCTGAGAACAAGTATTATATCTTTGGTAAGGAGGGTTGCAAGAACCTCGCCAAGGAAATGAATGTGCCTCTGCTCGCCCAGATTCCTATCGTTCAGAGCATCTGCGAGGGTGGTGATGATGGTGCGCCTGCTGCTACCAAGGTTGATTCCATTACCGGTCAGGCATTCCTTAGCCTTGCCCAAAGCGTAGTAACGGTGGTGAACCGCAGAAATGCCGAGAAGGCTCCAACCAAGATTGTTAGTACACACAAGTAGTAAATATCCTATTTGATAAGGGTATAAAATAAAAAGCTAGGATTGCCCTCAAGCAGTCCTAGCTTTTTTTTATCAGAGGAGTTAACAGGTTAACAGTTAACAGCCCATTTTTTATAGTTTATAGTTGAAAGTTTATAATTTATAGGCTTAGCCGTTAGCAAGATTGCTATAAACTTTTAACTCTAAACTCTTAACTATCAACTATTTCTTCCGCCTCATCCTCTTCTTCTGCTACTTCGGCAGTAAGGTTTACCTTGAGTCTTGCCGATCTCAGTTGCTGCCTGAAAACCAGGCAGGTAGCGAGAAAATAGATACCGGTCTGAATCCAGAGTGCTCTGAATTCCGGCAGAATATCTGAAAGCGAAGCACCCATACTGCTGATTCTGAGGAACCCACGGATGCCGAAAGTGGATGGGAAAACCCACGAAAATCCTTGCCAAAAGCCTGGAATATTGCTCAATGGCCATGAAACTCCCGTCATAAAAAGCAACGGAACGGAGGTAAATACCACCAGAAGCATCACATTTTCACGATATCTTACCAGACACGACAGCATCAGACCGAAGAAAACGCACGAAAGAATGTAAGGAAGGAGGAAACCGAGAATGGTGGTCCACGTTACCATACTTACAAAACTGAACAGCTTGGGAACTACCAGCGTAAGATACATTCCCATCACGGCATAAATCATGAAATAAACCAATGCCTTGCCGAAAACAATGCGGAAAATACCGCCATAATGCTCGCTTACCGGTATGAGTTCGCGGCTTCTGTTGAGTTCTCTTGATGTTCCCGCTGCCATTCCTATGCCCAGCAGCATCGTCTGCTGCAGGATAAGAACCAGCACAGCCGGCAGAATGGCATTTCCGTAACCTCCTGTCGTGTTGAATATCGGAACCTCATCAAAGGCGAGCGGCTCGGTGGTAATCTCATCGTCTCTATCCGTAAATCCTCCAGCCTGTGTTATCTGGATGCTCGAGTTGATGTGGCTGGCTACGGCCTGCGAGGTCTGATAAATCGCTTTATAGGTCAGCATCAGACTCATATCGCAGTAAACTCCCACATGCGCCTGTTCGCCCCGGTTCAGCTTCGTATCGAAGTCGGCAGGGAAGTAAAGGATTCCGTGAACCGCCTGTCTGCGCACCAGTTCCTTCGCCTCGTCCAGACTGTTGCAGTAATAGGTAGCCTTGGCGTCTGGTGAAGCATCATAATCGCGGATAAACTCGCGAGAACTGTGACTGTGGCTTAGGTCCACAATCGCCGTATCCACTTCTCTCACCACCTCGTTGTTGTAAATCCACGAGTAGAGCAGCGGATAACCCAGCGGCACCAGAATGCAGAAAATGAGCACACCCTCATCGCGGAAAACATTGCGCATTTCCGTCTTCCAGATATAGCACATGTCCCAGATGCCATTGATAATCTTATATAATAAATTACTTTTCTTCATTACGGTAAGTATTTATATACCAGCATTGCCTTCTTGATGTTCCAGACAGTGAGCATAGGCAGGGCGCAGAACAGCACCATTGCGCCCCAGTGGAGCACAGCATCGCCCATAGGGAAACCATTGAAGATGTTTATCTGGTAAATCATATAATAGTGACGCATCGGGAAAAGCTGGCCGATAGCCTGGATCGGTGAATCCATCGAGAAGAGCGGATAGGTGGCTCCGCAGATGGAGAAACTCACCACGCCCCACAACGAACAGATACTCATCGACATGCGCAATGAAGGCATCAGTCCGAAGGTAAAGATGCCGAAACACTGGCAGGAGAGTACGCTCAGAACGCCTAACAGGATGATAGGCAGCGCGCCGCCCGGATGTGGAAACTGTAATACATAATAGATGTAGAATTCGAACAGCAGGAAGATACTCAGGAAGATGAGTGTCTGTGGCAGCATCTTACCTGCAATGGCGAGATAAGGATTGTTGCCTGCCATCCGCATCCAGTCTCTTGCCCGGTTGAACTTCAGTTCCGTACCTATAGAATAAGGTGTAATCAGGAAGATGAACAGCATGATGAGTCCCGGCACCATTACGCTCGAAAGATAATAGTTGTAGTTGGCGTATGGGTTACCTATCATGTGCAGATCTACGACGATAGGCTGCAGGAAGGTCATGATTTCATCGTTCGTCTTTCCCAGCGCCGAAAGTTTCGCCATTCCTGCCGCCGCACCTCCCAGGGTAGAGATGGTTTTCAGATCGCGGAAGAGCAGGGAGCCGGCTGCCAGCGATACGCTGCTGTAATAGAATGAAATCTTAGGCTGCTTCTGGGCCATCAGGCCTGCCTCCGTTCCGTCAGGAATCAGCAGAAAAGCGTAGATTTCGTTCTTCTGGATAGCATGTCTTGCCTCTGTCATGTTCTCGTAATGAGCCACTACCTTGGTAGTCTGGAAGGCATCAAGCTTATGCACCAGCTGGCGCGATGTGGCGGAGTTGTCCTGATCTACTATGCCCACAGGCATGTCGGTAGGCACTCCTCCCTTCATCAGCGTGGTGAAGAAAATCACCACCACGATGGGGAAGATGACCATGCAGAAGAGATAAATGGGATTCTTCCACATGATGCCGCATTCTCTGAGGGCTATATGATATAATTTCTTAAACATAGATGTTATTTAATGATGAGTGACATTCCCGGGCGCAATCCCTCAATCTTTGTGACAGGACGGGCCTTCACCTCGAATGTCTTGCGGTCGTAGTCGCCATTATCCTTGGTTGCCTTCCAGGTAGCGTAAGAGCCCTGGTCTTTCAGGTAGTAAACCTTCATCTTGATGTCCTTGTTGAAGGCAGGAACGTATGCGGTGAACTCATCGCCCTTGTTCAGACCCTTGAGATGGTCTTCGCGAACATTGAAGGTTCCCCACATATCGCTCATGATAGAGATGCTCATGATAGGAGAGCCGAGGCCTACCAGCTCGCCTACCTTAGGATAGACATTGCTAACCTCGCCCTCGCACTGGGCAATCTGAACGGTCTCTTTCAGAAGATTCTTCACTACATCCACAGCGCTCTTCGAAGCCTGGGTGTTGTTGGCAGCCATGCGCTTCTCCTGTTCGCGGGCGCCATTCTTCGCCATATCGTACTGACTTCTGGCAGCAGCCACCTGAGCCTCTGTAGCCTTGTAGGCTGCGTAAGCCTCATCGCGTTTCTGACCGCTGATTACACCCTCGTTGAAGAGGTTCTGCATGCGGTCGTAGGTCTTCTTGGCTATGGTTGCGGCAGCTTCAGCCTGCTGGACCAACTGGTAAGCGCCCTGAATCTGCTCCTTGCGTGCACCTGCATCTGTCAGGTCCTTCATCGCCTCGGCTGCAGCGTTGGTAGCCTGGAGCATCTGTTCCTGCGATTTCATTTCCGGCACTTCGAGGATGGCGAGCGTATCGCCCACATGAACGTAATCGCCTTCCTGAACGCGGAGTTCTACCACGCGTCCTGGCAGTTTGCAGGATACTCTGTATTCTGATACTTCTACCTCGCCCTGAATGGTGTCATCCTTCTGTTCCAAAGTGAAGAAACCGATGACGCCTACGAGAATGACTACTGCTGTAAAACCGATTACAGCGAGCAATATGTTGTTATGCTGTGATTTCTTAGACATTTGCTTAATCTGAATTTAAATTTGTTATTATTATTACTGCAGGATACCGAGCGCCTTGTTCAGCCCAACCTGAGTCAGCTTCACGTCGATTTCTGCATCAATCTTCTGGCTCTGTGCTTTCTGCCAGGCAGTCTGTGCAGCCATCACGTCGGTAACCTCCATCACGCCTTCCTTGAAACCGAGGTTGGCGCATCTCAGGTTCTCATCTGCACTGGCGATGTTCTTCATTGCCATGTTGAGCTTCTTCTGGGCTTCCTTTACCTTAAACTGGCTTTGGGTAATCTGCAGATGAATCTTCTCTCTCGTATCATCCAGGTTCATCTGGGCGATATTGCTGGCAGCCTTGGCGGCTCTCACCTTGTAGGCGCCGTCGAACCAGTTCCATACTGGAACATGAACCATCACGCCTACGTTCCAGACTCCGGTAAACTTCTTCTGGAAACCATTGAATACGTTCGGGTTCGAAATCATGTAGCCGCCTGTCAGCATGACGTGAGGCAGATTGATGGCGCGAACCATATTGGTAGCTGCTTTAGAGATGTCGAGCGCATTCTGCAGCATGCGGAGCTCCGGACGGGTGTTCAGTGCCGAATCCTGTGCTGCCACTTTCTGCTGCTCGGTGTCAACAGGAGTTCCTGATAAAGCCAGGGTTTCCTTATCTTCATCGGCAAGTGTGATTTCCTGGTTCATCGGAATGCCGCAGAGCTGGCAGAGCAGCATCTTCGACAGAGCGAGTCCGTCTTCTGCCTGGGTAATCTGCATCTCAGCCTCGTTCACTTTCACGTCTACCTTCAGTCCGTCTGCCTTGGTGGCTACTCCCTGCTGAATCATCTTATGAACATCCTCGTTCAGTTTCTTTACGAGGTCGCGGTAACTGATGGCGAGTTTCTGCTTCTGCTTCAGCGAAACGGCGAGCCAGTAAGCCTGGTCTATGCTGTAGAGCGTGCTCTGGGTCTGCTGGTCGAGATCATTCTCGGCAATCTGCTCTCCGATGTCTGCAATCTTGTTGGCTGCAATGATGGCTCCACCCATATAGATAGGTTGGCGAACCATCACGCTTCCTGCCCAGATATTGCGGGTGTCGGTGCGGAAAGCATCTACCACTTTCTCTCCCAGCGCATTGCCTTGCTGCTGCAGGGGTCCCAGTCTCTCATTCATCAGTCCGCCTATCTGCTGCGCTATCTCCGGGGTAATCATTCCCTGACTTACAAGTTGGCTCAACAGATTGCTGGCTCCTCCCGATATGCCTCCGGTAACGGTAGAGCCGATATTGCTGAATGTTGATTTCTGACCGTCGTTCAGCAGCGAAATCTCCCTGCTGAACCATTCGTAACCGCCTAAAGCATCTACTTTAGGAAGATATTTGGTACGTGCCGATTTCTTCATGTTGTACGCCACGTCTTTCTTGAGCTTCGAGGCATTGAGCTGCTTGTTGTTGCGCAGCGCCATGGCACGGCAACTGTCAAGGCTCAGCGTTTGTGCCTGAGCCCCGACAGGAATCAATGCTCCCATCAGCATGATAAGAGTTATATATTTTTTCATCCTTTGTTTATAATATTATATAATATTAGATGCAAAATTATGGAATTATTCTTAAATGACAAAGAAATTTTGTTTATCAAATCTTTAAGAATCAAAAAATATATTGCATTGTGGAAAAATAGAACATACCTTCTGGTTTTCCGTAATCCCTTAATCGTCTGTTTCTTAGAAATTCACCCGTTCTGTCTCGCCCCAGGTAGGGTCTACGGTAATGCCTATTCCACCACCCGTACTGTCGTCTCCGCCACCGAATCCGTCAGCAATGGAAATCTCGGTATAGGCTGTATGGTTCTGATGGATTTTCAAATCGGCTTTTTCAAAACTCTTTACCACCTTTGCATCGGCATCCAGAAAGCTGATACTCATCTTGATGTTCTTCTCTTCTTCATGTGGGAAGGTGTAGACGGTAAAGTCTCTGCCGCCATCTTCCATACTGAAATTCTCGGTCTGACGGCTGTTCACGCAGCCGAATCCGGTGGTTGCATCCAGGGTGCTGCTGCCGCCGGTATAATAGAACTTGATGCTCCTGATTTCTTCGGGAATGGTTTCGTCGGTAATATGTAACTTGAAGGCACCAACCGCTCGCCTCAGGTTGATGTCGGAGGTGGCGCCCTCTTCGTTTACGCTCAACCTGCCGTAATAATAAAAGGTGTCGGTAAGTTTGTTGCTTGCAAACTTCACCTTCTCGGGTGCGCTGATAGAGCAGTTTCCCTTTCCGTTATGGGCAATCACCACCAGCCGGTATTCTCCTTCGTCCAGACTTACATAGGCTGTTCCGAAGCCATTGTCTGTTGAAAGCTGGTTCACCGTCTCCAGTTTCTCCTCTCCGTCAAAGATGGCAAGTGTCAGTCTGGAGCACACATCGCTCAGCGCCATCTGCTTGTCGGCAGCTTTGGTTGTCAGCAGACTTGTGCCTTCTATTTTCTGCACATGGATAGTTACATTGGCGTTTGCCTCACGTGATTTTCCGGTTGTTTCGTCAATCGAAAACTTCTCGCATGAAGTAAGCGTCGCTACGAGCATCAGCAACAGGGATGCCAGTAACCGATAGGTCTTCTTACTCATAACCGTTCTTATTTACTAGTTGCTCTATGCGTTATCTCGGAGTTTCCTCGGGCATAAAGATGTGGCAAATATACGTTTTTTCTCTTTTCGATGCAAGTAAAATCTAATAAATCTTTATATTTTTTGTCATTTTTCTGTTTTTTCGTATTTTTGCATCGGTTTTTCTGTACTTACAGAGCCGATTTTGCATTATATATATAATTAAGGTATAGAAGATATTGGTATGGATAAGAAGATAAAAGCATTGTTTTTTGATATTGACGGCACCCTGGTGAGTTTCAAGACCCACAAGATTCCGCAGAGCACGGTAGATGCCTTGGAGCAGGCTAAGAAAAATGGGGTAGAGGTGTATATTTCTACCGGTCGTCCGCAACTCATCATCAACAATCTCGGTCAGATAGAACATCTCATCGACGGTTACATCACCACCAATGGAGCCTGCTGTTTTGTAGGCGATAAGGTGGTGAGCCAGCATGCCATCCTTCCTGAAGATGTAAAGAAGATTATCGAGGCAGCCGACCGTGATGATTATCCGGCAATCGTCGTAGGAGAGCATCATCTCGCTATCCATCATTATACTGACGAGGTTTATGAAATCTTTGCCAAGGGATTGGGGGTGGATTGCGAAATCTTCCTGACCGATGTGAATGAACTGGGAGATGAGCAGGTTCTGCAGGTTACTCCTTTCTGTTCGGTAGAGCAGGAGACGCTCCTGATGCCTACGCTCCGCAACTGCACATCGGGCAGATGGCATCCTGCCTTTACGGATATTACGGCAGCCGATGCTGATAAGGGCAAGGGCATGCATGCAATGGCTGATTATCTGGGTTTGAACATAGAAGAAACCATGGCTTTCGGCGATGGCGGCAATGATATTTCCATCGTCCGGGAGGCAGGCACCGGTGTTGCGATGGGCAATGCGGGAGATAATCTCAAGCAGGTAGCCGATTTCATTACGACTCATGTGGATGAAGATGGTGTTAAGAATGCGCTCCTCTATTTTGGCGTGATTTAAATTCCCGGCGTTATTGACTTTTTTTTTCATAACACCCTATATATAATAAGGTGTAATCCTGATGAAGCCTTTTTGATAGGCGAGTTTCATTTTTATAAAATAATAAAGGCAAACATGTTATTTATTGTAATAAATGGCGTGTTTGCCTTTCTGTTTTTAAAACCTCCCTTTTGTACCCAGTTTCTTCTCGTTATTTACTTTTTGTGGGGATAAATATCAAAAGTGCTTACGAAAAGTAATAAAATATACGAAAAATATACATAAAGTACCATAAAGTTGGTATTTTGTATCAAATTGTTTACTAAAAATTTGTTTAATTTGCAAAAAGTATGTATCTTTGCATCCGATATTTGTAAGTTGTTTAATTTTTAAGAGAGAGAATTATGGTAAAAAGATTGACCATGCTCATGGGGGGGCTTATTCTTTCAACAGGAATAGCCCTCGCTCAAACTACTGTTACAGGTAAGGTTGTTTCTCAGGAAGACGGTGAACCGGTTATTGGCGCATCTATCAAGATTGAAGGTACCAAGACGGGTACTGTAACAGATGTTGATGGAAACTTTTCTTTGGTAGCTCCTAGTGGAAATGCCAAGTTGGTAATCTCTTATTTGGGAATGAAATCTCAAAAGGTGGTTGCTAAATCAAAATGAAAATTGTGTTGGAAGGCGAGGACAATACATTGAATGATGTGGTTGTCACAGCCTTGGGTGTTTCTCGCCAAAAGAAGGCTTTGGGTTATGCTGTAACCGAGCTGAAAGGCGATGAGATGCTGAAATCACGTGGTGGACTCAGCAACCCTGTCAATGCTCTGCAGGGTAAGGTTGCGGGTTTGACCATCTCTTCTAGTGCCGGTAGCATGGGCGGATCTTCTAAGGTCTTGCTTCGTGGTGCTAACTCGCTTTCTGGCAGCAACCAGCCGCTGTTCGTTGTTGACGGTGTGCCTATCGAGGGTGGCGACAATAACTCTACCGAGACTCAGCGTGGTGGTGGTGGTTACGATTACGGTAACTTGATTCAGGATATCAACCCTGATGATGTAGAGAACATCAGCGTGTTGAAGGGTGCTTCTGCTACTGCTCTTTATGGTAGCCGTGCCTCTAATGGTGTTATCATGATTACTACCAAGCGTGCCAAGAAGGCTGCAGGACTCGGGGTGGAGTTCAGCTCTTCTGTTGGCTTTGAAACTGTAACCAAACTGCCTAAGCTTCAGAGTCAGTATGGTGGCGGTTATGGTTATGCTGGCGATTATGCTTATGGCACCGATGGTGATGATATGGGTACTGCCACTATCAATGGCAAGGAATATCTGATTCCAGACTATGGTATGGATGAAAGCTGGGGTCCTAAATTGGATGGCCGCCAGGTGCTTTCATGGTACGACTTTCTTACATGGAAGAATAACGGTTCTGTAGGCGATCCTACTACATCTGCCTGGAGCCCTGCTTCTTCAGATTATCGCGACTTCTTCAAAACTGGTGTTTCTTACACCAATAATATCGCTGTGTCTCAGTCTTATGACAACAGTTCGTTCCGTATTTCCTATACCAATACTTCTTTGACAGGTTATCTGCCAAACAGCAGCCAGTATAAGAATGCCTTGAATGTTACGGGCAATATCATGTCGCCAGACAAGAAGTTGAATGTGTTCACCAGTGTCAACTACTTCAACAACCGTACCAAGGGTCGTCAGGATACTGGTTATGGTGACAACAACATCATGGTGAAGTTCACGCAGTGGGGACAGCGCCAGTTGAACATGAACGAATTGGAGTCTCTCTATAAGAACCCTGATGGAAGCCAGGCTTCATGGAACATTGGTGGTATTGATGATACTGCTATCCAGTTCCACAATAACCCATACTGGAGCCGCTACATGAACTACGAGAATGATAGCCGTAACCGTGTATATGGTAATGTGGGCTTCAGCTATCAGATTATCCCACAGCTCAAGTTCCAGTATAAGGCAAACCTTGATTTCTGGGTTGACAAGCAGTATGAGCGCAATGCCGTTTACTCTCAGGAATTGTCTAAGTATAAGGAAATCTCCCGTCAGCAGTATGAGTTGAACCATGAGTTCCTGCTGATGTATAACCAGGCATTCGGCGATTACAGCATCAGCGCCAATGTGGGTGCCAACATCATGCGTAATCACTATGAGTATGTGTATGGTGAGACACAGGGTGGTTTGGCTATTCCTGAATACTATAACCTGGCTAACTCCTTGCAGGCAGCCAAGGCTTATAACTATAAGCGAGTAAAGGGAATTAACTCTCTGTTTGGTGATATTACTTTGGGTTGGAAGAACATGCTCTACTTGGAGGCTACTCTTCGTGGTGATAAATCTTCTTCTCTTCCATCAAGCAACAATACATATGTCTATCCATCTGTCACCGGTAGCTGGTTGTTCTCGGAACTCCTGAAGAACAAGGCTCCTTGGCTGACATATGGTAAGGTACGTCTCGGTTTTGCAAAGGTAGGTAACGATACCGATCCATATCAGGTGCTGAGTACTTATACCCAATATACCAACATCGATTCCTCTACTCCAGGTTATCGCTTGCCAAATACATTGAACAATGCCGATTTGAAGCCTGAGTCAACCACATCTTACGAGTTGGGTCTCGAGATGGCTTTCTTCGACAACCGTCTGGGATTCGATGTAACTTACTATCAGACAAATACCAAGGATGAGATTCTTCCTTTGTCAGTATCTGGTACCACCGGTTACATCTACAAGATGATCAATTCTGGTGAAATCGAGAACAAGGGTATTGAGGTTGCCGTTCACGCAACTCCTGTCAAGACCCGGGATTTCGAGTGGAATACATCGTTCACCATCGCATCTAACAAAAATAAGGTAAAGAGCCTTGCTGATGGTGTGGATTATTATAAGATTGCTTCTGCTCCATTCATGGCTGAGGTAGGTGCCAAGGTAGGTGAGGAATATGGTATCATCATGGGTACCAATTTCGTGTACGATGAAAATGGCAACAAATGCGTAAATCCAGAGACTGGTCTCTATATGGCTACTGATGGTAACGAAGTGATTGGTCATATCTATCCAGATTTCACGGGGGGTTGGGTCAACTCATTCCGCTATAAGGGCTTCGATGCCAGCATCCAGTTCGACTTCTCCAAGGGTGGTCAGTTCTTCTCTACCACAACTCTTTGGGGTAACTACTGTGGTATGATGGAGGAGACTGCAGCCAATGGCGTTCGTGAGAATGGTATCATCTCAGAAGGTGTGGTTTATGGTACAAATGAACCTAACACCATGAAGGTAAGTGCTCGTGATTACTACGAGAACTATTATAATGGTCCTGCAGCTCAGAGTGTATTGAAGAGCGATTATATCAAACTTCGTGAAATCAATGTAGGCTATACCTTCAAGTTGAACCCTTCTTGGTTTGTCAAGTCATTGCGTCTTTCTGCATACGGTCGTAATCTCGGCGTATGGGGACCAGACTGCAAGCACTTCGATCCTGAAATGATTGTCACCAGTTCTGGTAACGTTCAGGGTATTGAGGGCGGTGCCACTCCAATGGTTGCCAACTATGGCTTTGGTGTGAGTTTGAAGTTCTAATTTTTAAGATGGAAAAAGTTATGAAGAAGATTTTAAAATATATATTGATAGGAGCGGCTTGTTTACCTATGGCATCTTGTGATGATCTGGATTCTCTCAACGAGAATCCAAACGCTCCGGGCAATGTTCCTTCTAACATGCTGATGGAAGGTGCAGAGAAGTGGACCATGGACAATATCTACGACAACTGGTTCAGCGGTCGCCAGTGTCTAGCTTACTCTCAGCAGTGGACCCAGCGCAACTATACAGAGGAGGACCGTTATCAGATTCGTGAGTCTGTAAACAACAACTATTTCAACTACCTCTATATGGGATTGGCTAATTTTGATAAGGTTATCAAGATGAATACCGATGAGGCTACCAAGAATGCTGCTTCAGTTTACGGTGCCAACTGCAACCAGATTGCTGCTGCCAAGATCATGAAGGTGTGGTTGATGGATGTCATCACTGATACATGGGGTAATGTTCCTTACTCAGACATCGCACAGCTGGAAGATAAGGGTGTTCTCTATTGCAAGTATGATGACCAGAAGGATATCTATGCTAGTATGATTTCTGAGTTGGATGAGGCTGTAGGTATGATTGATGAGAATCGGAGTGCCTTCACTTCAGGTGATGTTATCTTCGGTGGTGATGCTTCTAAGTGGAAGAAGTTTGGTAACTCTTTGAAGTGCCGCCTGGCTATCCACATGTCTAAGGTAGATTCCAACTGGAAGCAGTATATCGCTGAGGCAGTAGCCAGTGGTGTGATGGAGAGCAATGATGATGCGGCTAAGTTTACTTACGCCTCTTCAGGCTCTGACTATTGTAAGTTCTATGAGGGCTGCTATATTGATGGCCGTAACGACTTCACCATCACCAATGTGCTTACCAAGCTGATGTTGGGTAAGAAAGATGATTTGAATGGCAAGAGCCATCCTTGGGAGGGTACTGTTGATCCACGTATCTCTATCTATACCAACAAGAATCCTCAGGGCACATACGATGGTATTCCATACGCTTGTCCTACAGGTACTCAGGATAAGTTCCGTGCTACATCTCCTAACTGGTCTACTGGTCAGCCTTTAGTCTTGACCAAGACTTACGCTGTGCCATTGATGACTTATGCTGAGTTGAAGTTCATCCTATGCGAGTACAATGGCTATGACGCTGAGGATTACAAGGAAGGTGTGAAGGCATCTATTGAATATTGGTATGATTTGGCCGGTCAGTCTATTTCTGATGCTGATGTGAATGCTTATGTTGATGCGGTATCTACAAACGTAGATGCTGAAACATGTGCTATCCAGAAGTACATCGACCTCTTTACTAATGGTACTGAGGCTTGGACAGAAGTTCGTCGTACGGGTTATCCAAACCAGTTGCTTCGTCCAGGTGAAATCACAGCCGTTTACAATGGCAATAATGTGAAGTTTGAACCATTGAGCGAAGTGAAAGGCATGATTATTTCCCGTGTGAAATATCCTACCAATGAGAGTACATTGAATGGTGCCAACTGGAATGAAGCTGTGAAGAAGTTGACCGACGGAACAAACAACTATTATAGTAAAATGTTCTGGGATGTACGAACTTCAGCCTACGATCATCCTGCCAATAAGTAAGGAATATTAGGTAAAATGATAATAAAGATATAAGGCAAAGTGATTTGCCTCGTTGTTGACCACGTCAACACTTATATCTCTCTCGTCTTGGGGACTGGCGGTGGCCAGTCCCCTTTTTTAATTTATAAGAAAGATTTCTTGGTTAATGAGGGTGTGTCATAAATCTGGATAATAGTTGGTGCATAACAGTTGACTACCGCATGCACAACAGGTGTTGTGCATGCGCATATCAGCTGTTATGCAAGCGCACAACAGCTGTTGTGCGACCGAAGATACTGACTGTCTTAACAACATATCCTATCTCTTCCAACAACTTATCCTGTCTCTTCCAACAACTTATCCTGTCTCTTCCAACAACATATCCTATCTCTTTCCGCAACATAACCCATATTTACCAACGACAAGAAGAGGGTGAATCATAAACTTATGACACATCCTCTTTATTTGTAGATGAAGTAGCTGCCTCCATCACTCTGGCAATATTTCTTCAGAAGCTGGATAATGTATTCGGCATTCTCGAGAACGTGCTGTTCGTCTCCGTCATATCCGTTGATGAGAACCACTAGATGGGTGGTGTCAATACTCATTTTGGTTCGCTCGTTGTCGCTGGTCGGGGTTCCTACACCACCTGTATTGTCTCTGTAAACAGGCAGACCTTCTATATTAATCATGCCTCTGCCGATACCCTCGTATGGTTCGCCGGCTTTGCCTACGCCCAGGGTCAGGGTGTCGCCTTCAAACTTGTCTGCATCAAATCCGCCGATGCTGTAGCCGTATGCAATGCTCGCCAGGTTCACCAAATCCACCAGCGTATCTCTCTGGTAGAGTTCCTTGCCCTGCAGCATTCTTCGGATGAGGGCTTCTGATGCAGGACGGTAGCGAGATGGATCCTTGCCGCAGGCACGGTACACCTTTCGGGTGGCGGCAATTCCACTCATCTCTTTCAGCGATTCCGTGGTCAGCGTATGTCTGTATTTCTCACCGAGGGCATTGATTTCATCCCAAAGTTCCTGACAATAAGGGGTGTTTACCACATTGGCTTCCACGCATGCTCCCACAAAGGTGGGACATACCGATTCGATTTCTTCTGATACAATAATTTTCATGATGAATTTCTGTTTTCTGTTAAACCTAACTGATTGATAGGGCAAAAGTACGAAGAAATATTGGAATAGCCAAAAGTTCTGTCTATTTATATATATAATAAGGTGTAAAAATAGCTTAAATGTTTATAACTGTTAAATATTTGGCTAAAATGAAACTTTTTTGCGAAAAGATTTGGTGGAATGAAAAATAGTTAGTACTTTTGCATTCGCTTTTGAGAAATCAAGCATTACTCAAAGCAATAAAGAAAGAGTTCTTTGAAAGATTTTACATAAACAGACAAGTAGTACAAGAAGTGGTTAACTTCTTAGAAATAAGAAAGTTGACTGGGTAAAAGAAACGAACCGTCAAGCAATTGACAAGTCAGGTTTACTAAGCTTCAATAAACGAAAAGGATATTCGTCCTAAGTACAGACAACAAACACTTCGCTAGACTTTCGGGTATAGCAAAGTAAAAATGATATTTTACAATTTTTGGAGCAGCGAGAGAAATGAAAGCTTGCTTTTATTTCCGGGTCGTGACAAAAATGTAGAGGATACTTTACAATGGAGAGTTTGATCCTGGCTCAGGATGAACGCTAGCTACAGGCTTAACACATGCAAGTCGAGGGGAAACGACATCGAAAGCTTGCTTTTGATGGGCGTCGACCGGCGCACGGGTGAGTAACGCGTATCCAACCTGCCCACCACTTGGGGATAACCTTGCGAAAGTAAGACTAATACCCAATGATATCTCTAGAAGACATCTGAAAGAGATTAAAGATTTATCGGTGATGGATGGGGATGCGTCTGATTAGCTTGTTGGCGGGGTAACGGCCCACCAAGGCGACGATCAGTAGGGGTTCTGAGAGGAAGGTCCCCCACATTGGAACTGAGACACGGTCCAAACTCCTACGGGAGGCAGCAGTGAGGAATATTGGTCAATGGACGAGAGTCTGAACCAGCCAAGTAGCGTGCAGGATGACGGCCCTATGGGTTGTAAACTGCTTTTATAAGGGAATAAAGTGAGCCTCGTGAGGCTTTTTGCATGTACCTTATGAATAAGGACCGGCTAATTCCGTGCCAGCAGCCGCGGTAATACGGAAGGTCCGGGCGTTATCCGGATTTATTGGGTTTAAAGGGAGCGTAGGCCGGAGATTAAGCGTGTTGTGAAATGTAGACGCTCAACGTCTGCACTGCAGCGCGAACTGGTTTCCTTGAGTACGCACAAAGTGGGCGGAATTCGTGGTGTAGCGGTGAAATGCTTAGATATCACGAAGAACTCCGATTGCGAAGGCAGCTCACTGGAGCGCAACTGACGCTGAAGCTCGAAAGTGCGGGTATCGAACAGGATTAGATACCCTGGTAGTCCGCACGGTAAACGATGGATGCCCGCTGTTGGTCTGAACAGGTCAGCGGCCAAGCGAAAGCATTAAGCATCCCACCTGGGGAGTACGCCGGCAACGGTGAAACTCAA
>NZ_CP102288.1:3017500-3185000 GCF_025151535.1 Segatella copri DSM 18205
CCTTGATGTCCATACCATTGGCACCAATACCTTTTTCTGTGTTATTGCCGCCTAAGTCCCAGTTCGCACGGAATGTGTAGGTGAATGTGCCATCATAACGAGAGTCATTGGTCTTGTCAGCAAAAGTCTCTTTGAAAACATTCTGCGTAGGTGCCATACGAGTCCAAGGACGTCCTAAGGCTTGAACAGCAGCACGCAATACTGGATTGAACTTAGAACCATCAGCCTTATCGATTACCATGTTAGGGTAGTTCCAGCATACCATCCAAGAGGCGAAGTTGTCTGGTGCGCCACCACCGCCATAACTAAGTGAGCCACCATTGTATTCCTCGCTTTTCTCTGTATGGTCAGCGTAAAGCAACATCTCCTTGTTGCGGTCGTTTTCTGCGAGGTTTACGTCATAATAGGTGTCCATCAAGCCAAAATCAGCTGGGTTCTTGATGCCTTCAATGGCGATATCGTATGCCTGCTGGAAATACCAAGTAGCATCGTGCCCGTCAAGATCTTTACGTTCGCACTCTGGGTAAGTTGGAATGTTATTAGGATTCTCCAACCACCAAGCGTAGGTGAGATATGCTTGTGATAAGATAAGGCGTGCCAATGTTTTGGTGACGCCACCTGTTACACGTCCTTTTTCAGGTAAGTTCTCTACTGCTTTCTTCAAGTCAGGGAAGATGGCCTTAGTGTAAACTTCTGGTACAGTATTACGTGCAGAGGTGCGAGTTGGAGAGGTGTTGAATTTCAATTCGCCAGCACCTAAGTCCAAAGGTACACCGCCAAATGTCTGTACAAGACGGAAGTAGTCGAATGCTCTGAAAAAACGAGCTTCGCTAAGAAGAGATTCGTTAATACCTGCTTGTTCACCGTTTTCAATAACGCCACTGGCTGTATTGATGTATGTGAAAGCGTTGCCCCACAAGACGTCAGAACGTGATGACAGAGAGGTCAGAGTTCCTACGCCAGAAAGGTCTGCGTCCTTAAAGTTGCCATCGGCTGACTGTGCCCAGGTATATTCATCCGTACCTGTCTCGCAGTTGTTGTAGTAGTATGCTTGACCGTATGTGTCACGGAGATGTGAGTAAAGTGCTGTAAGACCTCCCTTGATACCATTTTCTGTCTTGAAGAAGGTTGGGTCGTATTGGCTGCGTGGTTGCTCGTCTAGTATGTCTGAGCATGAACCCAGCATTAAAAGTGCGATAGACGCAATGCCAAGGCCTTTTATATTTTTGCTTAATATCTTATTCATAATAGTATATCTTTAGAATGTTGCATTAATACCGAAGATAAAGTTACGTGTAGATGGGGTGTTGTAACCTACTACAGGTATCTTATGAGCGTTGGTGTAACCATCCATGGTTACTGCCATTGTACTACCATTGTTACTCAATGTGTTGGTCTCTGGGTCAAGACCACATTCATTCTTGAATGGAGAGAAGAATACAAATGGGTTTTGTACTGAGCAATATACACGGAGTTTGCTTATACCAAGATTCTTGATGGCATTCAACTTGTCGAAGTTATAACCCAATGTGATGGTGCGAATCTTGAGATAGCCTGCGTCGAAGTAACCCAATGTAGAACCATATTTTGGATTGTCGCCAGACATGATGCCACCAGGTTTTGGATATTTGGCATTCGTGTTGTCTTCTGTCCAATAATCTACCTTGATGTTGTTGCGGCGACCAGACAATAGGTTAAGATAACCGTTGGAAGAATGGAGTGCACTGACCAACTTGCCACCAATCTGGAATGAACCGATGACAGTCAAGTCGAAGTTCTTATAACCCACTGTTGTGTTAAAACCACCCATTAAGTCTGGATCCATATCCATGATTTGCATATCATCGCTGTTGATTTGACGAGTAGGTGTTCCGTCTTCATTGTAATCACCGGTGTATTCAACCTTGATCATACCCACATTTCCACCTGGCTCAAGAATGTCGAGATATTTGTCGTCTTTTTGCCACAAACCAATCTTCTTGTAGTCGTAAATGACATCAATAGGATGACCTACGAACCAGCGGTTGCCCAGATCACGATCTGCACCTGATGCCAATGCTACCAACTTGTTTTTGTTGGCATACAAATTGATACCAGCGTCCCAAGTCCAGCCGTTTTTGCCATCAAGAATGGTACCGTTTAAAGAGAACTCAATACCTTTGTTACGTGTCTTTCCGACATTTGCTGTATAGCTGTTCACGCCAGAGGTAGATGGGAGAGATACGCCTAGCAACAAATCCTTGGTGTCCTGAATATAGTACTCCAAAGTACCACTCAGACGACCTTGGAAGAGACTGAAATCAACACCGAAGTTCCAGGTAGATGAGTATTCCCAACCCAATTCTGTGTTAGGTAATGTGCTTACATAGAATCCACGGTCATAAGTAGTTGGACCAAAGTTGTATGGACGTGTACTGAGTGCACCGAGGGTAGAGTAAGGATTGATACTCTGGTTTGAGGTTTCACCATAACCAATGCGGAGCTTCAAGTTGTCAAGCCATGTCAAGTTTTGCATGAAATTCTCACGTGCGATATTCCAACCTACAGAAACTGCAGGGTAGGTGTGCCACTGGTGTCCTTTTGCCAGACGAGAGGATGCGTCAGCACGGAATGTTACAGAAGCCATGTATTTATTGTCGTATGAATACATAAGACGTCCCATCCAAGACATCAAGCCGCTCTGCCAGTAATTTTGGTTGCTTGGGTTGACGGATAGATTCTTTGTGGCTGCACCTATATTATAATACTGGAAGTATTCTGCAGGTATAGCTTGACCAGACATTTGTGTCTGTTCATAAGTCGTCTGCTCGGCAGAATACATACCAACAACATTGACATGATGCTTTTCTGCAAAAGTGCGATCGTAAGTAATCAAATTCTCGACAGCCCAGTTTTTGTAAACTGATTCTTGTACCGATGCACTGTTTGGAGAATCTGCGTTGTCACTACCAATGCCTGTACCTGTGAAAGCACCTTGTTTGTTGGAACGGTAGTTCAGACCCACGTTGATACGGTATGACAAACCTTGTATCCAAGGGCATTTTACCTCCGCGAACAAGGTGTTGTAAGAACCGATACCCTTGCTCTCATTGAGCCAAGAGTCTTCGAGGCTTTCTGCTACGTCCTTGGTCAATACCCATGTGTTGTCCAGAGGCATCTTGATGACTCTCTTTAAGTTGCCTTCCTCATCGTATGGATTTGCAAGAGGACTCATGGTCAAAACATTGTAGAGGCCAACGTTGCCACCTTTGATTTCACGATAACTATTGTTGGTTGACAAGCCGAAATGGAAGAACTTACCGACATTTTGGTCAAAGTTACCTCTTACAGAGATACGATTGAATCCCTGTGTAGGAACGACAGACTCGTCATGGTAGTAACCTGCGCCGAAGCTATAGCTTCCGCCCTTAGTTCCGCCTGCTACGCTGACATCGTGACTTGTGGTGATACCTGTTTTGAAGAACATATCTTGCCAGTCGGTATCTGTGTCATCGCTTTCGTCCAAGGTGTTTTCGTATTTACCAGCAGCCTTGCGTAAAGCTGCGAATTCCTTACCATTCATCATAGGGAACTTATGGAATGTTTTCTTGAAACCAAAGTAACCATTGTAACTTACTTTGGCTGGAGTTCCTTCGGCACCCTTGTTGGTGGTGATGATGATGACACCATTGGCACCACGGGAACCATAAATGGCCGTTGCGGAAGCATCCTTGAGAATGTCCATAGACTTGATGTCTGTCGGATTGATGTCGGAGAGATTGCCCATAAATGGAATTCCATCAAGGACAATCAATGGGTCATTACTGGCTGTCAATGAGCGCTGGCCACGGATGCGAATTTGCATCTCTGCGCCAGGTTGTGAGGAGGTTTGGGTCATCAATACACCTGCAACACGACCTTGGAGGGCTTGTGCGGCATTTGATGAAGCAATTTGGTTCAACTTGTCACCACCCACATTGGCTACAGAGCCTGTGATGGCTTCCTTGCGCTGGGTACCATAACCGATAACGACAACATCGTTGAGGCTATGACCTTCTTCCTCCATTGAAACCTTAATGTTTGTCTGATTGCCTACTACAATTTCCTTGGTGTTGTAACCAACATAAGAAATCACGAGCGTAGCACCAGGCTTTACATTAATAGAGAAATTACCTTCCAAGTCGGTTACTACACCGTTACTTGTTCCTTTCTCCTTGATTGTTGCACCAATCAGCGGACCCATAGAGTCGCTGATATTACCTGTAACCTTTTTGGTTTGTTGTACTGAAGTTGCTATCAGAGAATTTGCTTCTCCATTGCTAGCTTGTACCTCTGGAGCATACATTCCAAGTGCGGAACACATACCCATTAAGATTGTTGTTTGTTTTAAATATAACTTCATAGTTTAACAGTTTGTAGGTATATTAAACGTTTGTTACTCACTATTTTGTTAATTGTTTACGGCTGCAAAGATATGTCCTTTTTCGTAAAGTGCAGTTAAAATTTGTATCTTGCGTGTTTTAAAATGTTTCATGTACAATAAAACAGACATGTTTAGGTGAAAAAAAAGGGGATATGCAACTGCAAATCCCCTTTATACCTTATTATATATAGACATTTTAGTATTCGTATAGCTTGATGTGGAGTATTTTATTGTCTCCACATGAGATGCGGGCATGGCGCCCCTGGTGGTCCTGATCGCCATTATCACGACGGATAAACTGTAATTTGCCGTTTTTGTTTACTTCAACCTGGTCTACATATCCGATACCGATACGCTTACCTTTGAAGGTTGTGGCTTGTTTCTTTGTTTCGGTTCCACCGTTGTCTACAAATCCGTCCTCACCGAGTTTCTTTTCTTCAGCTTGCGCTTTTTCAGTCTTGCTTTGGAAGACTACGACGATTCCATTACCTGCTATGATGTATTCGTTCTTGGCTAGTTTCACAATCAAGCCACCGCCTTCAGGCCATTTACTTCCATCTGTAGCGCGAGGATCCCATGGTAGCGTGAAGAAATGACGGCAGGTCATGGTGATATCTCCATCTTCGATGATTCGCTCTTTATCTTCCTGATCGAAGAGCAATCCCCAGTTTTTACCCTTTCCCTGATGCTGAAGCAGGATAGGAGAGAGTTGGTTGATAACCTTATATGAACGTCTGATACTGTTCTTCACCTTGTAGTTAGCTTCATCGAGAGCAAAGGGACTGAAACTGATAGCATCTGTTTCGCCGAAGGTATAATATGCCTTTACGCCGCTATTGATATCGCATTTCACTTCTGGAGTGAAGAAAGGATTGTCGGCACGCTTGTATTTCTCTACCCATCCCTTGTAACCGGTATCATAGATATCTGGTGCAAAAATATCGATACTTGGTGCACCACATTTCCAGATGTCAATCAGATGAGCAAGTGGTCCGGCAGAAGGATATTCGCCTGGTTTTCTGCCACGACTGTTCATAGCTGCATTTACATACATCGGAATATTGTAGATGGCTTTGCCTGCTGAGGCTAGCTGCTCTACATACTTGGCATAATAATATGCTTGGAATTTCTCGTCAGCATAACGGTCTGTTCCGAAAACTTCTGCCCATGTACCTTTTTTCTTGAGCTTGAGCGCCTTGAGTAATGGGGCAGGAACGGGTTGTCTGTAAGCTTTTTCGGCAAGAGGAGAGTGGTCGCGGGCAGATTCGAGCATGCCGATTTCGTTTTCTACCTGCATCATGATAACGGTATTCTCCTGACTGTCTACTGCTTTAATGTGTTTCATCAGTTCGCAGAAAGCTCGCTTGTCTGCTTGAAGCAGGTTATCGCTGAAGGCTGTGCATATCTCTAATGGCTTGCTGTTCTCTGTGAGTGAACGAGGGAAACGTTTGGTGTTTTCCTTTACCCATAGTGGAGCATAGCAGCTCATGGAGTTCTTCCAGGCACCGAACCATAGGAAGACAATCTTCAAGTCATGCTTACGGGCAGTTGTGATGACGCTGTCTACAAGTGCAAAATCATATTTGCCCTCATTAGGTTCTACAAATTCCCAATATGCAGGAACGAAGACAGAGTTGACTCCGCTATTCTTCATCTGTTTCAATGCTTTCCTGATGTCGGCAGGACTCGTTGCGGCAGAGTTGCTCAACTCACCAGCCAGGAGAAGCATCGGCTTGTCATTGACAACAAGCTGGGTTGCAGAGCCTTGCTTCTGCAGTTTTACTCCAGCTTGTATGTTGATGCAGCATAATAATGTTAGAAAAGATAATACAATCTTATTCATAAATCTTCATTTTTGAAAAGGTTTGAAAATACTTGAGACAGGTATTGCGCCATTCCTTTGCATTCTCCAACTGTACATTGAGCAGAGAGTCTGTATGTTGCCATTCCTGCTCATGCCCCTTCATAAACTGCTTGGCTGAGGTATGCCAGAAGTCGCGGTATACTTCTACCATCGCCACACCCATGTTGTACTTCATGCAGAGTTCCTGCCAGAGGGTGCTGCCTGATTTCATCTTGTAAGTCCAAGGCACATGGTGGAACCAGAGAAGATATTCCTCAGGACAGGTCTCGATGTTATCATACAGATTGCGATATGGTTCTGGGTACTGACCGACAGCATCTGTTCCCTTGGATGAACGGTCGAAACCTACACCCTGAGCATCAGCCTTGTGATAGTAGACCGGACACCATTCCAAAGGATAACTTGCGATGAAACCATCTGGCTCCGGACCGTAGTGGTGGTCGAACTTGAAGATGTGGTGCAAACCCAAAGGCATCATATAGTTGACGCAAGCTTCGCGCGAAGTCATCATCATCATCTCTACAGGTTTAGTGAATCGCTCGTCCTGGTTTTCGTAGGTCTGTACGAGCCATTCGTGAGCAATCTCTTCAGCTGTAAGTGAAGGATTCCATGCCAATCGGCCAAAAGCATACCAGTTAGCCTGTGAGAACGGATGACCGCACCAGTTGGCATCATCACCGATATTGGCTACACCTGAGATTCCAACCAGTCTGTCTGGATTAACAAAGCCAAAGAATTCCTTCCACATAGGAGCGAGATAGGTGAGGTGCTTAGACTGACCAAGATATTCCTGGGTAATCTGAAGTTCTGCTATCTGTGGAGTCTGTTTGATGTTGTCGAAGATAGGAGCGTATGGCTCACGAGGCTGGAAGTCGAGCGGACCATTCTTTGACTGCAAGATGACGTTGTCACGGAACTTGCCATCCATACCTTTGAATTCGCTGACAGCTTGCTTTACACGGTCTTCTCCCTTATGGTTAGCACCATATACAAAGCTTCGCCACATGATGATGCCTCCGTATGGTTTGACGGCATCGGCAAGCATGTTGGCTCCATCGGCATGTGTGCGGTGGTAGTCGCCAGGACCAGGCTGTCCTTCAGAATTGGCTTTTACGAGGAATCCGCCAAAGTCTGGGATGGTAGCATATATCTCTTTTGCCTTCTTCTTCCACCACTGCTGTACCTTCTTATCCAGTGGGTCGGCAGTCTTGGTGTAGCCTAAAGCCATAGGCGAAGCGAAGTTGATGCTGAGGTATACCCGGATACCATAAGGACGCAGGATGTTGGCGATGATCTTCACCTTATTAATATATTCTGCAGTCATCATCTTTGGCGATGCATTCACATTGTTGAGCACGCTGCCGTTGATGCCCAAAGAGGCGTTGGCACGGGCGTAGGTGATGAGTCGGTCGTGCAGACTCTTACTGATGCTGCCGCCCTTACCGTTTTTGCCGAGTTTGATTTCTTCCCATTTGAAGATGCTCTTTCCGGCATAGCCACGTTCGATGCTGCCATCGAGATTGTCCCAATGGTTGAGAATGCGGAGACCCACCTGAGGTTTCTCGGTTTCATCGATGGTCTTGCTGAAGTTCTGCTGCTTGCCGCTACCTGTGTTGTAGGCATCGGTGTTCTGAAGTCGAATCAACTCGTAGGCACCGTAGAGCAAACCGATAGGATTGCTGGCGGTGATAGTTGCCTCGTACTGAATGTTGTCGCCTTGCTGTGCAGGACGGGCGTAGATGTTATAGCCCTCGCCAAGATTCAGAGCCTTGTCTATCTTGAGCTCAACATTCTTGCCACGCCAGTTGTTTTCCAACTCCTGCTTGGCAATCTTGGCTGTTGCATCATCAGGCAACTGTGAAATGACTTGGCATGAGTTAGCATACTGCTTTCCGAGCCATAACTGTGAACCGTCACTCTGTGCAGAAACATGGAGTGATGTAAGTACCGTAAATAATAAAATGAGGTATTTCTTCATATCTTTGCAGACCGTTAGTTTATATTGTTATTGTTTCTGCTGCAAAGATACGAAAAAATACCTTATTCTCTTCTATTTGTTGTTTATTTCTCATTTCTCTTTGTTTCAGCATACTCGCTAGGCGACATGCCATAGTGTTTTTTGAACACGGTAGAGAAGTGGGTCTGGTTGTTGAAACCTACAGAGTAGGCTACCTGCGTGATATTGATCTGTCCCTCTTCGATGAGTCGTGCCGCCTGTTCCAGACGGAGGTTACGGATAAATTCTCCGGCAGAAACACCAGCAATCTCCTTCAGTTTACGGTGGAGCTGTGCACGGCTGATACCTACCTCCTCGGTAAGTTTCTCTACATTGAGGTCCGGGTCGGCAAGATGGGCGTTGATATATTTCATCACGCGTTCCATCAGGGCATCGTTGTTGCCCTTTACCTGAATCTGCTCAATCTTTGCCTTCTGACCTTGTGCTCCGCTGTATTTGCCGCGGATGCGTCGCACATTATCCACCAGGTTGTCGATAAGGATATGCAGCTCTTCCATGTCGAAAGGCTTTGCCAGAAAAGCATCGGCTCCTCTGCGAAGTCCCTCCAACCGGTTTTCAACCTCGCTCTTCGAGGTGAGCAGGATGACAGGAATATCGCTGATGTTGCTGTTACTCTTGATGTTCTTGAGCATGGTGATTCCATCCATCTCCGGCATCATCACATCGCTTATCACGAGGTCGTACTTGCCGGTGAGCAGCATCTTCAAACCCTCCTTGCCGTTGCAGGCATGCTCAAAGCGGTACCAGTCGCTCAGTTCTGTCTTGATGTATTGGGCAATCTCGTTGTCATCGTCAACTATCAGGATATTGAAGTTGCGGTTGGCCTGTACTTTCTTTTTGGTAATCTCCTGCTCCTTCTTGTCTTCTTCTTCCAGTATCTCGCCTGGCTGCAGATGGCTGTTGCCCAGCGGGATACTTACTTCGAAGCAGGAACCCTTGATGCCGTCGGTACGGTTGTAGGCCTTAATCTTGCCTCCGTGCATTTCTACAAACGCCTTACAGAGGTTGAGTCCGATACCGGTTCCTTCGATATGGAGTCCGCTGCTGTTGTTCCCCTGATAGAAACGTTCGAAGAGGCGGTCGGTCTTTTCTTCCTTCAGTCCGATGCCTGTATCTTCTACCCTGATGATGGCATTCTTTTCGTCTTTACCTATGATAACAGTAATCTCGCCGCCATCAAAGGTATACTTCATGGCATTGGAGAGCAGGTTGGAGATAACCTTGTCAAAGTTGATGCGGTCTATCCAAACCTTCAGCTTGCCTTTGTCGCTGCTGAGGCTTTCGTCTTCTTTGAGCGAAAGGGTGATGTTGCGCTCCTGTGCATTGAAGCGGTAGAGCGATATGATGCCATGCAGGAAATCCTTGAGCGGAGTCTCCTGACAGTGGAGATGCATCTGGTTCTTGTCTATCTTTCGCTCATCAAGTATCTGGTTTACCAGAAGCAGGAGGCGCTGGGCATTGCGGTCGATAGTATCGATATCCTGTTTGCTTTCGGCATCTGTTAATCTGGTTTTCAGCTTGTTGAGCGGCCCCATGATTAATGTCAGCGGCGAGCGGATATCGTGGGTGGCATTGATGAGGAACTGCATCTTGGTCTCTTCCAGGTCTGCCTTGCGGCGGCGCTCGTATGTATAGATAACATACAGGATGACGCTTGCTATGATCAGGATATAGAGGAGATATGCCTCGGGTGATGCATACCAAGGATCGCATACCTTGATGTTGATGATGGTAGGATTCTTGGAATATCTGCCATTGCTGGTAGCTCTTACTTCCAGCGTATAGTCGCCCGGTTTCAACTTGTTGAATGCTACGGCATTGGCTCCCTCATTGGTACTGTTCCATTTGCCGTCGTTGATGCGGTATTGGAAACTGATATTATCGGTATTCCTGTAGTTGAGCAGCGAGAACTCCAGAGTGAATGAATTCTGGGAGTAAGGAATGCTGAAGTCTTTTGCCATGCAGTTGATTGGCTTTCCGTCGATGATGAAGTTGGTGAGATGTACATCTCCCAGTTCCATCTTCTTGGCCCTGACAACGTCAGGATAGAAGGTTGTGATACCATCACTGGTTCCGAAGGCGATAAGGTCGTTGGCGGTATGCATGGAAGAGCCCAGCACGTACTCACGGGTAGTAAGTCCGTTGCCGTTGATGTGGCCGATAAACTGTCTGTTCTTCTGTTCATACTGCCAGATGCCCATGGTTGTACTTACCCACAAGTCACCCTTCCGGTCTTTGATGATACTGCAAACCTGCTTGCCTTTCAACGCTTCGGCATGAGGAAAGTTCATCGTCTTGTTGTTCTTTCTGTCAAACAGATAGAGTCCTTCTTCGGTACCGATGATTATATCGCCGTTCTTACTTTCGCAGATACCATTCGCCTGTCTGTCTTTCAGAATATTGTTCCATCCGAAATCCTTGAAACTGAGCGTTCGGGTATTGAGACAGGAAACTCCATTAGAGGTTCCTATCCATAAATGTCCTGTATGGTCGAGCGCCATGCTTCGTACCCAGTCGTTGCAGAGGAATCCTTTATCGCCTCTTTGCTGCATATTCAGAACGGTAACCTTGCCGCTTTCCACATTATATATATATAGGCCTTTGCTGTATACAGAAATGTAAAGGTTGCCCTGTGCATCGTCAGTCATACAATAGATGCCGGCGCTGGTAAAGGTGAGTTTCTGCTGGTATGTACCTGTATGAGGGTTGTAGCTGTAGAGTGCGCTGCCATTGCTGATCCAGTAATCGCCACGTCGGTCTTTATAGATGATGCAGGTACCTGCAGGTGACTGAGGGTGGGCGATAATCTTGCCTGAAGCGTCAAAACAGAACACACCACTGTTCTGTACCGTACACCATGTTTCACCATTTTCGCCTTGTGCTATAGATGAAACGCTGCCGCCGATGATGTAGTTCTGTGCAGAGAAACTCCAGCTGTTGAAAGCCTGCTGGCGCTGGTTGATCAGGTACAGACCTTTCTTGTAACAGCCTATCCAGAGATTGTTGTCCTTATCTTCGATGATATCGTTGACGAAGGCGGTAGCCAGATTGAAACTGCTGTTGCTGTTCTCCAACTGTTCTACCCTGTTGCTTCCCTTTCTGATCATGAGAACACCATGCTCGGAGGTACTGATATAAAGGTTGCCTTCGTGGTCGAAGGTAGCATTGTTGATGGTTACATTATTCTGATAACCGCCAAAGTCGTAGCCGGCATCAGCGATGCGGCCTGTGCGGTAATCATAATAGACGATGCCATACATACAGGCGATGAGCATGGTCTGCGGACGATGTTGGATGAAAGCCACAGGTGCTCCGCATGGCGATTTGAAGTCTTTGCGCTGCACCTTGCCATGTTTCTTGATGAAACGGGTGAAGATAGAAAGGTGGCTACTCTGCCAGAGATAATGATGCTTATCTTCGTAGATATGGGTAAAGAATACATCAGAATCGCGCTCAGCGTATTGCCTTTCCTGTCTGATAGTGAAAAGGTCGTCTGTTCCTTTCTGGGTATTTCTGTCTTTTACAGAATAGAGACCATATCCTGCTGTACCCAGCAGGATATCGCCATTGTGACTTTCTACCATAGAATAGATACGTGGCTTTCTGCCATCAGGAAACTGGAGACGGGCGAAATCGTTCGTCTCATAATTATAGCGCATCAGTCCCTTGGCACTACCTATCCACAGGTTACCTTTCTTATCTACCAGCAGGTCGGAGATAATGTTGTCAGTAATGGAGGTTGTGTCTTCTTCGTTGTGCAGATAGTTGGTAAAGCGGTAGCCGTCAAACTTGCTGAGTCCGTATTCGGTTCCCACCCAGATATATCCGTATTTATCCTGCACCATGCAGTTGATGAGCGAACTTGACAGTTTGCCCGATGTGAAAAGTTCACCACTGTCTGCCCATACCATGAGCGAGATGGTGATAGCGAAGAGTGCCGTGAGGCAATGTCTGATATGCTTCATATTTTCTGTCCGTTTTCTTGTTTAAATTAGGTTGTTACGGCTGCAAAAGTAACAAAAAACAATGAAAGAAACAAATTCTAATGCAATAAAATGTTTCGTTTCTTTTTGTTTCTTTATCTTTTTGTGCCCTTTTTGTAAGTATGAAACAAATAGAAAAGTAATGGTAACTATTAAATACCTGTTATTTCATTACTTATTAGTAAATTTGCATCGTCAACAACAATAGAAACATTAAAAGCATCATAATAACAATGAATAAACAAGCAATAAGAATCTTATCTTTGGCGCTCGTATTGGCTGCGTCAAGTCCTGTAGTTTTTGCCCAGAAGGTATGGAAAGGATCTTGGGCTACAGCAGTGGAATGGACTGGTAAAGGAGATATGCCTAAGGAAAGCTTAAGCAATCGCTCTTGCCGACAGGTGGTTCATGTATCTTTTGGCGGAGAGGAACTCAGAGTGAAGCTCAGCAACGAGCAGAGTAAGGAGCCGGTAGAAATCAAATCGGTGTATATTGCAGATACTGATGTTCCAAGCAATTGGGGAATCAATGCCAAGACGGTGAAGTATCTTAAATTCAATGGCAAGAAGAATGTAACCATCGCTCCTGGCAAGGCTATCTTCTCAGATGATTTGAAATATGCCTTGAAGACTGGACAGCGCCTCACGATTACCATCGATTATGGCAAGCAGACTCCAGTGAATGCAACATCCCATCGTGGTTCACGTACCACATCTTATATAGTAAGTAATGTGAAGGGCAAGGCGGTGAAACCTGCAGATGCAGCTTTCGATAAGCAGGAAAAGGCTGACCACTGGTACAATCTTTCTGCCATTGATGTGAAGACCGATAAAGCTACCCCTGTGGTAGCTATCCTCGGAAACTCTATTACCGATGGCCGCGGAAGTACTACCAACCATCAGAACCGCTGGACCGATTTCCTCTCGGATGCCTTGAATGCAGAGAAGCCATACGGCGTATTGAATCTTGGAATCGGTGGCAACTGCGTGGTGCAAGGTGGATTGAGCGAACCAGCCATGAAACGTTTCGATCGTGATATCCTGGGACAAGCAGGTGTGGATAAGCTCATCATCTTTGAGGGAACCAACGATATCGGTTGCTGCGGAGGAAATTATGAACATGTAACAGATACCCTGATTGCCTGCTATAAGGTGCTGATAGCGAAAGCCAAGGCAAAGGGAATCAAGGTGTATGGCGGAACCATCACCCCAACCAAGGGAAACGGCTGGTATTCTTATTGGCATGAGGCGATGCGACAGACCGTGAACGAATGGATCAGGAAAAGTGGTGCCTTCGACGAGGTCATCGATTTCGATGAGCTGACCCGCGATCCGAAAGACCCTCAGCGTCTGAAGGCTGAGTATTCTGACGACTGGCTGCATCTCAATCCGAAGGGATATGAGGCAATGGGCAAGTTTGCCGCAGAGAAATTGAAGTAAATATATTATATGCATCTTTTATGTTATATATATAATAAGGTGTAAACTTAATGACTGAATAAAATATGGAACAGACAACTGTATCACAAGAATCTAAGGGATTCTACAAACTGAATTGGCTACAACGCATCGGATTCGGATCTGGCGACTTGGCGCAAAACCTCATCTATCAGACCATCTGCATGTATCTGTTGTTCTTCTACACCGACATCTATGGACTTAATCCTGGTGTTGCTGCCACCATGTTCTTGGTGGTTCGCTTGGTCGATGTACTCTGGGACCCGTTGGTGGGAACTTATGTAGATAAGCATAATCCACGTTGGGGTAAGTATCGCTCTTATCTCGTCCTGGCGGGTTTGCCACTCACCGTACTTGCCATCCTCTGTTTTTGGAATGGTATGGAAGGACAGACAGAAACCATCAAGCTCATCTATGCTTACGTAACATACGTAGGCTTGTCAATGCTCTATACATTGATTAATGTACCTTACGGAGCCTTGAACTCTTCGCTGACTCGCGATACAGACGAAATAACCATTCTCACCTCTGTACGTATGTTTATGGCAAATGTGGGTGGACTCTGTGTATCAGCAGGTGTTCCAATCCTGGTAGCCATGCTTGCAGCAGCCAAGGATCTTCCTTTCGAAATGGCGCTCTTCATGGGTTTGGGTTCTCTGCCATCCTTCATCTTTATGCCGCTGGTGCCTGCCATCAAGAAAAAGGTAGGCAAGAAGAATATGTTCTACATCTTCCTTACTGTGGCTATCGTGGGTATGGCGATGCTTTATATCATCAGCAAGATGGGACCTGTAAAGGATCATATCACGCTGGTTTATATCGCTCAGTTCATCAAATCAACAGGCGTAATCGTAGCTACAGGATATATGTGGGCTCTGATTCCAGAGGTCATCTCTTTTGCAGAATATACCAGCGGCAAGCGTATTGCGGGTATTGTCAATGCTCTGACCGGTATCTTCTACAAGGCTGGTATGGCTTTGGGTGGTGTTGTTCCAGGTGCAGTCCTTGCATGGACCGGTTATCAGGCTGCGGCAGCTCAAGAGAGCAACTCGCTTCCGATTGATGGTAATGCCTGGTTTGTTGCCATGCTGATCTATGCTCTGGTAGGTTTCGCCCTTTTGGTATTCTGCTTTACCCAGACCAAAGAGCGTGTGGTGATGGACGAGAAGGAAACCAAGAATGTTAAGGTGAGCGATCTGTGGACAGAATTTTTCCATAACCGTCCTCTCCGTATCGTGGCTCTCTTCTTTATCACCGCCTTCGCCATGATGTCGGTTGGTAATGCTGCCGGTGCTTACTTCATGAACGATTTGGAGCAGCAGACTCCTTTGGCACAGGAAGGTATCCGCTGGCTGGTATGCGTAATCCCTGCCATCTTGCTGGGCTTGGCGATGTTCATCATCTCTAAATATGAGTTGACCGATGAGGTTATTGACGACATCAACAAGAAGATTGAGGCCCGACACAAGGAAGAAAACTAGAGACTATAATTATTAACGAGAAAAATAGATATAAGATATGAAAAAGATCACAACTCTGGCACTGGGGCTGATGCTTGCTTCAACAGCTTTCGCTCAAAAAGCGAACTCTGCAGCTCAAATCCCAACATTCCAGGAAACTATGGGTAAGTACTTCCTGGTAGGTGCTGCCATTAATACCGATTTGCCTAATGGACAAGACCCTGCAGGTGAGGAAGTAGTGAAGAAACAGTTTAACCAGGTGGTTGCCGAGAACTGTATGAAGGGCGAGAAGAATCATCCGGAGGTGAATCGCTTTGATTTCACTGATGGCGATAAACTCGCTGACTGGGCAGAGAAGAACGGCAAGACCTTGATCGGTCATTGTCTGGTTTGGCATTCTCAGCCACCTAAGTGGATGTTTACCGATGATAAGGGTAATCTGGTAAGCCGTGAAGTGCTTATCGGCAGAATGTATAACCATATTATGAATGTGGTTACTCATTATAAAGGTAGAGTAAAGGGTTGGGACGTTGTGAACGAGGCTTTCGAGGATGATGGCTCTTACCGCAAGTCTTTATATTATAAGATTATCGGTCCGGAGTTCATCGAGTTGGCTTTCCGCTTTGCGCATGAGGCTGATCCAAACGTAGAACTCTACTACAATGATTATTCTACTTCGAAGCCAGCCAAGCGAGAGGCTATCTGCAAACTGGTTCGCGATTTGAAGGCGAAGGGTCTCCGCATCGATGCAGTAGGTATGCAGAGCCATAATGGTTTTGATTATCCTGACTATGCTGAGTATGAGAAGAGCATCGAGGCTTTTGCTGGTGAAGGAGTGAAGGTGATGCTGACGGAGTTGGATATGAACATGCTTCCTAATCCGGAAGGATTCGGCGGAGCGGAAATCAGCCAAAGGTTTGAACTTCAGAAGAAGTACAATCCATACGTGAAGGGACTTGACAAGAAGGCACAGAAACTCTTCAACCAGCGTTATCTCGATCTCTTTAAGATTGTAGAGCGTCACAAGGATGTCATCAGTCGTGTTACCTTCTGGGGTGTCAACGATGGTCACTCTTGGTTGAATGGCTGGCCTATCCCTGGCAGAACCAACTATCCACTGCTCATCGACCGCAACAACGAGGTGAAGCCAGTGGTGAAGGAAATCGTCAATCTCTTTAAGTAAAATCTCTTTAGATAATATTGTACATCTCTTAAAATAATAAACAACAATGAAAGCAAGATATTTGTTCCCAAAGGATTATATGGCAGATCCATCTGCCAATGTGTTTAACGGTCGCCTGTATGTTTACCCATCTCATGACTGGGATAGCGGCGAAAGCTTCGACGATGATGGCGGTCACTTCCAGATGAAAGACTATCATGTTCTCTCTATGGACGATGTGATGGATGGTGAGGTAACCGATCATGGTGTGATTCTCGATGTGAAGGATGTGCCATGGGCTGAGAAGCAGATGTGGGACAACGATGTTGTAGAGAAGGATGGCAAGTACTATCTCATCTTCTCTGCCAAGGATTATAATGGCGTGTTCCATCTCGGTGTGGCTGTGGCTGATAAGCCAGAAGGTCCTTTCATTCCGAATGCCGACCCAATCCGCAAGTCATACAGCATCGACCCTTGCGTGTTCAAGGATGATGATGGCAAGATTTACTGCTACTTCGGTGGTATCTGGGGCGGTCAGCTTCAGTGGTACAAGGACAACAAGGCACTGAAGGATGAGCATCTTCCAGAGGGCAAGGAGAACCCATTGCCATCTCGTGTAGCCATGATGACTGATGATGTGCAGCAGTTTGCTGAAATGCCAAAGCCTGTTGTCATCGTTGACGAAGAGGGTAATGTATTGCCAGCTGATGATCCACATCGCTTCTTCGAGGCCAGCTGGATGCATAAGTATAAGGGCAAGTATTACTTCAGCTACTCTACCGGTGATACTCATTATCTCTGCTATGCTGTAGGTGATAATCCTTATGGTCCGTTCACTTACAAGGGCGTCATACTGGAACCGGTAGTAGGTTGGACAACCCATCACAGTATCTGTGAGTACAAGGGACAGTGGTATCTGTTCCATCACGACTGCGTACCATCAAATGATACAACCTGGCTTCGCAGCGTAAAGGTGGCTCCTCTCTTCTATGATGAGGATGATAACATCTTGCCGGTTCAGCCTGAATAAGAGTATTATAAGTTTTAGATGACATACGTTTAGGTTGACTTTTAGGTTTATAATAGTTTTGATGAATAGTTGATATATAAGTTAATGTTAGTTTGGAAGAAACGGCATCTTCGTGAGGAGATGCCGTTTTTGCGTATGTTCCTATTCTTTCTTTTCTTCTCTTTCCGTTTTCTCTTACTTTTCATTTAATGTTATTTTTAAGTTATTTCTATCATTTTGTAGGAGATTTCGGATATTTTTGTTTACCTTTGTGCCCGTAAATCATAAAAAGAATAATTTATGTTGAGATTACTTTTAAGGCTTTGGTGGTTGCAGCAGCGCCGTAACTTCCACAAGCGAGATGCCTTCGTGGCGTGCTACATCATCTTCCTGTATGTGGTGATGGGCGTGAGTTTCTTTCTCAGCTTCACCGAGAATGGGGGAGAACTTGGGGGCGAAGACATGCCTGCCCTGTTGGGAGCCGGTATCGTTGTCGGTATGCTGATTCCAGACATCATCATGAAGATGGTGATGAAGCGGGATATTACGGCGATGGATGATTACGTGAAGTCGCGCCCTGTGCCAGAGAAAATCTGGAACAAGTACCTGCTCACTACCAATCTCGTGAGCTTCTGGAACTATGTGCTTCCGGTGCTTACGCTTCCGGTATTTATCTATTTCCTGCCTGTAGGTCAGGTTATTGCCAGCTTCTTTCTGTTCCTGGCATTTTCTTATATTGACGGCATCTACATCACCTGCTACCGCAAGGCTACGGAGTGGATTCTGAAATGGCCTTTGATATTGGGATGGATGGGAATGTTTGCCGTGCTCATAGGGTATATGTTTGCGGCTTCTTTCTTCCCGGTATATATGGGATGGATAGGTCTCTTCTTCCTTGCCGGAGCGGTATTCGCCGGACTTACCATCTATCTCTATCACGAAAAGATTTATAACGAGCAGAAACAGAAGGTTTCCAAGTTCCGTGGATTCAGCCATATCAACCTCTTCTGTCTGCAATATATCGGCACGTTGAGAGCAAAGCGTGTCCGTAAGATGGTGATTATGATTCCCGCCATCTTCCTTTTCAACGCCTATCTCTTCGCCCTGATGCCTTTAGAGCCGGGACAGGAAATGGGGGATAAGGTGGCTATGACTACCCTCTATGTAGTGGGTGCCATCCTGTTGCCATCGGTGGTGTTGTCGCAATGGACCTTTGGTATTGAGGCAAACTTCTTCCATGGTTTGATGACCAAGCCGGTAAAGGTGAAGCAGATGCTGCAGAATTGCTTCTATTATTATATGGTGGTGAGTGCAGTCGCTTTGTTGCTTACCCTTCCGTTCCTTTTCTTGCAGGTAGGAATCGGAATCCAGGTGCTTATCAGCGGTTTCTGTCTGGCAGTATTCATCAATCTCTTCAATCTGCCTACGGCACTCTTCTCTTCCCGTCTGGAGATATTCCAGACTTCCATGTTCAGCATGCAGGGAGCTAATCTGAAGATTAATCTTTATGCTATCGCCTTCCTCTTCCCGCTGGCTGGCGTCTGTGCTGTCTATTATTTCTTCGGTGAGACGGCATGGTTTATCACCTGCGTAGCGCTGTCAGTCTTCAGCATCGCCATCCACAAATGGTTCATCGCCAAGATAGCTGCCATCTTCGAGAAGAACAAGTATAAGCGCATGGAGAAGTTCATGGAAAGCTAAGTAAACATTAAACACTACACATTAAACATTAGAATAATGGATATCAAGATTCAGAATCTCAAGAAGATATATAATGGCAATACCGTACTCGATATTGATAATCTGGGTGTTGCAAAGGGCGAGCTGATAGGACTCGTAGGTAATAATGGTGCGGGCAAGACCACCTTGCTCCGTCTGATTCTCGACCTGATTCAGGCTGATGATGGTTTCGTGGAAAGCAATGGACAGAAGGTGAACGAGAGTGAGACCTGGAAGGAATATACCGGCAGTTACATCGACGGCAGATTCCTCATCGACTTCCTCACCCCTGAGGAATACTTCGATTTCATCGCTGATGTTTATCACATTGACGATGAAACTCTGCAGGAACGGTTGGCGCAGTTTGAGGGCTTTATGCACGATGAAATCATGGGAACCAAAAAGTATCTCCGCGATTTTTCTCAGGGCAACCGCCAGAAGATTGGTATCATCGGAGCAATGATTATTCATCCGAAGGTTCTTCTCCTGGATGAGCCGTTCAACTATCTCGACCCATCTTCTCAGATGACTATCGCCCACATGATTCAGCGCATCTGTAAGGAGCAGGGCACCACGGTCATCATCTCCAGCCATAACCTCAACTTCGTTGCCGACATATCCTCCCGCATCCTCCTGCTGGAGAAAGGCAAGTTGGTGAAGGATCTTCCGAATGCTGATGGCGCTGCCATCGCTGAACTCAACGAGTACTTCGGTATTCAGGCGGAATAAACTTTTTCCGTTAATATTATACAAATTCCATGATATGATTTGTATAATTATCGTTAAATGCTTACCTTTGCACTCAAACGAAGAAAAAAAGAATCAATGAGCAAAGGAAAATTAGCTAAGTTTGCGGATATGGAGCGTTTCGAGAACGTGTTCCAGTATCCATATAGTGTTGTAGATGACGTGCCTTTCGATATGAAGGGCAAGTGGCGTGAGATGTATTTCCACAATGATAACCCTATCGTGCTGGAGTTGGGATGCGGCAAGGGTGAATATACCGTGGAACTTGCCAAGCTCTATCCTGAAATGAACTTCATCGGTGTGGATATCAAGGGCGCACGAATGTGGACCGGTGCCAAGAAGGCGATAGAGGAAGGACAGAAGAACGTGGCTTTCCTCCGTACCAACATCGAGATTATCGACCGCTTCTTTGCTGCGGATGAGGTGCAGGAAATCTGGCTCACCTTCTCTGACCCGCAGATGAAGAATCCTCGCAAGCGTCTTACATCTACTTATTTCATGAACCGTTATCGCCATTTCCTCGTGGATGGCGGCATCATCCATCTGAAGACGGACTCCAACTTCCTCTTCACCTATACCACTTATATGGTGGATGGCAACCATCTGCCTGTGCTCTTCCGCACCGAGGACCTCTATCATCAGGAGGGTATCGATGAGGAAACCCGTAAGATTCTCTCTATCCAGACCTATTATGAGAGTATGTGGATAGAGCGTGGCTTGAACATCAAGTATCAGAAGTTCGCCTTGCCACGTGAGGGTGAGTTGGTGGAACCTGATATTGAGATTCCGCTGGATGATTATCGCAGTTATCGCCGTGATAAGCGAAGCTCAAAGGATACAGCGAAGTAGATTTCTACAATGATTTGAATAAGCTTCCGTAATGCTTTGAATGTCTTTCCTCAAGCGTTATTGGCGTTTGAAGAATGCGTCATAAGTATCTGAAAGAAGTAACTGAAGTTGTTCGGAGATACAATAGAAGTTGTTGGAACAGTAAGTATCTCGAAGCGCACAACAGTTGATATGCGGTCGCACATCAGCTGTTGTGCGCTTGTCTTTCAGCTGTTGTGCATGCGTAGAACAGCTGTTGTGCGGCTTTTTAATGGCAATTCTATTGATTGTCTTTGTTAATCAGGTTGACGACTACTTTTACCATTACATCTTTTTCCTCAGTTCTGCTTTCTGCAATCATCAGAGTCAGGGCAACGAGTGTGTTGTCGGCAATTCTCTTATGTCCATTTTCAGCATACAGAATGCCATTCTTCTCCATAAACCAAAGAAAAAGCATGGCCGCAATTCTCTTGTTGCCATCGCTGAATGAATGGTTTTTTACGACAAGGTAGAGCAGCATGGCTGCTTTTTCTTCTACCGAAGCGTAGAGTTCTTCACCACCGAAGGTTTGGTAAATCTGACCTATGCTGCTCTTGAATGAATCATCCTTCTCATTGGCAAACCATTTACTGCCTCCAAACTTTTCTTTCAAAGCATTGATGGCTTCCATTGCATTTTCGTAGGTGGCATGGAACGGCTCGGCTTGAGTCGTCTTGTCTATGAGTAATGTCTGATAATCATATTTGTCGAGAGTATCCAGGGCATAAACATAGTCGCTGATGACATTGAACAACCCGTTGTATTCGCCTTCTGAAACCTGATCTTGTAATGTAATTGCACGTGACATCAAACGAACCACTTCTTTCAGTTCGTTGTAATTGTCTAGGCGTTTCTGGTTGATGGCGTAACCCTTGATAATGTATTGCTTCAAGATAGAGGTTGCCCAACGGCGGAAAGAGGTCGCATTCTTGCTATTCACTCTGTACCCTACCGAAATAATCATGTCAAGATTATAATAAGGAATATCACGAATGATTTGTCTCTTACCCTCAAAACGAACCTGTGCATTTTTTGCACAAGTTGACTTTTCGTCTAGTTCTTGACTCTTGTAAATGTTGCGAATGTGTCGTGTAACAGATGTTCTGTCAACAGCAAACAACTCTGCCATTTGGCTTTGTGTAAGCCAAACGGTATCATTCTCTAATTTTACATTCAGCTCTATGTTTCCCTCTGGGGAACGATAGATTTCGATGGAAGATTTTCTCTGCTCCATACCTTTCATTATTTAAATGTCCTTACTCTAGTACCCAACTTTTGGATAATTTGGCAAAGATACGATTATTATATGATACCTACAAGGTTTTCGACTATTTTTTTCTTCTTTTTGACGAAATTTGCGAAAGATTGAAATGGAAGGAATGTTTTGTTTTTGATTACTTCCAGATTAAATATCAGGACTAGTCTTAGGTTAGGGATATGTATAGTATGTTATGTTCTTCCTATACCTTTGTTAAATCCGGGAATAATCTTGTTGAATTCAAGAAAAAAAGGTGGAAATGCTTGGCGTTTCCACCTTATTTTATTATATTTGCAGCAAGTTTTTGAAGAAATGCAGTATTCTCAGGGACTGCATGGAACTGCCGAAACGACTAAAAGAACAGAAAAGTAATAACTAACGAAATAAACGACAAAATGATGAACTACAAGAAATTGGCTCTTACCGTTGCGGCTGGAGCGATGGCAACTACAATGATGGCGCAATCAGCACCCAAACTGAATGCCAATAACATCTACGAAGTGATCAAGGCGATGACCTTGGAAGAAAAAGCCCAGATGCTGGTGGGCGGTGGTAACGATGGATTCGTGGGCAGTGGCGCTATGCTCGGACATCAGAAGAAGTTCGTGCCGGGTGCTGCGGGTATTACTGTAGCCATCCCTCGCCTCGGCATTCCTACTACCGTTCAGTGTGATGGTCCTGCCGGTGTTCATATCGATGCTCATCGAGAAGGTGACAACCGTAGCTACTTTGCCACCGGTTTCCCTATCGGAACCTGTCTGGCTTCTACCTGGAACACCGACCTGGTGCGCAAGGTGGGTGAGGCAATCGGTAATGAAACCCTGGAGTATGGCTGTGATGTTGTGCTCGGACCGGGTATGAACCTGCATCGCAATCCGCTCTGTGGCCGTAACTTTGAGTATTATTCAGAAGACCCAATCGTAACTGGTCTTATTGGAACCGCCTTTGTACAGGGTGTACAGAGTCAGGGCGTGGGTGTAAGTGCCAAGCACTTTGCTGTAAACTCTCAGGAAACTGACCGTACCAAGGTGGATGAGCGATTGAGCCAGCGTGCTCTCCGTGAGTTGTATCTGAAGGGTTTCGAGATGATGGTTCGCAAGAGCAATCCTTGGACTATCATGTCTGCCTATAATAAGATTAACGGTGTCTATGCCCAGGGCAACAAGGAACTCTTGACCGATATTCTCCGCAACGACTGGGGATATAAGGGAATCGTGGAGACCGACTGGATTGGTAAGCGTGCCGACCTTCCTCTGGAACAGGAAGTTGAGGCAGGCAACGACCTGATGATGCCGGGTTATCCAGCTCAGGTGCAGGATATTGTTGATGCAGTAAAGAATGGCAAGTTGGATATCAAGGATGTGGATCGCAATGTTCGCCGTATGCTCGAATATATCGTGAAGACTCCTCGATTCAAGGGATATAAATATAGTGGTGAGCCAGACTTGAAGGCTCATGCTGCCATCACCCGTCAGAGTTCTACCGAGGGTATGGTGCTCCTGAAGAATGATGCCGCTCTTCCTATCCAGGGCTTGAAGACCGTGGCGCTCTTCGGTGTCAACTCTTACGACTTCATGTCGGGTGGTCTTGGCAGTGGAGCCGTTAATGTAGGCTATTCTGTAGATATGGTTACCGGTTTGAAGAATATCGGCGTGGCAACTACTCCTCAGCTTACGGAAATCTATCAGAATTATGTGAAGTATGCCAAGGCTAAGTTGAAGGCAGACAAGAATCCGATGATGTGGTTCCTGGATCAGGGTCAGCCAAAGCTCGATGAAATCGAGATTACCGAGCGTTGTGTGGCAAGCGAGGAGCCAAAGGCTGACGCTGCCATCATCACCATCGGCCGTCAGGCAGGTGAGGGTATGGATCGTCAGATCAATGGTGAGTTCAACCTCAGTCAGATAGAGCAGGATATGATTTTCCGTGTATCTGATGCTTTTCATGCCAAGGGTAAGAAGGTGATTGTCATCATCAACTCTGGTTCTGTGATGGAGACTGCCAGTTGGAGAGACCGTGTGGATGCTATTCTCGTAGCTTGGCAGCCAGGTATCGAGGGTGGTAACTCTGTAGCTGATATCCTGACCGGTAAGGTGAATCCATCGGGTAAGTTGACCATGACCTGGCCTATCGCTGCTACTGATCATCCTTCTACTGCCAACTTTGCCAAGGATTACGATATGTACACCTACAAGAATCTGTTGGATTGGAGCAAGGGTAACATCAAGGGTTACGACTATAGCAACCACGAGGAGGATATCTACGTAGGTTATCGCTACTTTGATACCTTCAAGAAGAATGTGGCTTATCCTTTCGGTTATGGTTTGAGCTATACTACCTTCGAGTTTGGCAAACCATCTGTTAAGGCAAAAGGCAATAACATTGAGGTTAGCGTAACCATCAAGAATACCGGTAAGGTTGCCGGCAAGGAAGTTGCTGAGGTTTATGTCACCGCTCCAAAGAGCGCTTATGAGAAGCCAGCCAAGGAACTCAAGACCTTCGGCAAGACCAAGTTGCTGAATCCAGGTGAGAGCCAGACTTTGAAGATGACCCTCGAAAAGCGCGATCTTGCCAGCTTCGATGAGGCCAACAGCCAGTGGAAGGTAGATGCAGGTAACTATCTCTTCAAGGTAGGTAGTGATGTAGAGAACATCAAGGGTACTGCTACTTTGAAGGTGACAGAATATACCGAGAAGACAAGCAATGCTTGCGCTCCTAAGGTTCAGTTGAACTATCTTCGCAAAAAGTAATTGTCAAGTGAATAAAGCAAAATGACTTGATTGGAAAAAGAAAGTATAATCAACTCTCATCTTTTTAGAAAGGTGGGAGTTTTTTTATCTTAATTTATTTTGTCCTTCACCTATTTTGTTGTAACTTTGCAGTCGAAATTCGAATTTAAATCATTTTATGTAATTATGGCAAAAAAAGCTCTTTTAATGATTCTCGACGGATGGGGAATCGGTAAGCATGATAAGGGTGATGTTATCTACAAGACTCCAACTCCTTATCTCGATTATTTGACAGCAGTTTCAGCACATTCTACTCTCCAGACTTGTGGCGAGGACGTAGGTCTTCCTAACGGTCAGATGGGTAATTCAGAGGTTGGTCACCTCAACATCGGTGCTGGTCGTGTGGTATATCAGGACCTCGTTAAGATCAACAAGGCTTGCGAGAGCGGTGACATCTTGAAGAATCAGGAGATCATCAACGCTTACAGCTATGCTCAGAAGACAGGTAAGAAACTCCACTTGATGGGCTTGACTTCTACCGGTGGTGTTCACTCTTCTTTGGATCACCTCTTCAAGTTGATTGAGATTGGTAAGGAATATGGTTTGAAGGAGACATACGTTCACTGCTTCATGGATGGCCGTGATACAGACCCTAAGAGCGGTAAGGGCTTCATCGAGGAGGTTCAGGCTTGCTGCGACAAGAATGGTGCACACATCGCAAGCATCGTAGGTCGTTTCTATGCTATGGACCGTGACAAGCGCTGGAACCGTGTGAAGGAAGCATACGACTTGCTCGTTGAGGGTAAGGGTAAGCAGGCTGACGATATGGTGAAGGCAATGCAGGAGAGCTATGATGAGGACGTAACTGACGAGTTCATCAAGCCAATCAATAACTCAAAGGTTGACGGTACTATCCAGGAGGGTGATGTTGTTATCTTCATCAACTACCGTAACGACCGTGCCAAGGAGTTGACCCAGGTATTGACTCAGCAGGATATGCCAGAGGAAGGCATGCACACCATCAAGGACTTGCAGTACTACTGCATGACTCCATACGATGCAAGCTTCCAGGGCGTTCACATCCTCTTCCCTAAGGAGAACGTAATGAATACTCTCGGCGAGTACTTGAGCGCTCAGGGCAAGAAGCAGCTCCACACTGCAGAGACAGAGAAGTATGCTCACGTAACATTCTTCTTCAATGGTGGTCGTGAGACTCCATACGAGGGCGAGGACCGTATCCTGGTTCCTTCTCCAAAGGTAGCTACATACGACTTGAAGCCAGAGATGAGCGCTTACGAGGTAAAGGATAAGTTGGTTGGTGCTATCAACACTCAGGAGTACGACTTCATCGTTGTAAACTTCGCTAATGGTGATATGGTAGGTCACACAGGTATCTACAACGCTATCGCTAAGGCTGTTCACGCTGTTGACAACTGTGTAAAGGACGTTATCGAGGCTGCCAAGGCTAACGATTATGAGGCTATCATCATCGCTGACCACGGTAATGCAGACCACGCTATCAACGAGGACGGTACACCAAACACCGCTCACTCTTTGAACCCAGTTCCATTCATCTACGTAACTGACAACAACTCAGCTACCGTTAAGGATGGCCGTTTGGCAGACGTTGCTCCTTCTATCCTCCACATCATGGGCTTGGAGAAGCCTGCAGATATGACAGGTGAGAACTTGATTTCTGACAACAAGTAAAAACGATTTTATATACCTCAAAAAAGTATCCTAAGATACTTGGCCAAGTATCTTAGGATACTTGCATAAGTATCTTAAGATACTTTTGAATTTATATTAAGTATGAACGTAAAGATAGAAGAAAGTTGGAAACAGCATATAGGAGAAGAGTTCGACAAGCAGTATTTTGTTGACCTCACCAACTTCGTGAAAGAGGAATACCTGCGTACGCCCTGTTATCCTCCTGGCCGCTTGATTTTCAATGCCTTCAATCTCTGTCCTTTTGATGATGTGAAGGTAGTGATTATCGGACAGGATCCATACCATGAGCCGGGTCAGGCGATGGGACTGAGTTTCTCTGTGCCGGATGGAATCACTTTTCCACCATCATTGATTAATATATTCAAGGAGATTCAGATGGATCTCGGTACTCCGATGCCAGCCACGGGCGATTTAACCCGCTGGGCAAAGCAGGGAGTATTGTTGCTCAACGCCACGTTGACCGTTCGTGCCCATCAGGCAGCGAGTCATCAGCGCAAAGGCTGGGAGGAGTTTACCGATGCAGCCATCCAGGCGCTCAGCAAGGATAAGGAGCACCTGGTGTTTATCCTTTGGGGCGGTTATGCCCGGAGCAAGGCGAAACTCATCGATACAAGCAAGCATCTGATATTGGAAAGCGTTCATCCTTCGCCATTATCAGCCAACAGAGGCGGATGGTTTGGCAATCATCATTTCTCACGCTGCAATGCGTATCTGCAGCAGAACGGAATTGCGCCTATCCAATGGTAGGTACACCTATTAATATATAGCTATCCACTCATGGGTAGCTATCATTATTTTTATTATCCACTCAAAGAAATTTATTCATCTCAAAAAACATTATGAAGAAAGACGAACTGCGTATTCTGCAGGTGGGCAACGTGTTGGTTTCACCTGATATTATCACCGAAAAATTCTGTTGCGACCTTGATGCCTGCAAGGGCGAATGCTGCATTGAAGGCGATGCGGGAGCTCCTGTTACCCTGGATGAGATCATGGAGATAGAGAATGCGCTGGATGTGGTTTGGGATGATCTCTCGGCTTCTGCCCAGGCTATCATAGATAAGCAGGGCGTGGCTTATACCGATATTGAAGGCGATTTGGTGACGAGCATCGTGAATGGTAAGGATTGCGTGTTTACCTGCTACCAGGATTTGAAAGACCTGGGCGATGGACATACGATTCCGAATTGTTGTCTCTGTGCCTTGGAGCGTGCTTATCGCGAAGGAAAGTCGAAGTTCAAGAAGCCTATCTCCTGTGCTTTGTATCCAATCCGTGCCAAGGATTTCGGCAACGAGGTGTATGGCATCAACTATAACAAGTGGCGCATCTGCAAGGATGCCATCAAGAAAGGTGAGGAGTTGAACCTTCCTGTTTATAAGTTCCTGGAGGGTCCGCTGGTAGAGAAGTTCGGCAAGGAATGGTATGATGAGCTTTGCGAAGTGGCAGAGCAAGTGCTTGCCGAATTAGAAGACTAAATTCAGTTAGAGACTTTGGAAGATAATAGTTCCGAAGTCTTTTTTGTTTTATAAAAAAAGAGATTTCGAAACGCTGTTGAGCTTATTCCGAAATCTCTAATCCTTCTATATTTGTGATATTACTTCTTCTAAAACCTTTATCCCAAGTTATCACGAAATCTTTTTGATGCTCAGCATGGAAACGGTAATAGGCTTGCTCGTCCATTTCGCCACTGCATACATATTGGTTTCCGTTAATATGAAGTGTTGTTCCTTTGCTGGCATTGCGTATCGTGAGCCGGATGGTTCCACGGAACGGACGTCCGAAGTCTATACGGCATCCCTGATGATCGAATTCCTCCTGGTATGGTTCTAATACCATTTGAAGTTTGTTCTGGGTGAGGTATGGCAGCTGGTCAACAAAGATATAGTTTGTTGAATCTTTGAAAGCACCTGTCGGATGAACCCATCCTGAAGATTGGTATTCAGCCGATTTCCACTCAGTAGTGTATATTCTATTGTCAAAGTGTTCCTTTTCGTTGTAACTGCCGCCTTTCAGGGGTTTGCACCACCATGTTTCGTCTGCTTTATGATAAAAAGGAACAGAGTCTGTATACCAGCCATGAAGTTCCAGCGAGAGTTGTTTGCTCTTATTTCTTATTCTTCCTGGTGCATACCAGACCGCAATAATATTTTCACCCTTTTTCAGATATCTGGAGATATCTATTGTTTGCATCAGAAGGATGCTGTCTCTGGCTCCTTCGTTGAAAATGCTTGGCGTAGCATTTCTTTCGTTGATGTATAGACGGGTATTTCCTCCACTTGCTATGTTTATCTCAGCCTTTAAAGGCTTTTGATCAAGATGATAGATTTTCCTGTATAATATCTCAGAAGAATCGTTGGGGAATGGGTATGATACCCAATGGGTACCGAATTCCTGTGCATAGGAATTCAGCACCCAGAGAGTTGTAAAGATGAGAATTGTAAAATATCTCATAGATTATTATTTGTCTATTTTATGAGTTTTGTTTCGCCAGCCTTGAAATTTAATGCTTTCTGCTTACCGTTATACTTGACGGTCAGGTTTCCGGCATTCTTGCTGGTGATGGAAGCTTTGCTGACCTTTCCATTGTTCCATACGAGATTAATCTCGTAGTTTCCACGTGCTTTGATACCCTTAATTTCGCCTGCAGGCCATTCTTTAGGTAGAGCAGGAAGAAGATGCATAGTCTCGCCATCGCATTGCATCAGCATCTCACATACGCCTGCTGTGCCTCCGAAGTTGCCATCTATCTGGAAAGGTGGGTGAGCATCGAAGAGATTTGGATAAGTTCCTCCTGAAGGGCGATTCTTCGGATTGTTGTAATTGCCCGGATGTACATAGTTAAGCAATTTCCTGATCATAGAATATGACTTGTCTGCTCTGTGCAGGCGAGCCCATAAACTGATACGCCATCCTGTGCTCCAACCGGTAGAGAAGTCTCCTTTTATCTCAAGAGTCTTGGCAGCAGCTGCTGCTAAATCTGGAGTCTTATCTAATGAAATCTGATAGAATGGGTGTAAACCGAGAAGGTGTGACTGGTGGCGATGATGCCAATCCTGGTCATCCCAATCGTAATACCATTCCTGCAGATTACCGCGCTTTCCTATCTGATAAGGGTGCAGACGATTGATAGCATCCTGTAACTTTGCCTGATATGCTTGATCTATATCGAGAATCTGAGCACCTTTGAGTGTGTTTTTAAACAATTCTCTCAATATGGTAAGATCGGCAGTACCTCCATAGAAACTGCAGCCTTGATAGCCCTTGTCGGTGATATATTCTGCCTCAGGTGAAGTGCAAGGGGCAGTAAGCAGTTCGCCCGGTTTCTTCGGGTTCTCTATTATCCAGTCAAGCATGAAGTCTGCTGCACCTTTCATCAATGGATAGGCTGTCTGGCGTAGATATTCCTTATCGCGGGTGTAATCGTAGTGATCCCATAAGGTTTGTACAAGCCAGGCACCTCCCATGTTCCAGTTGCTCCACTTAGGACTCTCTTTCTTAGTTCCAACAGGATTGGTCATTGCCCATGCGTCTGTGTTGTGTCCACCGCACCAGCCATTTTCAATTCCATAATAGTGCTTTGCTGTATATTTTCCTGTTACAGACATGGCTTTCACCAGTCCGTCTACAGGCATTACAAGCTCAGACATGTTGGTTACCTCTGCTGGCCAATAGTTTTCTTCCAGGTTGATGTTGATGGTGTAGTTTCCACGCCAAGGAGATTTTCGTGCCGGAGCCCAAAGTCCCTGGAGATTGGCAGGAATGCCTGGAGTTCTCGAACAGCTGATAAGAAGATATCTTCCATATTGGAAATAGAGCATTTCCAGGTAAGGGTTTTGCTCTTCTTTCTCAGTGTAATCAAAGAGTTGCTGGTCGGTGGTTCGCTTGTTGTCGAACTTTGCTCCCTTGAGTGCAAACTTGGCACGGTTGAAGATGTTCTGATAATCGGTTATATGACGCTGTTTTAACTCTGGATAGGTATAGTTGACCAAGTGCCAGGCATTGTCGTTAACCTTTTCAATATATGGAGCCCCTTCTTTTACCGGATGCTTGTCGAATCCGTTGTAGCTGGTTTCATTCACTAAATAGATAACAGCTTCGCTTACGCCCTGCAGATGGAGGATAGAATCAGAGGCAGTAATGGTTCCGTCCTGGTTTTTGATGCTGAGGATGGAGCAGAAGTGGATACTGTTCTCAGGCTTTCCCATAGCATGGCCCGTGATGGTGAGTTGCTTATTGGAAGCTTTTACCTGATGAGGAATCAGAGAGGTGAGAGAGATGTCGCAGTTGATAGCTTTCTTCTGTGTAGCTGTCAGGTGAATGGCAATCATCTTGTCCGGATGTGATGCGAAATATTCTCGCTGGTATTGTATTCCCCCTCTTGTATAACTCAATGCTGCCGTAGCGTTGTCAAGGCTCAATTCACGCTTGTAGTTACTGAATTGTCCTTTATTTGCATCTTTGATATTGATGATGGCAAGTGGCTGATAGTATTCTGAATTGTGTCCTTGTACATGCAGTTGTAAAGAGTCGGCTGCCTTGTAATCTTCTTTGAACAGAGCCTCGCGAATCTTTGGTATCCATTTGTAGGCATCCCCTCCTTCCTCGCGATTGACAGGCTTTCCTGTCCACAAGGTGATGTCGTTGAGATAGATAGAGTCATTGTTGGCTCCACCATAGATCAATGCACCTAACTTACCGTTACCGATAGGTAATGATTCTTCAAAGGCTGTAGCTGGCTTATTGTACCAAAGCTTCAGCGGTGGAATATTACTCTTTGGGACAGCCTGGAGTGTGCTTGCTGCAGAGAGTAATAGGCAAGAGATAAGTAAATGTTTCATAAGTTGGTTTGTTGGGTTTTATATAAGCAGAGGCTGTGTCATTTATTGGCAAATGGCACAGCCCCTTATGTAAATTAGTTGAATTGTCTTAAGCGTCGATGTTTGCGTATGTGGCATTCTGCTCGATAAATTCGCGGCGTGGTTCTACATCATCACCCATCAACATAGAGAAAATCTCATCAGCCTGGGCTGCGTTTTCAATAGTAACCTGCTTGAGCAAGCGTGTAGATGGGTCCATAGTAGTTTCCCAAAGCTGCTCTGGATTCATCTCACCCAAACCTTTGTATCGCTGGGTGTGGATATTCTTGTCTTCTACTCCATCTCCATACTTGTCGATGAATGCCTGGCGCTGCTGCTCTGTATAGCAATACTCGCTTACCTTGCTGCGATAAGTACACTTGTAGAGTGGTGGGGTAGCGATATACAGATGGCCTTCTTCAATAACCTTTGGCATGAAACGATAGAAGAGAGTCATAATCAATGTGTCGATGTGAGAACCATCGACGTCGGCATCGGTCATGATGATAATCTTGTCGTAACGCAACTTGTCGGTATTAGCCTCCTTGCTGTCTTCGCCATCTACACCGAAGCGGACACCGATACTTTGGATGATGTTCATGACAGACTCAGCTTCGAATACCTTGTGCCACTGTACCTTTTCTACATTCAGAATCTTACCACGCAATGGGAGAATAGCCTGACGGAAACGGTCGCGACCCTGCTTGGCAGAACCACCGGCGGAATCACCCTCGACGAGGAAGATCTCGCATTCTTTAGGATCCTTCATTGAGCAATCGGCAAGTTTACCAGGAAGACCACCACCTGTCATGAAGTTCTTGCGCTGTACACTCTCACGTGCCTTGCGGGCAGCTATGCGGGCCGTAGCAGCCAGGACAACCTTTTCGCAGATTCGCTTTGCCTCGTCTGGATGTTCTTCCAGATAATCAGACAAAGCCTCGTTTACAGCCTGCTGAACGGCACCTTGTACCTCGCTGTTACCGAGCTTGGTCTTGGTCTGTCCCTCAAACTGAGGTTCAGCTACCTTGATGGAGATAACGGCAGTAAGACCCTCGCGGAAGTCTTCTGGTGCAATCTCTACCTTTGCCTTCTCAATCTGCTTAGAGATGGTTGGGTCAGCTTCTGCGTAAGCCTTCAAGGTGCGGGTCAACGCCATACGGAAACCAGTCAGGTGGGTACCACCCTCAATAGTGTTGATGTTATTGACGTATGAGTGGATATTCTCAGAGTAATCTGTGTTGTACATCACGGCAATCTCGATAGGAATACCCTGCTTTTCTGTCTTCAGATAGATAACATCATCGAAGAGATGAGTGCGGTGACGGTCTACGTAACGGACGAATTCCTTCAAACCATCCTTAGCGTGGAAAACCTGCTCCTTGGTCTTACCTTCCTCGTCAGGGCGCAAATCTCTCAAGGTAATCTTGATACCTGCATTGAGGAATGCTAACTCGCGCATACGGTTGGCAATGATGTCCCACTTATAGACAGTGTGAGTAAAGATGGTTGGATCTGGCCAGAACTGCTGGCGTGTACCGCGCTTGTTGGTTTCACCTACCACCTTAACCGGATAGAGAGGCTTACCCTTCTCATATTCCTGCTGGTAGATTTTGCCGCCACGGAATACCTGTGATAACATGTGGGTAGAAAGTGCATTCACACAACTTACACCCACACCATGTAAACCGCCAGATACCTTGTAAGAACCCTTGTCGAACTTACCACCTGCGTGAAGCACGGTCATAACGACTTCGAGGGCTGATTTATGTAGTTTCTCGTGCATATCCACAGGGATACCACGACCATTATCTTCTACGGTGATAGAGTTGTCTTCGTTGATGGTAACTTCGATGTCGGTACAGTAGCCCGCCATTGCTTCGTCAATAGAGTTGTCTACAGTTTCGTTTACCAAGTGGTGAAGACCCTTTTCGGAGATGTCACCAATATACATCGCCGGACGTTTGCGAACAGCTTCCAGGCCTTCCAGAACCTGAATGTTACTCGCAGAGTAATTATTTGCGTTGTTTTGATTTTCTGCCATTTTAGTATTGTCTTATTTCCGTGCAAAGATACTAAAAAAAGCTGAGAAACAGGAACTTTTGTTTGTGAAAAATCACCAAAAAGTGAAGAAAAAACGTAGAATGTGAACTTTGGCGGCAAAAGTGTCTTGAAAAAGCTGTTTTATAATCGTTTTGCGCGTTTTTATAGGGTATGTTGTAGTATAAAACCGGTTGTGATGGGAAGATTTTATGATGCAGGAAATGGATAGTCGGATTCATAGAAAAGAATAAGGCTGCGACCCTATAAAGGATTGCAGCCTTATTTATTTTTTTGCTTTGACTTATAAGTTAGGCCAACTTAGCGATGTGCTTTGTAAGACCAGACTTCAAGTTTGCAGCCTTGTTGTCGTGGATAACGTTGATCTTAGCCAACTTGTCTAAAAGCTTCTGAACAGTAGGATAGAGCTTTGCAGCCTCTTCCTTGTCAGACATGTTGCGCAACTTGCGGACAGCATTGCGCATAGTCTTTGCATAATACTTGTTGTGCAAAGCCTTCTTCTTGTCCTGACGGATTCTCTTGATTGATGATTTGTGATTTGCCATCTTCTTTATGTTATTTTTTTTATTTCTTAAATGTTTGTAGTCCCTAGCAGAGTCGAACTGCTCTTTAGAGAATGAAAATCTCTCGTCCTAACCGATAGACGAAGGGACCATTGCTTATTTGCGGGTGCAAAGTTACTACTTTTATTTGAATCTAGCAAATTTTTCATGGAAAATTTTCGCTAAATGCGCATTTTTTTGTATTTTTGCCCTGTTTTTTACTAATATTAGGCAAAATGGAGATAAAAACTAGTGCTATCGTATTGCAAGCCATCAAGTATGGAGACTCTCAACTTATCGTGGATTTCTTCACAGAAAAGTTGGGAAGACTCTCCTTTATGGTACGTGTGCCTAAGTCATCTAAGGGGAAGATGAAACGGCAGCTTTTCCAACCGCTCATGGTCTTGAATTTAGAATTTGATTATCGTCCCAAGTCAAATCTGCAGCGCCTTAGGGATGTTTCGATTCAGATTCCATTCTCTGATATCCCTTTTTCTCCATACAAACTTGGCATTTCCATGTTCTTGGCAGAACTGCTTTCATATGCTACCCGTCATGAGCAGGCTAATGGTGCGCTCTATCTTTTCATACAGGACAGTATCGAATGGTTAGACCATGCTAAAGGTGCTATTGCCAATTTCCATATAGTCTTTATGATTCAGCTCTCTTTTCATTTGGGTTTTATGCCCAATATAGAGAGCGGTATGTCTGGCGATTATTTTGATTTGGTAGATGGATGTTTTGCAGCTCATGTTCCTTCGCATGTACATTATTTAAATAAGGAAGATTCTATGCGGCTTGTGTCTTTGTTCCGTTTAGACTATAAAACAATGCACCTCTACACAATGTCTCGTATGGAACGAAACAGGTGTGTAGAGGTGATACTGGAGTATTATAAACTTCATTTGCCAGGTTTCCCGGAAATGAAGAGTTTTGCTGTTCTTCAGGAACTGTTTGCTTAGTCTTTTCAGGTTTCCTCGCTTGCTTGATTAAACGGGAAACAGACGTTGGCTATGTCCTCTTTTTAGGCAAAACTGATAACGCCCTGTACTGTAGCATCATCATTATTGTCTTCTTTCGGTTCTGTATTACCGGAAGCTATATTACGGATTTCTTCCAGAGTCTGTCGGGTACGCTTATAGGTAGGCGTGTTTTCTACCTGAAGGATGACATCCTCGTTATCCAAATCTTCCTGGCGGAACAGGAATATGTGTGGATGACGCTTATACTGTGTCGTATTGCCATCGCTGCCATAATAGCGCTTGCGGCGGTCTTCTCTTTCAGCACGTTTCTCCTCTTCTTCAGCGAGACGGCGAGATTCTTCCTCAGTATGTTTCTTGAGGTGGCGGTTCATTCCCTCTACATCCTCGAGTCCGAAACCTGTTGCGAGAACGGTTACCTTAACGCGGCTTCCCAATTCAGGGTCAATGGCAAGACCCCATTTCAGTTCGAAGTCCTCACCGAATTTCTCCATAAAGTCGTTGACATCATTCATCTCGTCCATGGTCAAGCCAGGATTATCTTTCTTCTCGCTTGCAAATGCGATGCTGAGCAGAATCTTCTTAGAGTTGAATACGTCATTATCGTTAAGGAGAGGTGAGTTCAAGGCATCTTCTATCGCTTTCTTTACTCTTCCTTCTCCCTCACCGTAACCTGTACTCATGATAGCCACACCGCCATCTTTCAGTACGGTCTTTACATCATTGAAGTCGAGGTTGATGAGACCATGTACGGTAATGATTTCAGCGATACTCTTGGCAGCTACACTCAAGGTGTCGTCAGCTTTGCCGAAGGCATCGAGAACGGCAAGGTCTGGATAAATCTGGCGAAGACGTTCATTGTTGATTACCAGTAAGGCATCTACATGCTTCGACATTTCCTCTACACCATCCAATGCCTGGTCAATCTTCTTAGGACCTTCAAAACGGAATGGGATGGTTACAATACCAACGGTAAGAATGCCTAACTCCTTACTTACTCTGGCGATGACAGGTGCTGCACCCGTACCGGTACCGCCACCCATACCCGCTGTGATGAATGCCATTTTTGTTCCATCGTTGAGCATGTTCTTGATATCTTCAAGAGTCTCTTCGGCAGCCTGGCGTGCCTTTGCAGGTTTGTTTCCTGCACCCAGTCCTTCCTTGCCTAGCTGCAGGTGTACAGGCACAGGTGAGTCGTTAAGTGCCTGGTTGTCTGTGTTGCAGAGTACGAATGTTACATCGTGTATACCTTCGCGGTACATGTGGTTGACGGCATTTCCACCGCCACCACCAACACCAATCACCTTGATGATGCTATTTTCTTTTTCAGGTTCCCCAAAGTCAAGAATATGAGGAGCGTTTCCATTATCTAGCATAGTCGTATAATCTTTATAGGGTTTATCTATCTGATTTTTTATTTAACCTGTTGTGAAATCTGTTTTCTGATAGCCTGGTCTTTGGCATCTTATTCTTCTTCAGAAATGGTATCTTTCACAAACTTCTTGAAACCTCTCATCATTTTATGGATGAGACTGTTTTCTTTGCGTCTCTTTTCTTCTTCTTCGGCTTCTTTTTCTGCCAGAAGTCTTGCCTCAGCTTCTTCCAGTTCTTTTTGCTTGCGGGCAGCCTCGTCTGCAGCCGCTTTTTCTGCCGCAGTAAGAACAACGCCCTTGCCGGCAGTCTCGTTAGGGTTTCTAGGAGCCTTGTGCTGCTCGGCTGCTACTGGCTTTTCGGCAGAATTACTGAAGAGATCAGTGCCGATTTCGTCACCTGCACAGTTCATGTCTCCCTTTGCCAGGAGTCCTAATACGGTATTCATTGTACCATCGTGATTGGTAATCTTAGGATCCTTGGAGTTGACTGTTTGAGAAACAAACTTGGCAATGCGTACTTTGTCGATGTGGGTATGTGTTTTGAAAACCTTATCGATTTCAGGCATGTTGCTGCCGCCACCTGTAAGGATGATACCACCCAACAGCTTATCTGAGAATTCTACAGGAATCTGGAACCATGCGTTTTCTACGATTTCCTCTACGCGTGCTTCTACGATTTCGATGAACTTCTTGCTTTCAACCACTCTATCCTTGTCGATAGGGTAGTTCAGGGTCAGGTCGATATTGTTGATATCGGTATAAGCCTTGGCATACTTGAGTTTCATCTTTTCAGCATCAGGCTCTTCAATCTGAAGACAAGTTAAGTCTTTGGTCACGTTGCCGCCGCCCAATGGGATGACAGAGAGATGACGAAGTATACCTTTATAATATACAGAAACGGTTGTCGTATCGGCACCCAAGTCAACAAGCATACAGCCTGCACGCTTTTCTGAGTCTGTCAAAACGCTGTCAGCCATAGCTAAAGGAGCCAGGTACATTTCTGCAATAGGAATGTTGGCATTTTCAAAACAGGTATTGATATTGTTATAGAAGTTCTTGCGCCAAAGTATATTCAGGAAGATGCCTTCCAGATGGTTACACTGTATTCCTACAGGGTCTATCTGGTATTGGTTGTCTATCTTGTATTCCTGAGTTGCAGCATCCAGGATTTCCTGGTCCGGATAGGTCATGTTGCGGTTGATATCCATCAGTTCATTGATCATCTCTTGTGAGATGATGGTGTTACCTGGGAGATCCTTGACAATGACGTTCTTGATACTGCGTATAGAGCGACCGCCCACGCCTACATAGACCTGGGTGATATCCTGTTTCAGTATATTCTTCAACTTCTTGATGATGTTGGTCAAGCATTGACAGGTTTTGTCAATGTTATAGATCACACCCTTTCTGATGCAAGAAGATGAATCTTCCTCTACGGTGGCAAGTACGGTGATGCTGCCGTCCAAATTCTTCTGACCTGCTATACCTGTCATCTTAGATGAGCCAAGTTCGATAGCTACAATAAATTCCTTTGGCATAGTTCTTATATGTTATCTTAATCTGTTTCTATTTTCTAATTAGCTATTTTGATGCTTTTTACATATGATCTGGTTGTCGAATTCGATATTGATATACGAATACTTGTTCCAGCCAGCTTGTGAGAGTCCATACTTATAGAATTTCTCTAATCGATTCATCTTCTTGTTGACGAAATCGTTGATGGCTTGCTCTCGTTTGTCGCTGAGGTTGGTCTCTGGCAGGTTACCTATATATATAATGTGGTTGCCTACTCGTGGTACCAGTTCTATTCCTCTATCAGGCAGGACATGGATCTGTTCTATCTGGTTTCGCCAGAGTTCATTCGTCATCAGCGCTTTGCTTAGTAATGAGATGTATTTTTTAGCATACCACTTGTTGATGTAGCCCGTTGCGATGATAATGTCGCATGTATAGTTCGTGTTGGGCATGATCTGATTGTGGTCATCAATATAATAGTCCTCGTTGCTGATGTTTTTGATTCTGACGATTGGCATGCGTTGGGTGAGGTAGATGTCAACAAGACCATCCTGAGTCTTTGAACATTCTGCCGTCTTGACGAAAGGACTGGTCTTCAAGGTTTCTTCTATCATGCGGGCGTTCACCTCTTTGAGCGGTTCCCCCAGCGGATAGAGTTTCCTGGCTTCCAGTCGTTTCTTGATTTCCTTCGCATTCAGAAAGCCATTCGTCATCTCATCTTGAATGTTGATGTTCACCTTGGTGCATACCAACTTCGTTTCATCAGGTTTGTTAAATCTGGTGAAAGCGAATACCAGATAAGTACCGAGTACTAAATCCAGTGCGATGATGATGGTTTTCTTCCAATTGATATGCATTTATTTCTCTTCAAGTATTTTGGTAATTTGTGGAACATAGTTGTCCAAATCGCCCGCTCCTAAGATGACTAGAACATCGAAGTCTCGATTCTTTACCAGGTCAAGAACGTCTTCTTTGTGAATCATGCTCTTTTCTACACCTGGTTTCAGATTGTCATAGATAAGCTTGGAGGTTACTCCTGGAATAGGCTGCTCGCGAGCTGGATAGATGTCGCAGAGGATAACCTCGTCCAAGAGACTCAAACTGTTGGCGAAATCTTTATAGAAATCGCGGGTTCTAGTATACAAGTGAGGCTGGAAGATGGCTGTTATCTTACGGTCCTTGTATAACTCTCTGATACTCTTGGCACTCTGATATATCTCCTTTGGATGATGAGCATAATCAGACAGGAATACCAGTTTGTTATTCTTGATCTTAAAGTCGAAACGGCGGTCAACTCCTCCGTAGGTCTTCATGCCGTTACGGAGTTCATCGGCTGTACAACCATTCAACTGTGCCATTGCCATTGCTGCCACACCATTTGTGATGTTGATAGGCACAGGCTGTCCGAGTTCTACGCCCGTTACGTTCTCGATAGGAGAGATGAAATCAAAGGTGATACCTCCATTCTCTATCTTGATGTTCTCAGCGTGGAAGTCGCCCTCGTCCTGGCTGTATTCGTATATCTTGACACCGTCTTGTACGTGTTGCTTCATCTCCAGACCTTTGTGGATGATGAGTGCACCGCCCGGTTGGATCAGTTCTGTATAGTGACGGAAACTCTCCAGATAAGCCTCCTTGGTGCCGTAGATGTCGAGATGGTCTGGGTCTGTAGCCGTGATGACGCTCATCCATGGGCGCAACCAGTGGAAACTGCGGTCAAACTCATCTGCTTCAATGACAACATAGTCGCTCTTGTCGGAGAGGATATAGTTGGTGCCATAGTTCTTTGAGATACCTCCCAGGAAGGCATTACAGTCAATATGGCTTTGGTGCATGATGTGAGCACACATGGTAGATGTTGATGTCTTTCCGTGTGTACCCGCTACGCACAGTCCCTTATGTGTACGGGTTAATGTACCCAGAACCTGAGCTCGCTTCTCGATGGTGAAGCCATTCTCATGGAAGAAAACCAGTTCCTTGTGTTCAGCAGGAATTGCCGGTGTGTAGACTACCAATGTTGTCTTGGCGTCCTTGCAGGCTTCTGGTATGAGGTCTACATTCTCCTCATAGTGGATAAGCATACCTTCTTTCTCCAACTCATGAGTTAGATTGGATGGAGTCTTGTCATATCCGGCTACAACCAACTTCTTGCTGAGGAAGTATCTGGCGATGGCGCTCATTCCGATGCCTCCCGCTCCTACAAAATAAACTGCTTTAATATCTTTTATTTCCATTACTTTGTTGCTAATTTGATTACTTCGTCGGCGATGACGTCGGCAGAGTTCTTTAATCCTAATTTCTTGATATTCTCACAGAGCGAAACAAGCTTAGCCTCGTCTTTTACCGTGTCAACTGCTTTCTTGAGCAATACCTCTGGTGCATCGGCATCCTTTACGTAGATGGCAGCATCTTTGTTGACTAATGCCATGGCGTTCTTGGTCTGGTGGTCTTCTGCCACATTAGGGCTTGGAACCAGGATAACCGGTTTGCCGATGAGGCAGAACTCGCTGATACTGCTGGCACCTGCGCGGCTGATAACCAGGTCGGCTGCCTTGTAAGCTGCACCCATGTCGCTGATGAAATCAGTAACTTTGAGCATTGGCAGCTCCTGACCTTTCAGTTGCTCCATGATGGCAGCATTATAGTATTTACCTGTTTGCCAGATAAACTGTACGCCGCTTTCTTTCACCAGGTCGAGGTGCTGGAGTACACTCTCGTTGATGGTTCTTGCGCCAAGGCTGCCACCTACGAGCAAGATGGTCTTCTTTTCAGGGTCGAGACCGAACTGCTTGCGTGCTTCTTCCTGGGTGATGGTAGTTTCCAATACATTCTGGCGAACAGGATTACCGGTCATTATAATCTTGTCTGCAGGGAAGAAACGCTCCATTCCTTCGTAAGCCACACAGATTTTTTCAGCCTTCTTGGCCAAGAGTTTATTGGTTACACCAGCGTATGAATTCTGCTCCTGGATGAGGCAAGGTATTCCTTTGCTGGCACAAACATTGAGAGTCGGACCGCTAGCATAGCCACCTACGCCCACAGCCGCCATAGGCTTGAAGTTTTTGATGATGCTCTTTGCCATGTGCTGGCTCTTCCATATCTTGAAGAGTACGGCGATGTTCTTGAGCAGATGCTTTCTGTCGAAGCCGCAGATAGGCAAGCCCTTGATTTCATAACCTGCAGCAGGTACACGCTGCATTTCCATTCTGCCGAGTGCACCTACAAACAAAATCTTAGCATCAGGGCGCTTTGCCTTGATGGCGTTTGCAATGGATACGGCAGGGAAGATGTGACCACCTGTGCCGCCTCCGCTTATGATAATTCTTAATTCATTATTCATATCCGTTCATGTTTATAACGCAAAGGTATAAAAAAATATCGATTTAACGGCATTTTCTGCCATTTTTTCACCTTAATTTATAAAACTCTTGTCAGGCAGCCACCATTTTGCTGTCGTCGAGCTCATTTTGAGGTATCTCTTTCTTCTTGGCTGTTCTACTGATACTCAGGATGATGCCCAGGTACAGACAGTTGATGATGGTAGATGTACCACCTCTACTGATGAGTGGTAATGGCTGTCCTGTAACAGGAGCCAAACCTACTGCTACTGCCATATTGAAGAGTGCCTGGGTAACCAGCATGATGGCGAGTCCCATGCAGAGGAAGGCAGGGAAATTGTTCTCACACCGGTTGGCTATTCTGCCAGCTCTGAACAGGAGGATGATGTAGAGAAATGCAACCAGTGCGGCTCCCCATATACCCATCTCTTCGATGATGATGGCATAGATGAAGTCTGAGAACGCCTGTGAGAGGAAGTCTCTTTCTACTGAGTTTCCAGGCCCTTTGCCTACGATGTTGGAAGAGGCGATGGCGATGTTGGCATGTGCCACTTGGGCATCTTTGTCGAGATCGACATCTTGTGGGGCTACAGGCTTTGAGTTCATAAACTTGTCAATACGGGCTTTCCAGGTATCGGCTCTATGGAACATCTTTTCTGCCATGTTAGGCTTGTTCTGTTCCTGCTCAACCTTTTCGGTCAGCGTATTTTCCGGTTTATTGCCCTCTTCGCCCTTGTCCTGTCCTACTATCATGATACCTGCAAAGGCTGTGACGATGACAATCATGCACAGTCCCACCAGCTTGCCAATCTGGTTCATCGGCACTCGTCCGATGAGCATCATGGCTAAGATTGTGATACTGAGGAGCATGGCTGTGGATAAGTTTTCCAGTCCGATGAGAATTACAAATGGAGCAGTTGCTACAAGTATGAACTTGAATGCCTTTCTGTTGGCTCCCTGAGTTGTTTGCATAGCACTAAGAATCTGAGCAACAGCCAGTACTACTGCTCCCTTCGCTATCTCAGAAGGCTGGAACTGTATGCCCATCAGAGAGAACCATCGGGAGGCTCCGTTGGTAGATTGACCGGTAGCCAAGACCAGGACGAGCAACAATAATGAGATGCCCATTACGACGGGGGTAACAATCTTGAAGTACTTGCATTTCACCTTGAGCATGCAAATCATGGTGAACAGACCGCCTCCCAAGAGCAAGATGTGGCGGATGACAGGTGCCATGTAGTTTCCTGTCTTGTACGACAAGGAGCTGGAGGCAGAATATACCTCCACGATGCTTATCATACAGAGAAAGAAGAAGACCATCCAGATCACCTTGTCTCCCTTAAAAATATTACCAATGCTCTTGTTATTCATTTCTTTATAGTTCTATCTGTTCTATTTGTTGAAAACTGTTATTCTCCGATAGCTCTTGCCAGCGTCTTAAACTGCTCGCCTCTATCTTCCATGTTCTTGAAGAGGTCGAAACTTGCGCAGCATGGGCTGAGGAGTACGGTATCGCCCGGCTTTGCCAATTCCTGGCAGGCTGCCACGCAATCCTTCATGCTGTGAGTGTCGCGTACAGGGATGCCGAGTGCGTCAAAGTTGTCGTGCAACTTCTGGTTGTCGGCTCCGAGATATACGATACCAGCACATTTCTCCTTTACCAGGTCCTTGATCTGGTTATAGTCATTTCCCTTATCCTTACCGCCGATGATGAGGATGGTAGGGGTGGTCATACTCTCCAGCGCATACCAGCAGGCATCTACGTTGGTAGCCTTTGAATCGTTCACATAGTAAACGCCCTGGAACTTGCCCACTTTCTCCAGACGGTGCTCTACACCTGGGAAGTCGCTCAAGCCTTTGTGCAGGGTCTCGTGGTCGATGCCTACGATGTTACATGCCAGACCTGCAGCCAGACTGTTATAGATGTTGTGCTTGCCGCGTAGACTCATGTCTGCCTGTGGCATTTCGAAGTCTGAAGGGAAGTTGAGTTTGTATTTGCCGTCTTCGATAAAGCCAACGCAACCTTCCTCCTTGAACTCAGAGAATGGGCAGAGATGTGACTTGAGGTTGTACTTAGCCAGCTCCTTTGTAACGATAGGATCATCGTTCCAGAAGATGAAACTGTCTTCTTCTGTCTGGTTCTGGGTAATGCGCATCTTGGCATCGGTATAGTTCTGCATCTTAAACTCATAGCGGTCCAGATGGTCTGGAGTGATGTTGAGCAGAATGGCCACATTGGCACGGAACTTATACATATTGTCGAGCTGGAAACTGCTCAGCTCGATGACGTAGTACTTATGAGGAGTTTCTGCCACCTGAAGGGCCAGACTCTTTCCGATGTTGCCTGCCAGACCTACATCATAGCCAGCCGACTTGATGATGTGGTAAATCAGCGAGGTAGTGGTTGTCTTACCGTTACTTCCCGTGATACAGATCATCTTGGCATCAGTATATCTGCCCGCAAATTCTATTTCGCTGATGATAGGTGTACCCTTAGCCATCAGTTTCTGTATCATAGGTGCTTCCTTAGGAATACCCGGACTCTTGATGACTTCATCTGCATCTAAAATCTTTTCTTCTGTATGGTGACCTTCTTCCCATTCGATGTTGTGGTCATCCATCAACTTCTTGTAGTTATCCTTGATCTTTGACATGTCTGAAACAAAGACCTCGAATCCCTCTTTCTTTGCCAGCACGGCTGCACCTGCGCCACTTTCGCCAGCTCCTAAAATTACAATTTTGCTCATTGTCTTGTTCTCTATACTTGTCGGGCTGATAAAAGCCTGTATTTTATCTGATCTTCAATGTGATGATGGTCAATGCTGCCAGAATGATGGTTACAATCCAGAAACGGATGGTAATCTTTGATTCATGGAAGCAGTTGCGAGGCTTCTTCCACAGATACTTGCAGTCAGGATCCAGCTGACTGTCCTGTGTGCGGAAGTTGTCGTGGATAGGTGTGCGCTTGAAGATACGCTGCTTCACACCTCTCCGCTTTCCTATCTTGTAATAGTAAACCTGCATCATCACGCTGAGGCTTTCTACGAAGAAAATACCGCAGAGGATAGGCAGCATCAGCTCCTTGTGGATGATGATGGCACCTACTGCGATGATACCGCCGATGGTCAGCGAACCCGTATCGCCCATGAATACCTGGGCAGGGTAGGCGTTGTACCAGAGGAAACCGATGAGGGCTCCGATGAAGGCACAGAAGAATACTACCAGTTCCTCAGAACCAGGAATATACATGATATTGAGGTAGGCGGCAAACTCGATGTGCGACGACACATACGCAAGTATGCCTAGCGCCACACCTATGATGGCGGAGTTTCCGGCACACATTCCGTCCATACCATCGTTGAGGTTGGCACCGTTTGATACGGCTGTTACAACGAAGATGGTCATGATGACGAAGAGAATCCAGCCTGCTGCTACCTTGTACTTACCGCAGAAACTGGTGATGCTGGAATAGTCGAGGTTGTGTCCCTTGACGAATGGAATGGTGGTCTTCAGCGATTTTCTTGCTTCCGTACGATGCTTTACCACCGTTTCCTGTCCCTGTCGATCGATGGCGAGGTTCTCGTTCATCTTTACATCAGGCGAAGACCAGAGTACCAGTCCCACGATCAGGCCGATGCCAATCTGTCCTATAATCTTATATTTGCCCTTCAATCCCTCCTTGTCGCGCTTGAATATCTTGATGAAGTCGTCCATTCCACCGAGAAAGCCGAGCCATACGGTGGTGATGATCATCAGGATCAGATAGATGTTGCGCAAACGTCCGAGTAACAGTACCGGTACGAGGATAGCCAGGATGATGATGACACCACCCATAGAAGGAACGCCAATCTTCTTGACACCGAACGGGTCGATGCTGGCATCGCGCTGTGTCTCTGTAATTTGCTTGCTCTTGAGATACTTGATGAATTTCTCGCCGAACCAGGCAGAGATTACCAATGATAAAATCAGCGCAAGCAGGGCACGGAATGAGATGTAGCCCCACATGTGAGAACCTGAGATGCCCCACTGCTCCAGAAATCTAAAGAGATAGTATAACATTTTTCTTTCTTTTCTTGATTGCTTTTACTTCTGTGAAATTCCGAAGATGTCGCGAATCACCTCCTTATCGTCAAAGTGGTGCTTTACGCCCTTGATCTCCTGGTAATCTTCGTGTCCCTTACCGGCTACGAGAATCACGTCGCCCTTCTTTGCCAGCATGCAGGCTGTGCGGATAGCTTCCTTGCGGTCTACGATGCTGATTACCTTCTTCATCTGCTGGGCATTGAGTCCGGCAAGCATGTCGTTGATGATGTCCTGTGGCTCTTCGAAACGTGGGTTGTCGCTGGTGATGATTACCTTATCGCTCTGCTTTACAGCCTCCTGTGCCATCAATGGGCGCTTGCCCTTGTCACGGTTGCCACCGGCACCGCAAACGGTGATGACTTCTCCGCCCTTGCCTTCTAGCACTTCGTGGATGGCGTTCAATACGTTCTCCAGTGCATCTGGTGTATGGGCATAGTCAACAATGGCGGTATAACCTTCTGGCGACTGGATTGGTTCCAGTCTTCCGCTTACGCTGTGAAGGGTACTCATCACTACGAGTACATCCTCTGGCTTCTTGCCGAGCATAATGGCTGCACCATATACGGCGAGCAGGTTGCTCACGTTGAACTTACCGATGAACTGTACGCCCACTTCTCTGCCGTCAATCTCCAGATACATGCCGCCGAAGTGACACTCCAGGATCCTGGCTCTGAAGTCTGCCATGCTGCGGGTAGAGTAGGTTTTCACGGTAGCCTTGGTGTTCTGTACCATAATCATGCCGTTCTTGTCGTCGGCATTGGTAATGGCAAAGGCAGTCTTAGACAGTCCGTCGAAGAAAGCCTTCTTGGCGTTACGGTAGTTCTCGAATGTCTTGTGGTAATCGAGGTGGTCGCGGGTGAGGTTGGTGAACAAGCCTCCGGCAAACTGTAGGCCTCCTATACGCTTCTGTGCGATGGCGTGAGAAGAGCACTCCATGAAGGCATATTCGCAGCCTGCCTCTACCATCTTGCCCAGGAGCATGTTCAGTTCGATAGGGTCTGGGGTGGTATGGTCGGCAGGGATAGCCTCGTCCTCAATGTAGTTGCAGACGGTAGAGAGCAAACCACACTTATGGCCGAACTTGCGGAACATATTATATAATAAGGTGGCAATGGTGGTCTTACCATTGGTACCTGTTACGCCTACCAGTTTGAGCTTTCTTGAAGGGTCGCCGTAGAAAAGGGTTGCTACCTTGCCGACAGCATCCTCGGTCGAAGCGACCTGAATGTAAGTTACGCCCTCAACTTTCTCTTCAGGCATGTCTTCGCACAAAACCGACTTTGCGCCCAGTTCCAATGCCTTTGGAATAAACTTGTGACCGTCAACCTGCGTTCCCTTCATGGCAACGAAGAGATGACCTTCCTTAATCTTGCGAGAGTCGATGTTTACTCCCGTAACCTCTACATCAGCATCGCCGATTATCTGAACCGGCTCGATGTTTTTGAGTAATTCTTGTAACTTCATATCCTGTTTCTGTTTTATATTCTATATATTTCTTTATCTACACCTTATTATATATAGGGTTTCAGATAACTGTTTCTGAGTTTTATTCGAGCACAATGCTACATACGGCACCTTTCTTGATGACCGTTCCCGGCACCAGGCTCTGCTTTACTACCTTTCCTCTACCTGTAATCTGGGTCTTGATGCCCCGGCTCTCCATATTGTAGATAGCGTCTCGGGCTCCCATTCCGGTAACGTCGGGTACGATCGTCTTGCCGTATTGCTTCTCCCTGATGAGTTTGATGCTGTGGTTACCCACGCGCTCTGCCTTGCCCCAGATAGGGTTGCCGTCGGCATAGCTGCCACTCCAGTTGGCATTGGTCTTGATGCCGAGGTGGCTGAGCACATAGTTGGCAGCAAGGATATTGCCTGCCTTTACGTCAGGAACGAAGACGGATGCTGAGTCGCGGGCGTCCTTTACGTCAACTTTCAGACTCTGCGCCATGATGCCTTCTGAAATCTCATGGAAGACCTTACCGCACATCGTACCGCCCGAAGCAGGCAAACCGGATTTCTGTATGCAGACGATACAGCTGTAGCGTGGCGCATCGGCAGGGAAGTAGCCTGCGAAACTGATGAGATAGCTGGTTCCGCCACTCTTATATCCACCGGCACCTTTTGAAATCTGGGCTGTACCGGTCTTTCCTGCCACTTTGAAGTTAGGCGAACCGGCTTTCTTTCCCAGTCCCAAGCTTACCACCTGTTCCAGGATGGTTTGCAGTTCCTTGATGCTCTTCTCCTTGGCTATCTGCTGGCGCATCACTTCAGGAGGAAATTCCATGATGGTTTCTCCGTTCTTCATTACCTTGCTCACGAATCTTGGTCGCATCATCTTGCCGTTGTTGGCGATGGTGTTGTAGAAGGTGAGGGTAGAGATAGGCGGTATCTGGGTCTCATATCCGATACTCATCCATGGCAAACTGGTCTTTGCCCAGTTGTCATACTGTCCGTTCTTGTTTCTGTGCGGCATGCGGATTCTGGCTGGCGTTGCTCCTACCAGCGGAATCTTCAGGTCGTCGTGCAGACCGGTACGGTAGATTCCATTTACGAATTTCTCCGGGTTGTTGCGGTAATGGTCGTCTATGATGCGGCTCACACCGATGTTCGAACTGTACCACAGGGTCTGTGCGAGGGTCAGCATTCCGTATCCGCCTTTTCGCCAGTTGTGGTCTTTCATTTCTCTGCCGTACATCGGCCATATACCGCCACCGGTTTCTACGTGACAGGTCGTGTCAACCACTCCGTCGTCCAGTGCTACGAGGATAGAGGCTGGTTTGAACACCGAACCTGGCTCCAGAAGGTCGCTCACGGCATGGTTGTGGATTTCTCTGTATTCGCCGTCGAAACATTTCTCCATGTTTACGATGGCCTTGATGTCGCCCGTAGGTACATCCATCACGATGGCTACACCCACATTGGCGTTGATTTCCTTCAGCTCGTCGATGAGTGAGCGTTCGGCAAGGTCTTGTATGCTCACATCGATGGTGGTCACGATATCGGCTCCGTCAATAGGAGGGGTATCGGTAATGTCGAGGAACTTGTTGCGCACCTTGCGGCGATGCACGATACCGTTGGTGCCTCGCAGGATGGAGTCGTAACTCAGCTCCAGACCGAAACGGGCGGTATCCTTGGCGCCATACATGGCTCCGATGGTACGGCCTGCCAGCGAACCGTAAGTTCTGGTTCGGGCATTATATTCTTCCCAGTGGAAACCGCTCTGGTAGGGTTTCAGGCGGAATACAGGGATGTCCTTTATCTCGGTGAAGGTGTTATAGTCTACACGCTTCGGATAAACCGGCCAGTGGCGGCTCATCTTGGCGCGACCTTCGGTGAGGTGCTTCTTGAAATCAGACTCGCTCAGATTCGGGAATATCTGGTGCAGGCAAAGACAGATGGAGTCTTGCTTGGCATCCCACAGCGAGTCGTTTTCTGCATCTTTCAGCGCCTTGAAGTCCATGAAAACCTTAAACTCCGGCAGCGAACTTGCCATCAGCTGTCCTGTGCAGCTCAATATGTTGCCTCGGTTTGGCTTTACGGTCACGGAATCCTTCTTCTGCCGTTCTGCCACCTTCATCCAGTAATCATGCTTGGCGGTCATGATGTAGAGCGCTTTACCCACTACGGCTATGGCGAAAATCGTCATGATGATAGCGATGGCGCTGTAGCGGGGCATTACTTTCTTGTGATCAAATTTGCTGCTCATTCTTCGGGTACGTTTATGATGTATGGAGGTTGGGTAGCGATGTGCAGCACGCTGTCTTTGTTGTTTTTCAGCATGTCGAGCACATTACTTTCACGACTCTTCTCTGTTATCTGGCTGCTTGTAGACAGCGCTTTGTATTTGGTGTCTTGCAGTTCTTTCTGCAGTTTGTCCAACTCGATGATATCGTTCTGGATATTGTATCGGTTGGATATGTAGATAATGACAAAAAACACGATGAGGATAACGAGCCATATCTGCCGGCGTATGATTTGTGCGGTAAGAATGTCTCCACCCAGAATCTTTCGCAGCGTAAAGCTCGATGATCCTGAAGCCTCTTCCTCAATGGCTTGCTTGGCAATCACTTCCTTTAGCGAAGCCTGTGGAGCCTCCTGATGCTGTGGCTCCTGCTGCGGAGTTTCCTGCTTCGGCGGTTCCTGTGATGCCTGTGCCTTTTCTTCGGCTATAGGCTTCTCGCTGATGTTTATGTCTTTATCGTTTATCATTTCTTTTCTGCTATTCTTAGTTTGGCGCTTCTGCTCCTAGGGTTTCTTTCCTGCTCGTCGGCATCGGGAACGATAACCTTGTTGTTCACGAGTTTGAAAGGGGTTTCTATTCTTCCGAAGAAGTCCTGCTCTATCTTGCCTTCTGCATTGCCCGCTTTCATCATGTTCTTTACGATTCTGTCTTCCAGCGAGTGATAGGTGATGACGCTGAGTCGGCCTCCCGGTTTCAGAAGTGCCGTGGCTGAGCGGAGCATCTCTTTCAGGGCGTCCATCTCGTGGTTCACTTCTATGCGCAGCGCCTGAAAGAGTTTTGCCATGTCTTTCTTCTCGCGTTCCCGCTTGAAGAGGGGCTCTACGGCTGCCATGAAGTCTTTGGTGGTGAGGATGGGCTTCTCGGCTCTTGCCTTGACGAGTGCCGAGGCGATACGGCGCGAGTTCTTCAGCTCACCGTATAGGTAGAAGATGTCGGCAAGGGCACCTTCGTCATATTCGTTTACGATGTCGGCAGCAGTCTTGCCCGCACGTTTGTTCATGCGCATGTCGAGTGGGGAGTCGAAACGGAAGGAGAAACCGCGGGTCTCGTCATCGAAGTGGTGGCTCGATACGCCCAGGTCGGCTAACAGTCCGTCGAGTCCGTCTACCCCGTAGTAGCGCATCCAGTTTTTCAGGAATCTGAAGTTGGAGCATACGAAGGTGAAGTTCTCGTTTGCCACCACGTTGCGTTCTGCATCGGCGTCCTGGTCGAAACTGTACAGGTGCGCTCCCTCCGTCAGGCGCGACAGAATCTCTCTGGAATGTCCGCCGCCACCGAAGGTTACGTCTACATAGATGCCTCCTGGCTGTATGTTCAACCCGTCAACGCTCTCCTTGAGGAGCACCGGTACGTGATATGTTTCTGCTGTCTTTATCATATATCTTTTTGCTGTCTTATCGCGTTATAATATTGCGTGCGTACTTATTAGTGTATAAATTTGGGTTCAAAGGTACATAAAAATCTCCATATAGCCTTACATTTTCCCACAAAATTTATAAAACTTAATGAAAAAGTTGTTTTTGGTCAACTTCACCTTCCAGTTTCGGGCATCGCCTTTTTGTTCTCATCAAGTGTGATGTTTTTGCAAAAATACGTGCAAAATGGGCTCGATTTGTCGTGATAGTTTAAAAAAACTAATAAATTTTCGCTTTTTTGCTATTTTTTTTGAAAAAATGGCACGTATTTGAAAAAGTTGAGTTACTTTTGCACTAACTTATATAAGTTTTAGCAAACATGAGTGAATCAATAGAGAAAACGATAGACATAGATAAGATTCTTAAGAGCAAGATGGGAAACAAGGTGAAATTCGTACCGCGCTTCCTGGTTTCCTGGCTCAAGAAGATTATTCACGAGGACGAGGTGAACAGGTTCTTGTGGGAGAGCCGTGGCCTTTCGGGTACTGAATGGCTCACCGAATGTGTGCGCTATCTGAAGATGGATGTTGAAATCGTAGGCTTGGAAAACCTGCCTGACAAGAACGACGGCAAACTCTATACCTTTGTTTCCAATCATCCTCTGGGCGGACAGGACGGTGTATGTCTCGGTTCCATCATCGGCAAGCACTATGATGGCAAGTTCCGCTATCTGGTGAATGATCTTCTGCTCAACTTGCCGGGGTTGAAACCTGTAAGTATCGGCATCAACAAGACGGGTCGCCAGAGCCGCGATTTCCCACGTATGGTGGAGGCGGGCTTCAAGAGTGACAACCACATGCTGATGTTTCCGGCAGGCTTGAACAGCCGCAAGCGCAAGGATGGAACTATTCACGACCTGCCTTGGAAGAAGACGTTTATCTCTAAGAGTGTAGAATATCAGCGCGATGTAGTGCCTATCCATTTCGGAGGGCGCAACTCTGAGCGTTTCTACCGCATCGCCCGATTTAGCGACAAGTATCTGCCGTTCAATCTCGCCATGCTGTTCCTGGTTGACGAGATGTACAGGAATGTGGGCAAGCATTTCCGCATCTCCATCGGCAAACCGATTCCTTGGCAGACTTTTGATAAGAGCAAGTCGGCTACCGAATGGGCGCAGTATGTTGAAGACAGGGTTTATGAACTTTAATGGTTTGCAAAACCCGTGAACATTGTTTTATATTAACGAAATCGTAGAATCATAGCATAGAAGAAGAGTAATATGGAAGAAGAAATCATCCAACCGATTGATCGTGAGCTCCTAAAGAGCGAGCTTACACCCGACAAACAACTGAGAATGACCAATAAGAGCCATAACGAGATTTACATCGTTACGGCAAATGATTCGCCTAATGTGCTGAAAGAGATTGGTCGACTTCGTGAAATCGCTTTCCGTGAGGCGGGAGGCGGAACGGGCAAATCTATGGATCTTGATGAGTTCGACTTTGGTGACAACTGTTACAAGCAGCTGATTGTCTGGAATCCTGAAGCCGGTGAGATTATCGGCGGTTACCGTTATCTCCTGGGTAAGGACTGGCTGCTCGATGAGAAGGGACAGCCTAAGCTGGCAACCAGCCACATGTTCCATTTTTCCGACAAGTTTCTCAAGGAGTATATGCCTTATACCGTAGAGTTGGGCCGTTCCTTCGTTTCGCTCGAATATCAGAATGTGCGTACCAACACCAAGAGCATCTTTGCTCTCGACAATCTCTGGGATGGTTTGGGTGCTTTGACGGTTCTCTATCCGGATGTAAAATATTTCTTCGGCAAGATGACGATGTATCCGTCTTACATCCGTCGTGGCCGCGACATGATTCTCTATTTCCTCAAGAAGCATTTTGATGACAAGGAGAACCTCGTAATCCCGATGAAACCGCTGAAATTGGATACTCCAGAGAGTGATTTGGCTGCTATCTTTACAGAAGATGACTTCAAGGCAGACTATCGTATCCTGAACCGTGAAGTTCGCAAGTTGGGTTATAATATCCCTCCTCTTGTTAATGCCTACATGAGTCTGAGTCCTACGATGAAGCTTTTCGGTACTGCCATCAACTATGGTTTTGGTGATGTGGAGGAGACCGGTATCCTTATCGCCATCGATGAGATTTTGGAAGAGAAGCGAGTTCGCCACATCAATAGTTTTATTAAGGAACATCCTGAGGCTCTGAAGATTACGAGCGGAGCCAATAATTTGATTTATAAGGAAAAAAATATTTAATTCAAGTTTCGCATGTAAGCTTACACGCCCTGAAAGGGCAGAAACTCCTAGCCCAGGGCATCGCCCTGGGTATAAAAGCAATCAGCAAGGCGCCCTGTAAGGGCAAAAGCCTTATGTTTACCTTGGAGTTTTAAAGCTTTTGCCCTTACAGGGCGACAGATTTGCGTCCGTAATAACCCAGGGCGATGCCCTGGGTTAGGGGCTTCTGCCCTTTCAGGGTGTTTGGGGCTTACTTGCGAAACTTCAGTTGAATTATTAAACAGAATTAATCAAGATGGCATTTCGGTGTTTCAGCCATTAAAACAACGAGGGCGTTCCCTTATACAATAGGCAGACTGATTCCGTTGATCTTCTGATAGATGTCGAGCGCATAGATGTCGGTCATGCCGCTGATGTAATCAATTACCGCCATGATGCGCTCCTCCAGATTCTCGTTCTCTATATCGTACTGGCTGCTTACCCGGCGCAAGAGCTGCTTGGAGTAGAAGCGCGATGGGTTGACGGCTGCCTCGATGAAAACCTCCATCAGAGTTGCCATGATTTTATAACCCGACAGTTCTATGTCAAGTACCGGCTTGCTTTGGTAAATCTTAGAGTAGGAGATCTTCTCACATTCCTTGTATGCCTTTTTCTGGCGCTCGGAAATATGGTCGATGAGACTGCCCTCGAAAGTTCCGGCAAGGATTTCCTCCTCGTGAGCCAGGAAGGCTGCCACACATTCGTTCTCCAGTTTGCCGATGACGCTGGCTCTCATGTAAACCACTTTCTCGTTTTCGTCAGTCAGTTCTTCGTCGATAATGCGCTGGCGTATCTTCTGCTGGATATCTTCATCGAAGAAACTCAGCAGCAAGTGCTCCGTCTCGGCAAAGGAAAGAATCTTGAGCTTATGGGAGTCTTCGATGTCCATGATTTCGTAGCAGATATCGTCGGCTGCTTCTACCATATATACAAGTGGATGGCGGGCGTATTTGAGAGGCTCACCCGGTGCAGATTTGCAAAAAATGCCCAATTCATCGGCAATTTTCCTATAAGAATCTGCATCTGAAGCAAAGAAGCCGAATTTGCCGTGGTCGCCGGCAAGACAGCTTGCAAACGGGTATTTTACGATGGAAGCAAGCATGGAATAGGTCATGACGAAACCACCCTGACGGCGCCCCTTGAACCGGTGGGTCAGGATTCTGAAGGCATTTGCGTTGCCTTCGAAATGCGTAATATCATCCCAAAACTCCGATGAAACCATTGATTTTATCTTCTGACCCGGTCCTTCAGAGAAGAAAGTCTGGATGGCTTTCTCGCCGGAATGACCGAAAGGCGGATTGCCCAAATCATGTGCCAGACAGGCTGCACTTACGATGGTACCTATCTCCTCGACGAGCGTATCCTTCAGTTCAGGCCGCTTCTGGATGACGTGTCGGGAAATGTCGTTACCTATCGACATGCCCACACTCGCCACCTCCAGACTGTGGGTGAGGCGGTTGTGAACGAAGATGCTGCCCGGCAAAGGGAAAACCTGCGTCTTGTTCTGCAGGCGGCGGAATGCCGATGAAAAGATAAGACGGTCGTAATCGCGCTTGAATTCAGAGCGATCATCATGGCGCTCGGCATGCTTATGCTCCTGTCCGAAACGCTTGTTGGATATAAGTTGTTTCCATTCCATATTATTGTATTACTTGATTCTGTAGCGCAAAAATACACTAAAGTAAGCACAAATCAAAATAAAATATGATAAATTACATGTTTTTATCCTCAAAAATTCATTTATTCCATCAAAATTGCTTATTTTTGCAGATTATTAAACTCAGACACAGATAAAAAAGAAGAAGTCATGATAAAAGTACAGATTATCAACAAGGGGCATCAGCCTCTACCTGCGTTTGCCACACCTCAGAGTGCCGGCATGGATTTGCGTGCAAACATCGATGAGTCAATCGTGCTTCATCCTATGGAGCGACGACTGGTGCCAACCGGTCTTTATATGGCTTTGCCTGCAGGTTATGAAGCGCAGATCCGTCCTCGCAGCGGTCTGGCTTTGAAACATGGCATTACCGTGCTGAATACGCCTGGAACCATCGATGCCGATTATCGCGGTGAAATCATGGTTCTGCTCATCAATTTCTCTACAGAGGATTTCGTTATCAACGATGGCGAACGTATAGCCCAGATGGTCCTGGCTAAGCACGAACAATGCGATTTCATCGAGGTTAATGAACTCGATGAAACCGAACGTGGAGCCGGCGGATACGGTCATACGGGAGTAAAATAACAGATTATTAAAGATAGAATAGAAAGGATTAGAATCGTGAAGATGAATCTTAGAAATATCAGTTGGGCAATGGGGCTGGTCTTGCTGGGTTCGGTAGCCATGCCGTCGCTTGCCCGTAAGAAGAATGTGCAGCCGGTTCAGAAGCCGGCGGTTCAGGAGGATCATCTCTCTCCGACCGACCGCCAGCGCTACAACTATTTCTTCCTGGAGGGAGCGCGCCAGCAGGCTGCCGGCAATTATTCGGCAGCTTTCGATCTCTTTGAGCATGCCCGGAAGATTGACCCGAAGGCGTCTGAAACCTATTTCTATGAGTCGCTTTTCTATTCTCAGCTCAAGCAGGATTCCCTGGCACTTGCCTATATGCAGAAGGCAATAGAACTGAATCCCGAAAACCAGACCTATGCAGAGCAGTTGGGCAGATATTATATAGGTAGCCTGAAATACGATCTTGCCATCGATGCCTATGAGAATCTGTATGCCAAAAAACACGATAATACCGATGCCCTCCGCATCCTGGTTCAGCTTTATTCCCAGAATAAGGATTATAAATCAGTACTCAAAACAATTTCGCGTCTCGAGGTGGAAGAAGGTGAAAGCGAACAGTTTACCCTCTCTAAAATGAGAGTTTATGAACTGATGAACGACAAGAAGGCTGCCTATCAGGAACTGAAGTCGCTGGTAGACCAGCATCCGCTGGATATGCAGTACAAGACGATGCTGGGCAACTGGCTCGTACAGCACGACCGCCAGAAGGAAGCCTACAAGTGCTTTACCGATGTGCTGAAGGAAGAACCTGACAACTCCTATGCCCAGATGTCGCTTTACGACTATTATAATGCTACCCATAAGGAGCAGCTTGCCGGGCAGATGCTCGATAAGATATTGATGAGTCCGAAATCGGATCTGGAGACCAAGGTGATGATGTACCGCTCTTTCATTCAGAAGAACGAGAGCGAAGGTGGCGATTCTACCAAGGTGATTGCGCTGTTTGACAAGGCGCTCAACGTGGCTCATCCGTCAGCCGAAGTGGCAGAGATGAGAGCTGCTTATATGAGTTTGAAGAAGATGCCGGCCGACTCTGTTTGCCATGCCTTCGAAAAGGTGCTTACCATAGCTCCGGATAACGTGAATGCCAGAATGCAACTCGTACAGATGCTCTGGAACGAGAAGAAATATGACCTGGTTTCCCAGCAATGTAAGGCGGCTCAGGAGTATAATCCCGAAGAAATGGTGTTCTATTACTTCGGTGGAATGGCGTATTATCAGAAAGATAAGGAAGACGAGGCGCTCCGTGAGTTCCGTCTCGGATTGGCGCAGGTGAATGCACAGTCGCCGGCTGACCTGGTATCCGACCTCTATGCCGTAACCGGCGATATCCTTCATAAGAAAGGTGAAGAGCAGGAAGCCTTTGCGGCTTACGACTCCTGCCTGCAATGGAAAGATGACAACGTGATGGCGCTGAACAACTATGCCTACTATCTGAGCGAGAAGGGCGTTGACCTGCATAAGGCTGAGTCGATGAGCTACAAGACCATCAAGGCAGAGCCGAACAACGGTACTTATCTGGATACCTATGCTTGGATTCTCTTTATGGAGGAACGCTATGCTGATGCCAAGATCTATATAGACCAGGCACTCAAAAACCGCGATTCTACCGCAGATAACAGTACGGTTATTGAGCATGCCGGCGATATCTATTATATGAATGGTATGGCCGATGAATCCGTAGATTTCTGGAAGAAAGCCTATACCGGCGAGAACCAGACTGAGGTGCTGGCATGGAAGATTAAGAACAGACAATATATTACCGAAGAAGAACTGAAGAAGCGTAATGCGCCAAAGCAGAAACCTGCCGCTACGCAGAAGTCAGTTAGAAAAGGTAAGAAGAAATAAACGGATAGTAGAAAAATCAGTAAAGATGAAATATACAATGAAGAAGAATAAGATGATGCTGCTTGCCGCAGCCTGCAGCATCCTGCTCCTCGGTTCTTGCGGAACCAGCAAGAATGTACAGGGCTCTGGCTCCTCATCAGCCAGTCATCAGAAAGAGAATGCCACCAAGGGTTCTGGCTCTCGTCAGAGTGAGACGCTCAGAAAGTTGGCTTTCGTACAGAAAGTTTCAGACAATCAGGTGTATACCAAGAATATTGTAGGCAACATGTCGTTTACTCTTCAGGCTGGTGATAAGGACATTACTGTGCCGGGCAAACTGAGCATGCGTAAGGATGAAATCATCCGCATCCAGCTCTTTATTCCTATCTTGGGTACAGAGGTGGGCCGTCTGGAGTTTACTCCCGACCATGTACTTATCATCGACCGTCTGCACAAGGAATATATCAAGGCAGATTATACCCAGGTAGACTTCCTCAAGAAGCAGGGCATCTCCTTCTATTCTCTGCAGGCTCTCTTCTGGAACCAGCTGCTCCTGCCGGGCGAAAGGACTGTAAAGGAATCAGACCTGAAGAAGTTTGATGCCAGACTGGATGTGGCAGGAGATGCTGTGCCGGTTAGTTTCAGGAACGGCAATATGACCTATGCCTGGACAGCCAACCGCACTACCGGCCGTATCACAGCTGCAGATGTTGTCTATAAGAGTGCTCAGAACGGCACCTTCAATCTCCACGTCGACTACGGCAACTTCAAGAGTGTAGGCGTCAAGATGTTCCCTGCCTCCCTGAATCTGGCGATGACCACTACTGCTACCAGGAAAAAGCAGGAGGCTAAGATCAGTCTGGAATTGAATCAGGTGAAGACCGACAGCAAATGGAGCACTCAGACCGAGATTTCGGGCAAATACAAGCAGATATCTCCAACAGATGTGCTCAACAAGATATTGAGTATGTAGATGCTCATCAAGAGTTTGAAATTATAGAACATGGGTTTTTAATATAAGAAATGAAGCGAATCTTATTATTCATCATGGCAATCACCTTCTCGCTCGCACCTTTTGCGCAGAAGCATTCTGCCCAGAAGAAGCCGATGAGAAAGACTGCCGTAACTGCGAAAAAGAAGGCTGCTACTCCTGCCAGAAAGACGAACAGCAGAAGTCATGCGGTCAGAAAGACATACAAACCAGCTGCGCCAACCAGAGCAGAACGCAAGGCGGCAACCTATAGCAATGCCTCTATCCGAGGTTTGCAGGGACAGCGCGCTTCTATCCGGAAGAAGATCAGAGAACAGGAGCAGGCTTTGCAGAGAAATAAGGCGGATGTGAAGAAACGTCTTGAAGACCTGATGGTGCTGAACGGAGAAATAGACCAGCGTCAGAAGAAGATTGACGGTATCCAGAAGGATATTCATCATATTGACGGCAATATCGGCATTCTGCAGGCACAGTTGAAAACGCTTCAGCAACAGTTGCAGGACCGCAAGAACAAGTATATCCGTTCCATGCGCTATATGAGCCGTCATCATACGGTTCAGGACAAGCTGATGTTCATCTTCAGTGCCAAGAATCTGACACAGATGTATCGCCGTCTTTCCTTCATCCGCCAGTATTCTTCCTATCAGAAGGTGCAGGGCGAGGCTGTAAAGGCTAAGCAGAAGCAGGTGAACGAGAAGCACCAGCAGTTGCAGCATGTAAAGGGACATAAGAACACCTTATTATATAAGGGTAAGCAGGAGAAGACGGCATTGGAAGGTAAGCAGACCCAGCAGCAGGAGATGGTGCAGGGACTGCAGAAACAGCAGAAGACCATTCAGGCTGTCATTGCCGACCAGCGTCAGAAAGATGCGGCAATCAACGCTCAGATTGACCGCTTGATTGCTCAGGAAGTAGCCAAGGCTCGTGCCCGTGCTGCTGCCGAGGCTAAGAAGAAGGCCGCTGCCGCTGCTGCCGCCAAGAAACGTGCCGAGGAACTGGCTCGCAAGAAAGCTGCTGCCGAGGCTGCTGCCAGGGAGAATGCCCGTCGTATAGCCGAAGCCAAGGCGCGTGAGGCTGCTGCCGAAGCTGCCCGCAGAAAGGCGGCTGAAGAAGCAAGACTGGCTGCCGAGGCTGCAAGAAAGGCTCAGGAGGAGGCTGCTGCCCAGGCTGCTGCTCAGGCGAAGGCAAAAGCCCAGGCTAGGGCGCGTGCTGCTGCCGAGGCTGCCAAGCGTGCCGCTGCAGAACAGGCTGCCCGTGAGGCTGCTGCCGAACAGGCTGCAAGAAAGGCGGAGGCAGAAAGACAGGCTGCCGAGTTGAAGGCGAAGATGGATGCGGAACGCAGTACCCTTGAGATTGCCGCTGCCAAGAAGGAGGCACAGGAGGCTTCTACCTTGAGTTCGGTAGACCGCATGCTGAGCGGTGGATTCGAGGCTAACCGTGGTAGATTGCCGATGCCTATCAGCGGCAGTTACCGTGTGGTGAGTCATTTCGGTCAGTATCATGTGGAAGGCTTGAAGGGTGTAACGCTCGACAATAAGGGTATCAATATCCAGGGCAAGCCGGGTTGTGTGGCTCGCAGCATCTACGATGGTGAGGTGAGTGCCGTCTTCGGTTATGGTGGCATGTGGAATGTACTGGTCCGTCATGGTGCCTACATCTCTGTTTACTGTAATCTGAAATCGGTCAGCGTTCATAAGGGTCAGAAGGTATATACCCGTCAGGCTTTGGGTAGTGTTGGCTCTGATAACATCCTCCAGTTCCAGCTTCGCAAGGAGACTGCCAAGCTCAATCCGGAGGCTTGGCTGAGCCGATAATGTATGAATGAGCCGATAAAGTATGAATAGTTGCAGCTGAAAGTTTTGCCCCACACGCCCTGAACCAATGGTCACCGGCCGAAGGGAAAGGTAAAGGGCAGAGAGGGTGTGTCATAAGTCACATCCAATACGCCCTTACAGGGCGTCTTGCTGATTGCTATTATATCCAGGGCGATACCTTGGGCTAGGAGTTTTTGGGCTTTCAGCCCGACCTTGCTGCCATTATCTGGACTTATGACACACCTTCTTTCCTTTATGCCCCCGGCTCGCCCAGGTATTCGAAGATGGTGGATACCTGGCGGGGAGGAAAATACTGGCTATGCTCCTGGTAGCCTAAGCGTTGCAGCTCGTTCCAGAGGGGCTCTCAACGCTTAATCCATACCATGATATGACGGCGCGCTGTTGCCCCGTCGGTTGTATCGGGAAAATAGAGCAGACCCAGCTCGGTCTTGCTGTACATACGTTGGGGATAATTCATAAGCTTTATATTTTTTAATGGGGTGAAACGTAAGATTGAGTGATAGGAAAACCGGTTTTACAGCCCTTCTACACCATGATCCTTAAAGAAACCTACCATGGCTGTGGTCATATAGCCACCCATGTTCATCTTCTTGTTCGAACGCTTGCAGTTGGCTATGTAATAATCCTTTCGCAGGAAGAAGTCCTCCAGGTCGCCAATCATATATAACCTGAGATAGCCGCTCAGCCTTCTTCTCGCTCACATCATAATTGCATTGCAGCCGGAGTTTCAGTTTGCTCCGCTGTCCTCTCAGTTCGCTGCTCACTTCTGTACCCTCCGCAGTTTCGTCAGAAGTGCAACGGTCGTGCAGGGTAAAGGTGATGTGCTCGGGCAGGTGATGCTTCTCTTTTTTACCCTCCTCCAGAAAGAAAGGCTTATAGGTAAGATACTGGTCGATGATGCGGTTCCGGTAAAGGCGCGAGGTCTTTGCAGGCAAAAGTCAGACATTTGTTGTCTAGTGCCGACCAGGTCTTGTAGTAATCTTCCCTGCCATGCATCAGTTGCTGGATATGTGCCGTTTTGCTGATGGTGAATCCCTTTACAGCCCAGCAGTTCATGATGAGATATAACTTGATGCTCGATGCGCTGCGGCATTGGTTGATGGCATTGAGGTCGATACGGCTGACTCCCTTGTCGAAATTGTAGAAAAACCGCATCACGTTGTTGTCGAAGCGGAATTTTACCATCCAGTTCTTGTGCCGGTCTTGGTATAGCTCACTCTTAAACAGGCATGCAAATTTCCGGTAGTAGGTTTGGTCGCCCTGCTGCTGTTGATTTACTTGTTCCATTGTTGGTTTTCTCTTTAAATTGTTAGTGGCCTACCGATTGGGGCAAGTCTTTGTTGTTGTTTATTGAAAACCGGCATGGAATTAGAGTAAGGTAAACATGGCAAGATAAAAATTCTCAATCCGTGATGGAAGGAGTTTCAGCCTTTTCTCTTGTTATCAAACATATGTCCTTACTCTGCATCCATGCCGATAAATTTTCATCAAATTTATCAGGCATAGAATGCCCTGTAAGGATTACAGTTTGATTACTCACCTTTTGGGGCTGAATCCTACTCAATGAGCTATGTTCTAATCCTTAACCGAAAGCATTTCCCGGTGTCCTTCATCAGGAGGAGAATCACATTCTCCGCGCTTTCATGTTGCAAAAGAATTAGCTTTTGACTGTTACCATCAGAGCCAATAATAGATACCATCAGGGAGAATAATGCTTCTTCAGAATATGCCCGAATCACTACCAGGGAGAATCTTAAAAATACAAGATATTGAATATCAGACAGCTAGGTATAGTTTTTCTTCCCTACACTATACCAAGTATATGATATATATACATTTACATCTTTTACACTATTCGTAATACGGGAGGAAAAAGATTTTTTTTCAACACTGAAATAAATATTACCGCGAGTTCAACAAACAAGTGCCAAAAATACAGGAATTGTTGAAAATTGTAGGTTGTGAATAGGTATTCTTATTTGCAGCCGATTTGACTTCTTATGAAGAGCTGATTCGCTATTATTCTGTTCAGTTGAAGTTTGAAAAAACAGACGAACATCGTGTTGTTATTTCGATGTATGATTTTCCCAGTCAATTTATGAGTTAGAAGACTTACGTATTAGAGGGAAAAAGAAAACAATTCTTAGAAGAATTTAATGAGTAATAGCCCCATCTTCGAGGTGATAGTCATGCAGTAAGCTTTCCCCTAGTGGTCCTATCCAACAATCTGGCGTAGACCTTTGATGGCTTTCCTCCTGCAAATCGCAGTGATTCCGAGCACTAAATGGTTGTTATATGAGGGTGCGTCATGGTCTTATGACACACCCTCTATTTCCAACCAAAATCGCTTTCCTAGTATTAATCATCATCAACTACTTGTAGTTTTCATCATCGTAAGTGATGATGTCCAGATCTTCTGCAATTTTCTTCAGCCCATTTTTGATTCTTCCACCTAATGTCCATGACTTTGGCTTGGCGATAGGCGTTTCAACAGGAACTTCTCTTGAATCTTCGGTTGTAGAAGGATTGTCTTCCACTAAAACCTTAGCTGGCTCTTCTCCAGACTCATTTCCTGACATTTCTTCTCGATGGACAATAGTAGCTTCCTTCTCTGTAGCATCTGGATTGATGTTATCTATAGATTCTGCTTCTTGCTTTTGCTCGGTTTTATTTGCTAGCGTCTGGAAGTTGTCTCTGATAGGATGATAGAGCTTGTCGATGATTCTCTGATAGTCTTCCTCATCCTTCAATACAGAAGAACTTTCAGGAATATCCTCAGCCAACTCATTGTTCAGACCAGTTGCCAGAATGGTGACTTTGGCATCCTCATCCAGACTGTCATCATCAGAAAGACCCCAAATCACCTTGATATCAGGGTTCAGTTCATCAAAGAAGGCATCAATTTCTCTCATCTCCCTCACAAAGATAGGGTGCTTGCTGGAAGTGTAGATATTGAAAAGGATGCGCTGGGCATTACTGATATCGCTGCCATAGAGCAGAGGAGAGTCTAACGCATTCTTGATGGCACTTTGAACCCTTCCCTCACCACTGGCTCTACCCATGGCCATGATAGCACCGCCACCGCTCTTGATGGTAGTCTCGATGTCTCGGAAGTCAAGATTGATGGTTCCCTCCACAGTGATGAGTTCCGATATACTCTTGGTGGCATCACTCAGTACCTTGTCTGCCAGTTTGAAGGCATCCTTTACGGTAATCTCGGAGTCGGCATAAACATCGCAGAGACGCTCGTTGTTGACGATAAGCAAGGCATCCACGTTCTTGCGCATTTCTTCTACACCCTGCAGAGCCTTGACAATTTTCTTTCGCTTCTCGAAGTAGAAAGGTATGGTGATGATGCCAACGGTAAGGATGCCCATCCCTTTGGCAATACCGGCAATGACAGGTGCGGCACCCGTACCCGTTCCACCACCCATTCCGGCAGTAACAAAAACCATCTTGGTTCCGTCGTCCAGCAGTTTCTTGATGTCTTCCTGGGTATTCTGAGCCTCACTTCTTCCCACTTCGGGATTTGCCCCTGCACCCAAACCACTCTTTCCGAGCATGATCTTGACCGGCACAGGCGACTTGGATAGTGATTGACTATCCGTATTGCAGACGGCGAAACTCATGTTTACTATACCCTCTGCATACATATTCTTAACGGCATTGCATCCGCCACCACCCACACCAATCACCTTGATGATGTTCTTGGTAGTATCTTCTGTCTGTCCGAAATCTATAGGAGTCCAATCTTCTTTCATCATTTCTATATTTCAATTTGGATGCAAAGATACATACAAAGAATCAGATTCCCTATGAAAAATCAAACGCAAGCCTTGCAAAAGAAGTTTTTTTCTAGATGAGAAACGATTTTTCCCATTCTTTTTGTACTTTTGCAACCAGTATGCAAGAAGAAACAAGAAATATGACCCCAGAGGAGAAAGCCGCTCAGGTAAAGACGCTTTCCACCCAGCTTTTAGCAGAAGGTAGAACCGATCTTTTGTTAAAAGCCATCAGTGTGCCCGTATTGGAACAGCTCCGTATCGAGGCAGCAAGGGCAACCCTCAGTCCTCTGGTCATCACGGAAGATTACCGTTTCTTGCTCCCTGACTATGGAAACAGGGAAGTGCAGCTCAGTCCCATCCACAAGGCCCTCTATCTGCTCTTTCTGAATCACCCGGAAGGAATAGAGTTCAAGAACCTGGTGGATCATCGTGAGGAACTGTTTGCCCTCTACCGAAAAATCGGCAACAGAATCGATCCCGATAAAATCACAGAAACAGTGAATCGCCTGACGAACCCTCTTGATAATGCCATCAACGAGAAGTGTTCGCGCATCAAGGCAGCTTTCTCTGACCTGATGGACGAATACCAGGCCGACTATTATATCATCAATAGCCATGTCAAGCGCCACCAAGGCTCTTCCATGAAGCTCTGGTTCGAGAGGTTGAAGATAATCAATCTCCCAAGAGAACTTGTAGTCTATCAATAATGCTTCTCTTACCGTTTATAACGATGTAAATACTATCATGTATATATCTCTCCGGCTTTTCTTTCCCCATTTGTGAATCGTTCTACTTTTCACATGGCTGTTTTCCTCTGTCGTTATAATATACCTTCTATATAGATATTCTTATAAATAAGGTATGGCAAACTTCACCAGACAATATCCACCTCCAATGAGCCAGCAATAAAGAATGGCAGCCAAGAGGAAAGGCTTAATGCCAGCTTTCTTGAATTTGTCAAAGCTTGTCTCGGCTCCCAATGCTGCCATTGCCATGGTCAGGAGGAAAGTATCCAGTTGGTTAATCCAATCCACTATGCTTTCCGGAAGCAAACCAAGAGAATTGAATCCAATCACTACCAGGAAGAGAATGGCAAACCATGGAATGCTGATTTTAGGCTTGTTGGTATCAGTATTTTCCAGATTATCTCTTTTGGCAACATCCCTTGCAACGGTCCATGCAATCACCAGTAATACCGGTACCAGCATCATCACCCTTATCATCTTCACAATGATGGCATTGTTGCTCACCTCGGCTCCCATGGCATTGGCAGCACCTACCACATGGGCTACTTCATGAACGGTGGAACCCGTAAAGAGTCCCATCATATCTGGTGATAGGTCAAAGATGCCAGCTCTGTAGAGAATAGGGTAGAGGAACATGGATAATGTTCCAAAGATGACTACGGTGGCTACGGCTACTGCCGTCTTGTAAGGCTTTGGACGAATGGCCCCATCCACACCCAAAACTGCTGCAGCTCCACAGATGGCACTTCCGCAAGCGGTTAGCAGTGCGATGCTGCGGTCAATTTTCAGGAGTCTTCCCACCAGGATTCCCAAGCCGATGGTGCCACATACGATGATGGCATCCATTACGATGGCAGAGAAGCCCACAGCCATCACATCCTGGAAGGTGAGCTTGAAACCATAAAGGATGATGCCTGTGCGGAGGATTCGCTTGCTGCAAAACTTGATGCCCGGTACCCAGGTGTCGGGCAGGTTGTTACGTAAACTATTGGCATAGAGCATACCAATGATGATACCCACCACCATGGGGCTAAACGAAAGAGCTTTCACCCAGTCCATGCCACCGATATAGAAAGCAGCGCATGCGAAGAGTGCGATGAGCAATACGCCATGCAGCATACTGCTCCTTTGTTCTGATAATCTCATATTTTTCTTTTTTGTCGGTTATTCGCTTTTGAAAAGCGGGTGCAAAGGTACGAAAAATCATGAGATGTTGTATATATATAATAACTATACGTTATAATCTTTAGTTATGAACCTCTTGAATGTCTGCTGGAGTTTAGCGGTCTCGCCTCTCTTCTCAACAAATAGAAATTCTCGTTCCATCTTCAGATTCTCAATTTCCAGAACCTTGAATACTTGTTCATAGATACTCCTGTAGATGGCTCTTATGCTGATGATACCCATGCTTAAGGAATGTTCCACGAAATGCTTGATGCCCTCTGTGGTTCCCAGATTCATCTCAATGTTCAGATCAGAAAGAGCAATGCCGTTTTCCTGCAGGGCTTTTTGGATGACATCCAAGGTTCCGGAACCTAATTCACGCAGTACAATCGGTGTCTGCCTGAGAAGATTCAAAGAAATCTCATCTTGCTGGGCTAGGGGATTGGAACAATGTACGAACGCCACCAGCTCATCTTTCATGAAAGGAGTGTATTTAAAGGTGGGCTGCCGCTTGATGCCTTCCACCATACCCAGATCTATCCTTCCTGCAGCAAGCGCATCCTCTATCTCATGAGAATTTCCGCTGAGCAGGGTAAGACGAATGTCGGGATATAGTTTCCTGAATTCAGCAATCAGTTCGGGGAGAACATATTGTGAGATGGTGGTACTGGCTCCGATGCGCAGTTCGCCACCAGATTTCTCTGTGAGCTTCTTCATGTCGAAATCGAGATTCTGATAGGCATCGATAATCTTGCAGGCATGGTCAAGCATAAGTTGTCCGGCACGGGTGAGCTGGATGCGATTGCCGATTCTGTCGAACAGTTGCACCCCATATTCCTTTTCAAGCTCTTGTATGTGCTTGCTGATGGCAGGCTGACTGATGAACAGTTCGTTGGCAGCCTTAGTGAAACTCAGGAGTGTAGCCACACTTCTGAAAACTTTCAGTCTTGTATCTATCATTGTATGTTCCTTTGTTATTTCAAAAATCCTCGTCAATATGATGCCGAGTGCAGCAAATCTTCTGCAAAGATAACAAAATTCTAGAAATCACTCACTGGTTTCGCCTAAAAATAGTAACTTTGCATCCAACAAAAAGAAACCAAAGACATTATGAACATTAAGAATATCCATTTGGCCTAAGCCATCATCGTATCAGTCTATGGTAACAGAGCCTACCTCATGAGACTTTTCCAATTGTCAAGAAGGTACATGCCCGCCTTTTAGACATGTTTGATGGGATTGTAGTAAGTGGGGAAGAGAAGATGGTGAAACCGAATCCGGAGATTTATCAGCTATTATTAAATCGCTATCACCTCCAGGCTTCGGAGAGCATTTTCATTGATGATAGGCCAGCGAATGTAGAAGAAGCCAATCATGTGGGTATTCATGGCAACCTTTTCAAGGGAAGCTTGGACTTGAAGCTGCAAGTAGGTGCTTGCCTTTGATTTGATAACTATGATAATGGCTAGCAGGAGAGTAATACCCATCAAGGCACAGCTGGTATCCTGTATGGTAGAAGAACGGTCACCCACATTGATTGGTATGTCAAATAGTTCGGGTGCAATGTAGATGCTCTTGCTTTCTGTCTCTGTTGTCTGGAAGCGTTTGAGCATGGTCCATGGAGCTGGCCGTATCATGAGCCGAACTGAAGCTGTAAAGACACTCAATTTAGCGGAGGAAATCCATAAGCTGGACCACTAGTGTCCCGTTAAAACGAGACGATTATTAAATAAATTATTAATACTCAAAAGTTTACGGACTTTTTATAGCGTACTCAGTATTGTAGTCAGAACGAATGTCTCTTTCAGATGCTGGCTCTATCCAAGAGTTCCCGGTATTTAGCTACAGCATCCGAAATCTCGCTTATTTTGATAAATTCATCGGCAGAATGGGAGCGGGAAGATTCGCCAGGACCCAGTTTGAACGAAGGGAAGTGCATCAGAGCCTGGTCGCTGAGGGTAGGACTGCCGAATGGCTTCATGCCCATGGCTACACATTTCCTGATAAGAGGATGCGCTGGGTCGATGCGGGATGACTTCAGACGGAAACTGTGGGCCTTCACCTCGCTCTTCAGGTGCTGGCAGATAAACTTGTAAACCTCCTCGTTGTCATAGAACTCGTTGGTGCGGATATCCACAAGCATCGTACACTTATCCGGAATCACATTGTGCTGGGTTCCGGCATTCACTACGGTAAGCGTCATCTTGGTAGGTCCCAGGAACTCGCTTACCTTCTCAAACTTATAGTCACGAATCCATCGCATATCATCCAATGCCTCGTAGATAGCGTTTACTCCCTCGTTGCGGGCAGCATGACCGCTCTTTCCGTGAGCAATCACATCCAGCACCATCAGTCCCTTTTCGGCAACAGCCGGGTTCATGCCGGTAGGTTCACCTACGATGGCAAGGTCGATATGCGGAAGCAAAGGCAGGGCACGGGTGATGCCATCCTTTCCCGACACCTCTTCTTCGGCGGATGCCAGATAGATAAGATTATACTGCTGAGGCTTTGCGGTCAGCATTCTGAATATCTGGAGGAGCGAACAGAGTCCGCCGCCGCAATCGTTGCTGCCCAAGCCGTAAAGTACACCCTCTTCAACATCCGGTGAAAACGGGTTGCGTGTCCATGAAGCTACAGGCTTCACGGTATCGATGTGAGCGTTGAGCAGCAGGGTAGGTCGGCTCTCATCGTAATGAGGGTCGATAATCCAGATGTTGTTCGCCTCACGATGAGGTTCGAACCCATATTTGCGGATGGTCTGCTCCATGATGTCGGCAGCCTCCTTCTCGTTTCTGCTTACAGATGGGGTGGCGATGAGCTTTTTCAGCAAATCCACGGCATCGCTAACATATTCTTCTTGTGTCATCATAATCTCTCTATTTTTTGATTTTGGGGCAAAGATACGAAAAAAAGAGCAGATAAAGTGGAAAAAATATCTTTTTATTTTGTGTTCTTGACAAATTCTATTATCTTTGCATCAGAATATAAATATAAGCTTATGCAGATTAATAGTCATCTTTCGGTACTGGTACATGATCTCGCCAAGAAATGGGGAGAGAAAACTGCTTTAACTTTCAGAAAGTTTGGCAGCGACCAGTGGCAATCGGTTTCATTCAACCTCTTTTCCTTAAGAGTGAAACAAGTGAGCAATGCCCTCCTGAATCTTGGGGCTAAACCTCTTGACAAAATCGCTGTCTTCTCGCAGAACTGTGTGCATTATCTGTACACCGACTTCGGTGCGTACGGTATCAGGGTAACCTCTGTGCCTTTCTATGCCAACAGTAGCGAGCAGCAGATTCAATATATGATTAATGATGCGCAGATTCGCTTCCTCTTTGTTGGCGAACAGGAGCAGTATGACAAGGCTCACCGTATCTTTGCCCTCTGTCCTTCTCTGGAACGTATCATCATCTTCGATTCCAGCGTGCGCATCAGTACACACGATCCTGCTGCCCTCTATTTCAAGGACTTCCTGAAGTTGGGAGAGAATCTTCCTCGCCAGACGGAGGTAGAGGAACTCTACAAGCAGGCAAGTATGGATGATTTGGCTAATATCCTCTATACCAGTGGAACAACTGGAGATAGCAAGGGCGTGATGCTGACTTATAGCCAGTATTATGCTGCTTTGAAGGCAAACGATGAGTGCATTCCTGTTACCGAAAAGGACCGTGTCATCGACTTCCTTCCATTCACCCATATCTTTGAGCGTGGATGGGCATATCTCTGCTTGAGCGAAGGTGCCGAACTCATCATCAATACTTATCCTCATGAAATTCAGGAGAGTATGAGAGAGATGCATCCTACCTGTATGTGTAGTGTGCCACGTTTCTGGGAGAAGGTGTATATCGCCGTAAAGGCAAAGATGGATGATGCCGGTCCTATCCAGAAGAAACTCTTCTACCATGCCTTGGCGGTAGGAAAGAAGCGGAATATAGAATATCTGGCAAACTGCAAGCGCCCTCCTCTGGCATTGGAGTTGGAATATAAGATTATCAACAAGACTGTTTTGAGCATGGTTCGCAAGCAGTTGGGTTTGGAAAAACCGAATATCTTCCCTACAGCGGGTGCTTATGTAAGTCCGGAAGTAGAGGAGTTTGTACATGCCATCGGTATCAATATGGTGGTGGGTTATGGTCTGACCGAGAGTCTTGCCACCGTATCTTGTGATCATCTCGACAAGAAACGCAGTCTGGGTTCTGTAGGTCGCCCTATCTCCTGCATTCAGGTAAAGATAGGTGAGGATAATGAGGTGCTCCTCAAGGGTCCTACCATCACTCCGGGCTATTATCATCGTGATACCACCAATGCGAAGGCATTCGACAAGGATGGATTCTTCCATACCGGTGATGCCGGCTACTTGAAGGATGGCGAGCTTTATCTCACCGAGCGTATCAAGGACCTGTTCAAGACATCCAACGGTAAGTATATCGCTCCGCAGCAGGTAGAATCGTTGCTCCTGGTAGATAAGTTTATCGATCAGGTGGCTGTTATTGCCGACCAGCGCAAGTTCGTATCAGCCCTCGTCGTTCCAGAGTTCCGTCTCGTGGAGGACTGGGCACGTGAGCATCATATCGCCTTCACCTGCCGTGAAGACCTGTGTGCTAACGAGAAGGTGCAGAAGATGCTGATGGACCGTATCCAGATTCTCCAGCAAAATCTGGCTTATTATGAGCAGATTAAGCGCATTACCCTCCTGGCTCACCACTTCTCTATGGAGTCGGGTGAGTTGACCAATACCTTGAAGATTCGCCGCCCTATCATCAACAAGAACTACAAGGCGGAGATTGACAAGATGTATGAGGAGTAATCATAAAGTTTAAAGTTTAAAGTTCAAAGTTAATGATTACAGCTGACCAGTTGAAGGATGTGATGGACAGAGCTGATGCTCTGCATCACTATCTCAATATAGACCAGAAGAAAGTAGAATTCGAAGAGGAGCAGCTCCGCACCCAGGCTCCTGACTTTTGGGAAGACCCGAAGTATGCTCAGGAGCAGATGAAGAAGGTGAAGGGCATCCAGAAATGGCTCGACGGTTATAAGACCGTACGTCTTTATGCCGATGAACTGCAGCTTGCCTTCGATTTCTATAAAGATGAAATGGTGACTGAGGAAGAGGTGGATGCCGATTATGCCAAGGCGATCAAAGCCATCGAAGACCTGGAGTTGAAGAACATGCTTCGTCAGAAGGAAGATCCGATGGACTGCGTGCTCAAGATTAATTCCGGTGCTGGTGGTACAGAAAGTCAGGACTGGGCACAGATGCTGATGCGTATGTATATGCGCTGGTCAGAGGCTCATGGCTACAAGGTTACCATCACCGATATGCAGGAAGGCGATGAGGCTGGTATCAAGAGCGTGACCATGACCATTGAGGGTGGCGAGTACGCTTATGGTTATCTGAAGAGCGAGAACGGTGTGCACCGACTGGTGCGTGTTTCTCCTTTCAATGCCCAGGGCAAGCGAATGACCAGTTTCGCCAGTGTCTTCGTAACTCCGCTGGTAGATGATACCATCGAGGTATATGTCGACCCAGCCAAGCTCTCTTGGGATACCTTCCGTTCGAGTGGTGCCGGTGGTCAGAATGTGAATAAGGTGGAATCCGGTGTTCGTCTGCGTTATTGGTATACTGATCCTGATACCGGCGAGGAAGAAGAAATCCTCATCGAGAACACCGAGACCCGTGACCAGCCAAAGAACCGTGCCAAAGCCCTGTTGCTCTTGAAGAGCCAACTCTACGACCGCGCCATGAAGAAGCGTCTGGAGGCCAAGGCTAAGATTGAGGCCGGTAAGAAGAAGATAGAGTGGGGAAGCCAGATTAGAAGTTATGTCTTCGACGACCGTCGTGTGAAAGACCACCGTACCAACTATCAGACATCGGATGTAGATGGCGTGATGGACGGCAAGATAGATGATTTCATCAAGGCATACCTGATGGAGTTCCCAACGAATGATGACGAACAACAATAATAATCTAAAAAATATACGACTATGAGTGGAAATAAAGACTTAAGAAGAGCCAAACATGAGGCTTATCAGAAGAAACAGGCTGCAAAAGGCGAGAAAATAATCAAGTGGATATTCGGTGGATTGATAGTCCTCGGTATTCTTTTTGCCATCTATGCAACATCATTAGTATAAAACAATGAGTGGATTAGAGATAGAAAGAAAATTCCTCGTTAAGAAGGGCGACGCTTATAAAAGCGCCGCCTTTTCTTCTAGTCATATCCAGCAGGGATATATTCCTGCCGAGGGGGCTACGGTGCGGGTTCGCACACGGGATGAGAAGGCTTACCTTACTATTAAGGGCAAGTCGGTAAATGGCGGCATGACCCGCTATGAGTTTGAAAAGGAGATAACGATGGACGAGGCGCAGCATCTTCTGCAACTTTGTCAGGGTGGCGTCATCGATAAGCGTCGCTATCTTGTGAAAAGTGGCAGTCATACCTTCGAGGTAGATGAGTTCTATGGCGATAATGAAGGTCTGGTCATGGCAGAGGTGGAGTTGGCTAGCGAGACCGAAGCCTATGAGAAACCTGATTTCATCGGTATGGAGGTAACAGGCGACAAGCGATTCTACAATTCGCATCTCTTGGGCAATCCTTTCTCGAAGTGGCGTGATACCTTGCCGGCTGAATATCGTTAGAAAATGTATCGAAAAAATCATTTCTGCGTCCTAAAACAGACTAAATTGCATAAATATTACTAAATTTGTGTTTTTGCTTTCAAATAATTCATTTATTTCAGAATTATTTTATAATTTTGCATGAAGAAAAATTAAAAAATAAGAAATTAGTAATAGAAAGATAGAAATGACTGATTCAAATAGAGGAAGTTTTGGTAGCAAGATTGGATTGATTCTTGCTACAGCAGGTGGCGCCGTAGGTTTGGGTAACGTATGGCGCTTTCCTTATATGGCTGGTCAGGAAGGTGGCGCAGCCTTTATTCTGGTATACATCGGAAGTGTGCTCCTGTTGGGCATTCCATGTATGATTTCTGAGTTTATCATCGGCCGTCATGGTGCCTCAAATACCGCACGTGCCTATACCAAGCTCTCTAATGGTACGGCATGGAAGTGGGTAGGCTACCTGGAGGTGCTTACCGGTTTCCTGATTACGGGCTATTATGCGGTGGTTTCGGGCTGGTGTCTGCAGTATGTTTATGCCAGCATCATGGGCGAACTGCATGGTGACCCTACCTTTGTGGCGAATTACTTCAAGGAGTTTTCTTCTGATCCTGTGCGTCCGGTTATGTGGACGGTAGCGATATTCCTGATTTGTCATTTCGTGATTATTCATGGTGTGCGCGGCGGTATAGAGAAGGCTTCTAAGGTGATGATGCCTCTCCTGTTCATCCTGCTTTTGATCATTGTGGTAGCAGCTTGTCTGTTGCCGGATGCAGGTAAGGGCGTGGAGTTCCTGTTGAAGCCTGATTTCGGAAAGGTAGACAGAAACGTGTTCCTGAATGCCTTGGGACAGTCGTTCTATTCTATGAGTATCGGTATGGGCTGTATCTGTACCTATGCCTCTTACTTCAGCCGTCAGACCAATCTCTTCAAGAGTGCTTTGCAGATTTCCATCATCGATTTGCTGGTAGCAGTACTGGCTGGTCTGATGATTTTCCCTGCAGCCTTCTCTGTAGGAGTATCACCGGATAGTGGTCCTTCGCTCATCTTTATCACTTTGCCGAATGTCTTTAATCAGGCGTTTGCATCGTTACCTGTACTGGGTTGGATTATCTCGCTGCTCTTCTACGTATTGCTGTCGGTAGCTGCCTTGACTTCGCTGATGTCACTTCATGAGGTGAATACTTCTTTCTTCTACGAGGAGTTGAAGATCGACCGCAAGAAGGGTGCTACCATCGTTACGGTTTCCTGTGCCATCATCGGAGCCTTCTGTTCGCTCTCTTTGGGTGCAACAGATAAGCTTTCGTTTTTCGGAAAGGCGCTGTTCGATTGGTTCGACTTTGTTACGGGTCAGATATTCCTTCCTCTGGCAGGATTCCTTACCTGCCTGTTCCTGGGCTGGTATGTACCTAAGCAGATCGTACAGGATGAGTTTACTAACTGGGGAACCTTGAAGGGCCGTCTCTTCGGTATCTATCTTTTCCTGATTAAGTTCGTTTGTCCTGTCCTCATCTTCCTGGTATTCCTGAACCAGTTTGGTGTCTTCGGATAAAGTATTTGTAATCGGATATAACTATATATAATAAGGTGTAGCATCTGCCGTTTCGTCGGAAGAAATAAACACTACACATTAAAGATTTAGATAATGGAAACAAGAGGAAATTTTGGTAGTAAGTTGGGCGTTATTCTTGCCACAGCCGGCTCGGCAGTCGGTTTGGGTAATGTGTGGCGTTTCCCTTATATGGCAGGTCAGAATGGTGGTGCTGCCTTCATTCTCATCTATTTGGTATGTATCATCCTGCTCGGATTGCCTGGCATGATGAGCGAATTCATCATCGGCCGTCATTCCGCTTCTAATGCAGCCCGAGCTTATTCCAATCTGGGAAAGCATAAGGCTTGGGGTGCTTTGGGCTTGATGGGGGTCATCACTTCTATGATTATCCTGGGTTTCTATGCCGTGGTGGCTGGCTGGTGCCTGCAGTATCTCTATGCCAGTATCATGGGCGGTGTTCATGGCGACGCAGAGTATGTGAAGACCTATTTCCAGACCTTTGCAGCCGATCCTATCCGTCCTACCTTATGGGCAGTAGGTTTTATCCTGCTTACCCACATGGTGGTAGTACGCGGTGTGCGCAATGGTATAGAGAAAGCATCCAAGATACTGATGCCTATGCTTTTCTTCCTGTTGATTGTGATTGTGATAGCTTCCTGCTCTCTGCCGGGAGCGGTGAAGGGAGTGGAGTTCCTGCTGAAGCCGGATTTCTCTAAGGTAGATGAAAACGTGTTGCTCGAAGCGCTGGGACAGGCGTTCTTCTCTTTGAGTATGGGTACGGCATGTCTGTGTACTTATGCCTCTTACTTCAACAGACAGACCAATCTCTTGAAGTCTGCTACTCAGATTGTGACCATTGATACGGTAATCGCCGTATTGGCAGGTTTGATGATCTTCCCTGCAGCCTTCTCGGTAGGTGTGCAGCCAGACAGCGGTCCTTCGCTCATCTTCATTACCTTGCCAAACGTATTCCAGCAGGCTTTCGGTAACATGCCGGTTGTCGGTTATGTGATTTCGGTGTTGTTCTATGCTTTGCTTGTATTGGCAGCCCTGACTTCTACCATCTCGATGCACGAGATAGGTACCGCCTTTATTTATGAGGAGGGTAAGATAAGCCGTGCCAAGGGAGCCTGGTTCGAGACCATCGTTTGCAGCATCATAGCTGTATTCTGTTCGCTCTCTCAGGGTGCCGTACCTGATTTGGGCTTCTTCGGCAAGGATTTCCTGAGCAATTGTGACAACTTTACTGCCCAGCTGCTCATGCCGTTGAGTTCATTCATCACCTGTCTGTTCCTGGGATGGTATGTGCCAAAGAAGATTGTGCGTGATGAGTTTACTAACTGGGGAACCCTGAAGGGAACTCTCTTCCCGGTCTTCCTGTTCACCATCCGTTTTATCTGTCCAGTCTGTATTTTCCTTATCTTCCTGCACCAGTTTGGTGTCATTTAGTAAAACCGGCAAACTTGCAGACAGGCTATCTTGCCCCTAATAGGCAAGATACGGCTTGATTCTTTCTATTTCGGCAGGTGGAAAGTCTTTGAGGAGACGCAGCTCTTCAGCACTTTTCAGCGGACCATGGGTTCTGCGGTAGTTTACGATTTCCTTTGCCTGGTAAAAGTCCAGGTAAGGATGTTTGCGCAGTTCGGCTAAACTGAGCTGGTTGACATTCATTTTCCGGATATGTTTTGCATCAATATTCATATAGTGGAGGGCTGTCTCGGGCACGCCTTCCACTTCTTGTATCTGGCTCATGGAAACAAAACCGCCTAACCGCTCTCTGTAACGGATGATGCTTCTGGCATAGTAAGAGCCTATGCCGGGAATTTTCTGCAGTTCGGTCGTATCAGCAGAATTGATGTTGACATACTGACCTTCTTTCAGTTTTCGTGGATAACTGTATTGGGTAGAGTCTTTCTTCCTTTCTTCTCTAGTTCTTATAGCCGTCTCTTGATAGCCGTAGTTGTATCTTTCTCTTGGGTAAAAGTTGGCAGCCGGCTGGTAGTCTTTACCAATTCTGATAAAGGGCAGCAGTTTTTCGAATTGCTTCTTGGTTAGTCCGTAAACCCGTGCAAAGTCTCTAGGTGTCCTGAAGATACCTCCTTTATTTCGATATTTGATGATGTTTCTGGCTTGCCATGATTCCAGTCCCAGCCGTTGGAAATCAGAATGGCTTGCCGTATTGGGGTCAAAGGCGAATACTTCGCTCGACTGAAGTCCTTCGTCATAATAGCCTGGCTGTTGCCGCGTGGCATGTCTGATGATACTATCGTTATGGGCTTGTTGCTTTTCTGAGGGCATAGTTTCTTTAGAACCTACAATGAAAATCATTGTGGTACTGACAACGAGCAGGGTCAGGATTACGAGTAATGCTCGCCGTTCATGGTAATTGATATAAAAAAAATCCTTTAAAAACTTCATAGGCTTACGGATTTTAAGTCTATATGATTGTTTGGTCGGGATTACTGGACTCGAACCAGCGACCTCATCGTCCCGAACGACGTGCGCTACCAACTGCGCTAAATCCCGATATCTGCTGCAAAGGTACATTAAATAATGGACAATACCAACAAAAATAGACTTTTTTATCTTTTTTTGAAAGAAATTTCCCGAAAAATTTGCAGGAACCAGAAAAAAGTATTACCTTTGCACCCGCAAATGATAAATCGCGATTTGTGAAAGTTGGTGCCATAGCTCAGTTGGTAGAGCAAAGGACTGAAAATCCTTGTGTCCCCGGTTCGATTCCTGGTGGTACCACTTCTTTATGAGACTGAATCTTCGTAACAGGATTCAGTCTTTTTTTATGCTCTTTTTTATAATACTCCATTTTACACTTATGAAAACGTTTGCGTAAGAAAAATGTGCCAGGATGTTTTAGAATAGATATTTTTTCACTACTTTTGCATTGTAAAATTCAAAAACAAACCAAAAAATTAATCTAGCAAACATTCATTAAAATGAAAAAAGCTTATTTATTATTGTTGGCTGGAATGTTGTCTACGGCAGTATTTGCCGGCAGCAAACAGACGGTTAAGATTGATGGTCAGCTCATAGAAAAGACTGTCTCAGAGATTACCTTCGATGGTGACAATGTTGTTCTTCAGTATTCAGATAATACATCTAATCAGGCAGACATGTCGCTCGTAACCCTTTCTTTCACTTATCAAACTACCGGCATCAGCCAGATAGAAGATATAAAGAAAGCATTGCAAGGTAAGGTTTATAACCTTCAGGGCCAGTATGTAGGTTCTTCCCCTAAGGGCTTATCTAAGGGCGTTTATATGATTAATGGTAAGAAAGTAATTATCAAATAAAAAAGGAGGATTGAACAATGAAGAAAATGGTATTTACTTTGGCACTCCTCTTGATGAGTTTGAGTGCAGCTTTGGCACAGACTTCGACATTTAAGATTACCCATGCCGTGGCTCGTAACAGCAAGGTGAACCAGATGTATGTTACCACCAAGTCGGGTGATGTAAAGTATTATAATACTGCAGACTTGACAAGTGTGAAGTTCGAAGGTGATAAGGCAATCATCACACCTAAATCAGGTTCAGAGAATGATGAGTACAATGCTTCAGTTCAAGCCATCAGATTTGCTAAGAAGGCCGATCAGGGCGAAAGTGGTGATATTGACAATCCTGCAGGTGTGATTCAGATTACTGAGGCAAAGGGCTGGCAGGAGTCTGCCTACCTGAAGTGGGCTCCATTCGAGGGTGCTTCTTCTTATAATGTATATGTAGATGACAAGAAGATTGATGCTCAACTGGTTCGTCAGTATAAATCTTACTATCGTGCTGATGTTCTCGGTTTGAAGGAAGGCACTTATTCTGTAAAGGTTGTTCCTGTAAATGCTGACGGTAAAGAGATTGCTGGTGCCAATACTGCTTCTAACTTGGTTGTAAAGAGCTACAACCGTGAGGGCTTTGCTCATTTCAAGTATGATGGTGTAGGTGCTTATAATAATGATGGTACTTTGAAGGCTGGTGCTAAGGTTCTGTATATTACAGCCAAGACAGCTAAGACCGTTTCTACAACCGTTAATACGGGTAAGCTTGAGACGATTACAGGTCTTCAGTCTATTATTGATGCTTATTCTAAGGGCAAGGATACTACTCCTATCGCCTTCCGTATCATCGGTAAGGTAAATCTTTCTGATTTGGATCACATTTCAAGTTCTGCTGAAGGATTGCAGATTAAGGGAGCTATGATGAATATGACATTCGAAGGTGTCGGTGATGATGCTACCGTATATGGCTTCGGCTTCTTGCTTAGAGAGGCTGAGAGTGTAGAGTTCCGTAACTTTGCTATCATGCGTTGTCTGGATGATGCCATGTCTCTTGATACCAATAACTCTCATGTATGGATTCACAACATGGATCTCTTCTATGGTAAAAAGGGTAGTGCTGCCGACCAGGCTAAGGGTGACGGTACTGTAGACATCAAGGGCGATTCTAAGTATGTTACTGTAGCTTACAACCGCTTCTGGGATAATGGTAAGGCTTCTATGTGTGGTATGAAGAGTGAAACTGGTGAAAACTGGATTACTTATCATCACAACTGGTTCGACCATTCAGACTCTCGTATGGCTCGCGTTCGTACCATGAGTGTTCACATGTACAACAACTACTATCAGCATTGTGATGTTTATGGTATTGGTGCAACCAGTGGTTCAAGTATATTCATGGAGTCTAACTACTTTGATGCTGTTAAGCGTCCTATCATGAGCTCTTTGCAGGGTACTGATGCCAAGGGTGATGGTACTTTCTCTGGTGAGAAAGGTGGTTTGATTAAGGCATACGGCAATGTATTTACCAACAAGCCAGCAAACTTCAGCTATATCCCATACGCAGAAAACAATACAAGTTTTGATGCCTACGAGGTTTCTCATCCAAGTGAGCAGGTTCCTGCAAGCGTAAAGACTTTGGTTGGTGGTACTTCTTACGACAATTTCGATACGAACCCAAGCCTCATGTATGCATACGCTGCAGATAAGGCAGAAGATGTTCCTTCTATCGTAGAAGGTTTCTATGGTGCAGGTCGTTTGAATCATGGTGACATTGATTTCGTTATTCCTGATGAGACGGTAGTAACCAATGGCCACCAGCAGCCATGGCCTGCTTTGGCAAGTATTCTTGACGCTTATACTTCTGGTGTTGTTAAGGTATTCGGTGAGAGCAATGCTTCTGGCGAAGGTGGTTCTGCTGAAGGTGGCAGCACTGGTGGTTCTGGCGAAGGTGGTAGCACTGGTGGTACAGAAGGTGGCAGTATTATAACTCCTATCGAGGGTACTGTTTTGGTAACATTCACAGATTCTAAGCCTTCAAGTAGCATAGTAACAGTTTCAGGTAACTATGCTACAAATAAGGGAACTGCTACTATTGACGGCACTTCATATTCTACTTGTGTAAAGATGGAGTCTGCAACTAATATCTCAGTAACGGTTGATAAGAAAGTCACAATGACCCTTTATTTCAGTTCTGCAGATACCAAGACGAACGCCAAAATTGATGGAAAGAAGCCTGCTGAAGTAAATGCAGTTATTGATTCAACAGCTAAGACAATGACTGTAACATTGGATGCAGGTTCTCATACTATTACAAAGCAGGATACATGCAACCTCTTCGGTATTAAACTTGTACCTGTAACAGAGTAAAGGTATAGAACTGATTTAAAGATTCCTGCCTCTTTAATGAAAAAACGGACAAAAGCTAGATAAATATTTGCTTTTGTCCGTTTTTTCTTTATTTTTGTCTTAAATCTATCTGCTGTTTTCTTCTTTTTTCTCTACTTTTGCAACTGAAAACAATTTTAAACGTAATATTTAAACGTAAAACGCAACCTAAAAGTAAAACAATGAACGCAATCCAGAATTTAGCAAAGAGAAGTTTGCTTCTCGTGGCATTGTTCGTCATCGGATGTCTGCAACTCATGGCGCAGACAAGAACCATCAAAGGTGAGGTGACTGATGCGCAGAATGGTGAGGCTCTGATTGGCGCCACTGTCATGGTGGAAGGCGAAAAGGGCGGTACAGTTACTGATTTTGACGGTAACTTCAGTCTTCAGGTATCTTCTTCAGCCAAGAAGATCAAGGTATCTTATATCGGTTATATTGATAAGGTACTTTCTGTCTCAGACAATATGAAGGTGAAACTCGAATCTGACAGCAAGGCGCTGGCTGATGTCGTGGTCATCGGATATGGTACGGCAAGAAAGAGTGACCTGACTGGTTCCGTAGCTACCGTGAAATCGAAGGACTTTAATAAAGGTCTCGTTTCTTCTCCAGAACAGTTGATCAACGGTAAGGTTTCGGGTGTACAGATTATGTCCAACAGTGGTTCTGCCTCTGCCGGTAGTACCATCCGTGTGCGTGGTGGTGCATCTCTTAATGCCAGCAACGACCCTCTTATCGTGCTCGATGGTGTGCCATTGGAGCAGGGGGGTATCTCGGGTAACAGCAGCAACTTCCTCAGCATGATCAACCCTTCTGATATCGAGAGCATGACTGTATTGAAGGATGCTTCTTCTACAGCCATCTATGGTTCCCGTGCATCTAACGGTGTCATCATTATTACTACCAAGAAGGGACAGCAGGGTGCTGTAAAGGTGAACTTCAATACCACCAACAGTTTGCAGACCCGTGCGCAGATGGTAGATATGCTCAGCCGTGATGAATTTGTGAATGTCATCAACCAGTTTGGTGACGCTAATCAGAAATCATTGCTCGGTACTGCCAATACCGACTGGAATGATGTGGTTTACCGTACTGCCTTCGGTACAGATAATAACCTCAGCGTGAGCGGCAGCATCGACAAGTGGTTGCCATTCCGCGTGTCTGTAGGCTATTACAACCAGAGCGGTCTGGTTCGCAAGGACAATGTAGAGCGTTGGACAGGTAACGTGGTATTGACTCCTAGCTTCTTCCAGGATCACCTGAAGTTGACCATCAATGCCAAGGGAACGCTCAATAACAACTCATTCAATAATGGTGGTGCCGTATGGGCAGCTGCCACATTCAACCCAACCATCCCGGTTTATTCCGGTAACGACAAGTATGGTGGCTATAATGAGGCACTCGATGCTGATGGCGTTCCAGTGAATGCCGGTGTAAGAAACCCTCGCGGTCTGGTTGATCTGTATGATTCAAAGAGTAAGGTAAGCCGCTTCATCGGTTCTATGGATGTAGATTACAAGGTTCATTTCCTGCCAGACCTCAAGCTCCATGCTACCGTGGGTGCTGACTATGCCAAGGGCGACGGAACCATCTATGTTCCTGCCTACGCAGCACAGAGCTACAACAAGGATGAGTCTTTGGGCGGTAGCGATTACAAGTATGGTCCTCAGAAGAACGAGAACCGCTTGCTTACCCTCTATGCCAACTATGCAAAGTATTTCGAAGATATCAAGAGTAATGTAGATCTGACAGCCGGTTACGACTACCAGTACTGGAAGAGTACTACACCTCTTTATTATACCAAAAGTGCGGCAGGCACAAACCTGTCAACCGTAAAGGCATCAGATTACCGTCATGTAATGTTGTCATATTACGGACGTATCAACTATTCATTCGATGGAAAGTATCTCCTGACGGCAACCGTTCGTCGAGACGCATCTTCCCGTTTCTCTAAGGATACCCGTTGGGGTACTTTCCCATCTGTTGCTTTGGGCTGGACTTTGACAGAAGAGCCTTGGTTGAAGAACCAGAAGGTACTTTCTAACTTGAAACTCCGTGCCAGCTATGGTGTTACCGGTCAGCAGGAAGGTATCGGCAACTACAACTATCTGCCGGTTTATACCTACAGCGTGACAGGTGCCGAAGCATTCATCAACGGACAGTATATCAATACTTACCGTCCTGAGGCATACGTATCAGACTTAAAGTGGGAGACTACAACCTCCTGGAACTTCGGTCTCGATTTCGGATTCCTGGATGGTCGTATCGGTGGTGCCATCGATTTCTATACCCGTAAGACCAAGGACCTGTTGGCATCTGTACCAACAGCAGCTGGTACCAACTTCTCAAAGACTATCCTTACCAACGTAGGTAATGTGGACAGCAAGGGTATTGAGGTTTCTCTGAATGCAACCCCTATCCAAACCAAGGACTGGGAGTGGAATCTGAGCTACAACTTCACCTGGCAGGACATGAAGGTGAAGAACCTCTCACTCACAAAGGGTGGAAGCCAGACCAACGTGAAGGTAGGTCCATCTATCGATGCTTACCAGTTTCAGGTACTCTCAGAGGGATATGAGCCATACATGTTCTATGTATATCATCAGCTCTACGACTCTAAGACAGGCAAGCCAATCGAGGGTGCTTATGCTGATCTCAACAACGATGGCGAAATCAATGAGTCTGATCTCTACCGCTATCATTCTCCAGCCCCTAAGTACATCATGGGATTGAGTACATCATTGAGATACAAGCAGCTGACACTCGGTATGAGTTTCCGTGCCAACATCGACAACTATGTATACAACGGTATGGGTATGAGTACAGGTGCTTTTGAGACAGTAAGCTACAACAACTCACAGCTCAATAATCTCAACACCAGTTTCCTGAAGACAGGTTTCAAGACCCGTCAGTATCTCTCAGATTACTATGTAGAGAATGCTTCGTTCCTGAAACTCGACAACCTGAGTTTGAGTTACAACGTAGGTAAGATCAACAAGTGGGCTTCACTTACCGTATCTGCGATGGTACAGAATGTATTCACCATCACCGGTTACTCAGGTACAGACCCTGAGGTGCCAAACGGAATGGACAACTCATTCTATCCACGTCCTCGCACTTACTCAGTAAGCCTCGGACTTCAGTTCTAACAATCAAAACAGATAACAATGAAACTTAAGAATATATTATATAGTATGATGATGGGAACAGCGGTGCTGACAGGCACAACCAGCTGTGTTTCCGATCTCGACCAATATCCTCATACAGAGACAACCTCTAAGGATGTTTATACCTCGCTTGCCAATTATGAGGCTGTGCTGGGTAAGATTTATGCTGCCATGGTGACCAGTGGTCAGGGCAAGGGCGGCGATAATAAGGATATGGAATCCGTATTGAACAAAGGAGCAGGTTTCGACTACATGCGTATGTTTATCAATATGCAGGAGTGTGGTACCGATGAATTTGCCTCTACCTGGCTGACTGGTGAGCAGACTACGGGGCTTACTTATCTTTCCTGGGATGCCAACGATGCGTGGGTATCAGATATGTATTATCGTATCTACTACAACATCGCCCTCTGCAACGAGTTCCTGCGCAATGCCAACAGTGCCAATTTCTCGGGTGCTGATGCTGAGAAGATGAAGGAGTATAAGGCAGAAGTCCGTTTTATGCGCGCTCTGTTCTATTACCATGCCCTCGATTTCTATCGCAACATTCCGATGGTGACAGAGAATGACCCTGTTGGCAGCTACATTCCTCCTCGTTATACTCCTCAGCAGACATTCGATTATATTGAGAGCGAGTTGAAGGATTGTGTAGGTGATATGCTTCCTGCTTCTACCTGTCCTTACGGTCAGGCTTCTCAGGGTGCTGCCTATACCTTGCTTGCCAAGCTTTATCTGAACAGCGAGGTTTATACTGGCGTTGACAAATATGCTGAGTGCAAGGAGGCTTGTGAGAAGGTGATGGATATGGGCTACTCTTTGGAGTCTGATTACAGCAAGCTCTTCAATGCTGATAACGACAAACGTACCAACGAGATTATCTTCGCCTTGCCGGTAAGTGCTGAGCATATTGTAAGCTGGGGTTCTTCTACCTATCTGGTTTGCGGACAGGTGAGTCTGTCGAATGCTAACCAGAATGTAGCCGATTATGGTGTAACTGCCGGTTGGAGTGAATTCCGTCTTCGTCCTGAGTTCGTGGATAAGTTTACCCAGACCGATATTGATGGCGGCGACGACGGTGACAAGCGTTGCAAGTTCTTCACCAATGGTCAGAGCAAGGATATTTCCAGCATGACTACAGAAACCGCCGGTTATCTTTCTGAGAAGTGGAGCAACCTGAAGGATGATGGCATTACTGCAGCATCTAATACTGCCGATGCAGGTGTAGAAACCGATTTCCCTCTCTTCCGTTTGGCAGATGTCTATCTGATGTATGCCGAGTGCGTGGTTCGTTGTAAAGATGCTAATGATAAACCACTGGATTGGGATCCTTGGAATGGAGGTATCAATATTAACGATCAAACTGTAATTGAAAGCCGTAAGAAGGGCGCTATCTATTGGATTAACCTTCTCCGCGAGCGTGCATATGGAAAAGATGAAAATGGAAATCCTAGAGGACAAGTATGGAAAGAGAACTTCTCATCAAAAGAAGCCTTCCTCCAGTTCATCCTCGATGAGCGTGCCCGTGAGCTTTATCATGAAGGTTATCGCCGTACCGACCTGATTCGCTATGGTCAGTTCACAACCAACAAGTACATCTGGCAGTGGAAGGGTGGAACTCACGACGGACAGGCAGTGGATAGCAAGTACAACATCTATCCAATCCCTAACACCGAGCTTACCGCCAATCCAAATCTTCATAACGACAACTATTAATAGGATAAAAGAATGAAAAAGATATTTAGAAACCTGATGATGCTTCTCTGCGCACTCACCGCCCTGGTGAGTTGCGACGAGAGTGGCGACAAGATATATCTGGATGGCTTCAAGGCATCCGATCTGATGGCATCGGCATCCGATGTGAAGCTGTCTGTAGATAACAGTAAGGACGTTGTCCTCTCGTTAGCTTGGCAGAATCCTACCTTGCTTTCGAGCGATGAAACCAAGCCTGCGGGCAGTGGAGTGCTGAAAACTTATCTGCAGGTATCAGCCTCAGAGAACTTTACTTCAGAAAAGGAATACACCGTAACCGACCTTTCCAAGGCTTTCACCGGTGCAGACCTCAATGCTGCAGCCAAGGATCTCGGCTTGTCTCCTGATGTGAGTTCACCTCTTTATTTCCGTATCAAGAGTCAGATGGGTGCCAATCTTGATGCCGCTTACAGCAATGTCTGCCAGGTAAAGGTTACTCCATACCTCATTGATATGAGCTACATCAATATCCTGAATGAGAATAAGGAACAAGTTCTGACAAAACTCTATTCTCCTAATTCTGATGGAGTTTATTCTGGCTATATGAATGCCTCTTCTTGGTTCCATATCTGGGGTAAGGAAAATGATGGTACCATTTGGGGTAATGTAGGACAAGATGGTCATGTGTACGAAATGGATAATACTGAGTCTGCATGGAACATCTGGTTCCCAGGTCAGACAGGTATTTATTATACAGTTCTTGATACAAAAGCTAAGGAACTTAAGCCAACTTACATCAAGTCGATGCAGTTGAATGGTGAAGATATGACCTATGATGCTCCTAACTATGCTTGGACCAAGGTGATTACAACCACAGCCGATAATACTCCAGTCAGCATTGTAGCTACAGGTGCAGAGTACAGCAAGGCTACTGGTACAGAAGATGCTGCAGCCGTTGAGAAGACATTGAACTATACTTTGGCTGATGGCAAGATGACAGATTCAGAGAACGCTGGTAGCGTGAATATACCTACGGCGGGTACTTATACCATAACCGTGAAGGTTGGAGATAAGAGTGATTTGACTTATTCTATCGTATCGGGAGATCAGACAACTCCGAAACCAACCATCAGTAATACTATCGGTATGTTCTCGAAAGATGGCAGTACTTTGTATGCAACCTTTACCAAGGTGAGTGAAGGCGTATATACATGTACCTACGATTTGTCGAATCTATATGATATGCGTTTCTATTTTATAGGAGATGATATAGATGACAAACGAGTATGTTATGGTTCTGTTCCTAACAGCCAATTCTCTCTTTATAAGGAGGAAGATGATAGCAATCGCCAAGGTTGGGACATCTGGTTTAATGATGATGCTAAAAGCATGGAATCGGCAACGATTACAGTTGACCTCAACACCATGACATGGAAGTATGAATAATTAATAAGAAAAATAGCAATGAAGAATATATTTGGAAAAGCCATATTGCTGGCTTCAGCACTCTTGTTTTCTATCACGGGCACGAGTTGCAGCAATGATGATAATACCACTTCTGAAAAGGAGAAGATATACGATATGAGTGGCTTCGCCAAGGGCGCCGATGTAAGTTGGCTCACAGAAATGGAGAAGGATGGTGTGAAATTCTATAATCAGAATGGCAAGGCTACAGAATGCATGAAGCTCCTCCGCGAAGAGGGAACCAATTCCATCCGTCTGCGTGTCTGGGTAAATCCGGAAGGTGGCTGGTGTGGCAAGGATGATGTCATCGCCAAGGCTTGGCGAGCTCAGCAGCTCGGCTTCCGTCTGATGATTGACTTCCACTATTCTGATACCTGGGCTGACCCGGGCAACCAGAAAGTTCCTGCTGCATGGCAGGGCTATACTGCCGAACAGATGAAACAGGCTGTGGCTGATCATACCAAGGATGTGTTGAAAGCCTTGAAGGATAGAGGTGTAACCAACGTAGAGTGGGTACAGGTGGGTAATGAAACCCGCGACGGTATGCTCTGGAATAGCGATGAGGCTGTAACCGGTCAGGTATCTAAGAATGCAGCCAACTTTGCTGCTTATATCAACGTCGGATATGATGCTGTAAAGGAAGTTTATCCTAATGCAAAGGTCATCGTGCATGTAGATCAAGGACAGGACCTCGGTGGTCTTACCTGGCTCTACGATAAGCTGAAGGAAAATGGTGGAAAATGGGATGTCATCGGACTGTCTCTTTATCCGGAAGATGATAACTGGCAGAGTTATGCAGAGAGTTGTCTCTCTAACATCCAGACTCTTTCTTCCATGTATGGCAAGGACGTCATCATCTCTGAAATCGGTATGTGGTGGGGCTCTGACCAGGCTGCGCCATTGATGAAGAAGATGGTGGATGGCTGTAAGAAGATTTCTACCTGCGAAGGTGTCTTCTATTGGGAACCAGAAGTTTACAACAACTGGAAGCCAGCCAACTATATCACTCTGGGTTGGTCTGCATATACCAAGGGAGCGTTCGACAACAGCGGCAAACCAACTGCCGTATTTGATGCATATAAAAATATTAAATAGCAATATGATCAAGAGAAGCATTACTTTCATGACTCTTGCCCTGGCACTCACTACGCTGTGCCAGGCGCAGAGCCGAAAAATAATAAACCTGCCTTCATGGGACTTCTCCCGTGATGGCAAGGCGTGGCAGCAGGTAGCTGTTCCGCACGATTGGGCTATCTCGGGACCTTTTGATAAGAAATGGGACCTGCAGATGGTGGCCATCGAGCAGAATGGCGAAACCGAAAAGACCGAGAAGTCGGGACGTTCTGGTGCGCTGCCTTGGATAGGTGAGGGTATGTATAAGATGAACTGGACGGCCCCTAAGGGCTATAAGCGTGCCGTACTCGTCTTCGACGGTGCCATGAGCCAGCCTGTTGTCAGCGTCAATGGCAAGGAGGCAGGCAGATGGGCTTACGGCTACAATGCCTTCCGCATCGACATCACACCTTTCATCCAGTTTGGTAAGAGTAATCTCATCGAGGTACATCTTAATAATGTAGAGGAGAGCAGCCGATGGTATCCGGGAGGCGGTCTTTACCGTCCGGTTTCCGTAGAACTCTATGGCAACGAGAACTTCTCTACCTGGGATACCTTCGTGCGTACCCTGAAAGCTGATAAGCAGGAAGCTGAAGTAGAAGTAAATGCGCTGCTTGAAGGAAAGACTGGTAAGTCGGGCAAGACCGTCATCGCCCTGTTGGATGAGGCTGGCAAGAAGGTTGCCGAGCAGATCGTCACAGGTGCCAATCCTGAAATCAAGACTACTCTGAAGGTGGCGAATCCTCAGCTCTGGTCTCCGGAATCTCCTTACCTCTATCAGGTAAAGCTTACCCGATATGAAGGAAAGAAGGTGGCTGATGTGCAGACCCTGAAGACCGGTATCCGCACCATTGCCGTATCCAAGAATAATGGTTTCCAGCTCAATGGCATCACCCGCAAACTGAAGGGTGTCTGTCTGCACCACGACCTCGGTCCATTGGGCGCAGCAGAGAACAAGGCTGCCCTCATCCGCCAGATCAAGATGATGAAGCAGATGGGTTGCGACGCCATCCGTACTGCCCACAACATGCCTTCTACCATGCAGATGGAACTCTGCGATTCCCTTGGTATGATGGTAATGGCAGAGAGTTTCGATATGTGGATTTATCCTAAATGCAAGAATGGCTATGCCAAGTTCTTCAAGGAGTGGAGCGATAAAGATATCACAAATCTGGTAAAGCACCACCGCAACCATCCTAGCATCGTGATGTGGAGCATCGGTAACGAGATTCCTGAACAGTGGAGCAAGGAGGGTATGGAGATAGCCAAGCATCTGCAGGATATCTGTCATCAGTACGACCCTTCCCGTCCTGTTACCCAGGGTATGGACAAGGCTGAGGATGCCTTGAAGAGCGGATTTGCCCAGGTAATGGATGTACCGGGCTTCAATTATCGCGTACATAAATATTTTAAGAATATAGAGCAGTTGCCTCAGGGCTTCCTCCTCGGTTCTGAAACCGCCTCTACGGTCAGCTCCCGTGGCGTATACAAGTTCCCAGTAGTGGTAAGTGATAAGGCTACCTATCCTGATGGTCAGTGCTCAAGCTATGACACCGAATATTGTTCCTGGAGTAATCTTCCGGATGATGACTGGAAGATGCAGGATGACTACAGTTGGGTAATCGGTGAGTTTGTATGGACCGGTTACGACTATCTGGGCGAGCCGACTCCTTACGATACCTACTGGCCAAGCCGTAGCAGCTACTTCGGCATCTGCGACCTTGCCGGACTTCCAAAGGACCGCTACTATATGTATCGTGCCCGCTGGAACGAGCAGCAGCATACCACCCATCTTCTCCCTCACTGGAACTGGAAGGGCAGGGAAGGACAGGTTACCCCTGTATATTGCTACACCGATGGTGTGGAAGGCGAGCTTTTTGTAAACGGCAAGAGCCAGGGCAGAGTTCGCAAGGACAAGTCAAGCCGTCTGGACCGCTATCGCCTCCGCTGGAACAACGTGAAGTATGAACCGGGTGAGATTCGCGTGGTTACCTACAACCAGTATGGCGATAAGATAGGTGAGGACGTGAAGCGTACTGCCGGCGAGCCTGCACAGATGAAGTTCAGTGTAGAAACTCCTGATCATGAGCCTATTGCCTGCATGGTAGAAGGCTGTACCGATGAGCACAATGTGCTTCTGAATGCCGATGGCAACGACCTTGCTTTCATCACCGTGAGTCTGCAGGATAAGGACGGCAATGAATGTCCGCTTGCCGATGACGAACTGACCTTCGAGGTGAGTGGTGCCGGCACTTTCAAGGCAGCCTGCAATGGCGATGCCACATCGCTCGAACCGTTCACCCAGCCTCAGATGAAACTCTTCTCCGGCAAACTCGTTGTCATCGTACAGAGTAGCAAGCAGAAGGGCGACATCATCCTGAAGGTAAAAGACAGCAAGCGAAATATCGAACAGTCGATTACGCTCCAGGCAATATAAGATGATAGGCACGGATTACACTCGTAATCCGTGCCTTATTTATACTCTTGGCATGATACTTATGACACTCCCTCTTCTTTTTTTTATAAATTTTCTCCGATATTTTTTGGCGTTATCATGAATATTGTGTAAATTTGCACACATGAAAAAGTCAAAAGAACCTATATCTCGCATCAGCATGGCAATTGCTATGCTCTTTGTTTCGCTCGCCATCCATGCGCAGCGTTTCGTAAACACCTCCCTTGAAGGTGCTCAGACAGTTTGTGCCATTACCCAGAACAGTGATGGAATGATATGGCTCGGAACCGACAACGGTCTTTACAGCTATGATGGTTATCATGGCTACCGCCATTTTCAGGAACATACATTCAGCAATACGCGTGTCAATGCGCTCGGTTTCGAGGGCAGGATGCTCTATCTGGCTACTGGCAACGGCATCCTGAAATTCGATACGCAATCTTATCAATATGCCGAAACACCAGCCATGAAGGCTTTTGCCGATAAGGCGAAGCGCAAGCAGCTGAAGGAACTCCGTGTGCTCGATATCAAGGGTGGTAAGACTGACTTCGGTGGCGATGTCTATGCCTTGCTCTCTACTCCGCGAGGCTTGCTCGTAGGTTCGCTCGCTGGTCTGCATCTCGGCAGCAGACTGATTCCGCTCCGTGCCGGAGAACAGCCGCTGGTCAATGCGCTCGCCTATGATGCCAAGCGCCGATGCTACTGGATTGGTACCGAGGGCGCTCTCTATTGTGCCGATCTGCAACTCAGGAACTTCTCACAGATTCCAGCTCTGAACGGCAATTCCATCAAATGTCTTTCTACAGATGCTGCCGGCAATCTCTATATCGGAACAGATAACGGACTCTATCAGATGGCACTCTCCAATGCCATCACCCATTATATCCACGATTCCCGCGATGATACTTCTATTCCTAACAACATCGTCTGGGCTTGCTTTGTAGATAAATGGCAGAATGTATGGGTGGGTACTGACAATGGACTCTCCCGTCTCACTACCCATACCTATTACCGCTATGTATCGCTCGATAAGATTACGATGTCGGGTGAGGGCAACTGTCTCCATGCCATGCTCCAGACCCGTAACGGCGAATGGTGGATGGGCGGTACCAACGGTCTGATTCATTTCACCCGGAATGCTGAAGGCTATCAGAATGTGGCATGGTACAAGCAGAACAGCTCTGCCTTCCCGCTGAGTCATAACCGTGTACGCAAGATTTATGAAGACCATGACGGCGATGTATGGATCTGTACCGACCATGGCATCAACTTCTATGACCGCAGTTCCCGTCAGATGCGCAACTTCATCGTCTACGATAAGAGTGGCAAGTATTCTACTGCCTGGGCTTACGATATTCTCCAGGACAAGAAGGGCAGAATATGGATGGGTTCTTATCAGGGCGGTGTCTTCGTGATGGATAAGGCGGCTCTTCTGAGCGGCAAGACCATAGCCGACTGGCATTACTCGGACAAGGGAAAGAATGCGCTCTCTGGTCTGCATGTAGGTCAGATGGTGATGGATGGAAAGGGTAGGATTTGGGTTTCTACCTATACCCGTCTCGACTGCATCAATCCGAACGATATGAAGGTGGTGCAGGTAGCTAACTCAGATGTTGTCAACTATCTGATGGCAGACAGCAAGGGCAATATCTGGATGGGTGATAACAATTCGGTAACCTGTTATTATGTAGCCGGTACTGTGCTGGGTAACAGCTTTTCTTCCAAGACATGGCAGATTGGTGGCAAGGTAAGTACCATGTGCGATGTGGAAGGCAAGATATGGGTGGTATCGGGCAATGAATGCTGCGTAATCAATCCTGAGGGCGAGAGCCAGCGCTTCATGATTCCTTCTGTTGTGCCGCTCAACATCTGTTACAGCAGACAGACTCATGAGGTAATGATGGGCGGTAATGACGGCTATGTAGCAATCAGTTCCGATGTAGCACAGAAGCCTAAGCTGTTTACCCGCCTGATGCTGGCAGGAATCATCGTAAACGGACAGGCTTGTGAGGAGCGTGGAGAAATCCTGAAACTGAAGAGTGATGAGAATAACTTCACCCTGCAGCTCACCGACCTTCCTTTTGCTGATCATCCTTCAGCCGTTTATGCTTACAAACTCGAAGGCAGCGACCACGACTGGCATTATCTGAACTCAGGCAATATCGATATCACCTACAATGGTTTGTCGTATGGCGATTATCATCTTACGGTTCATGCCGTGGATGGTGAAGGCAAGATAGCTGCCGAGGTTTATTCGCTCGACATCTCCGTCCTGCCGCCTTGGTATCTCTCCTTCTGGTGCAAGCTCTTCTATATCACGGCACTCATCGTGTTTGTGGCATGGCTGGTAAGCTGGTATTTTCTGCGCAAGGAACTGGCTGATGCCCAGAAGCAGAAGGCTGAGGTGTTGGAGCAGGTACAGATGCGTATTGACTTCTTCAACCGTCTGACGGAAGATTTGAAGGCTGCCGTAGCTCATCGTTCATTTGATGAGGTGACAGCTCTGATGGTCCGCTACCTGAATGTGAAGATGCCAGAGGAGCCATCAGCTGTTGCTACTGGCTTATCCGCTTCGCCTGAATCTGAGCCTGAGTCATCATCCTCAGAACCAGTTCCTGCACGCTCTGAATCTTCTGAAGAGGAAAAGAAGGAAGTAGATGTCAGCGAGTTGGATGTGTCAGACAAGCGTCTGCTCGAAGAGATCAATGAAGCGATAGAGAAGCACATGATCGATTCTGACTTCAATGTTTCGATGTTGCAGGATGTGATAGGCATAGGTGGCAAACAGCTGTATCGCAAGATGAAGGCGATAACGGGCCGTACGCCTGTAGAGTATATCCGTGAGATGCGTATGAACCGTGCTGCCGAGCTCCTGAGCCAGGGCAAGTTCAGTGTTTCCGAGGTGATGTATACCGTTGGTTTTTCCAACAGCAGTTATTTCTCCAAATGCTTCTCCAAGGAGTATGGCATGACTCCTACGGAATACATGAAGGTGAAGAGGTAAATAAATGATGTGCTTCCGTTTGCCTATAGATATGGCTGTGTGGGGTTAAGAATATGGCTGTGTGGGGTTACGGATACGACTCCGTTGGGTTACGGATACGACTCCGTAGGCTAATGGAGACGTATCCTTCGGCTTGTCGAGATATCTGCGTCAGCTGACGGAGCTACTTGATTCAGCTGATTGAGCTACTTGCGTCAGCAGACAGAACCACTTATGTTAGCTGACTGAACTATATCAGTATTCAGTTGTATTACATGTGTATATTTTCTCTAACTTAATACCACATCTGCCACACTTATACTTAACTCTTTGATTATAAGCGAATAACGAGTGGCAATAAGGGGTGTTTCTGTTGTCACCTTATTGCCACCTGTTGCCACATTTTGCCTAAAACCAGCAAAATATCGGTGTTTTAGATGGATTTTGGGGTGAAAACTAAGATGATATTGAGCAAAAACGCTGATTTTTCGGTTCAATATTAGGCTTTTTCAATCGTTTTTTGCAATTTTACTTGGCAACAAAGGAAGAAAAATACGTTCCGATGCAGTAAAAAATGCGTCCCGATGTAGCATTTGCTACGTCCCGACGCAGCAAAAGATACGTCCGGACGTAGTACAAGATACGTCGGGACGTAATTTCAGCATTATGAAAACGGCTGCATAGAAACAAAAAAAAGTGTGTATTGAACTTGTTTTTGCAAACTGTAATCGGATGTGACAAAAAACCAACAATTAACTAAATTTATGAGCAAATATGCTAAAAAAGATAGATATTTCGTGTTAATTATTTAAATTTTAAGCGATTATCTTGGGCAAATAAGAAAATATTCGTAATTTTGCACCGATTTAAGTTAAATAGGTATTTCCATGCGTGCATTTTAGTGAAAGAATGTATAAATGGAGGGGCGAAGTGTTGCCCTGAGTGCTTTCGGCTTTTACCAAACGAGAAAAAAATGAGAAAAAATGATAATTATTAATTAATAAACTTGAAACAAACAAGGATGAGAAGATTAACTCTTTTACTTGTCTCACTTGTATTGTTGTCTATCCAATCGGTCTTGGCGCAGAGTTTCAGCGTCAAGGGTACAGTCGTGTCTGCTGAAGACAACGAACCGATGATTGGTGTGACCATTATGCAAGAGGGAACATCAAATGGCGTAGTGACCGATATTGACGGTAACTATACCATCGAAATTAAGGGTGCTTCGAAGGCTACGCTTGCCTACTCTTATGTGGGTTGCGTTACGCAGAAGCACGTTGTGAAAGCGCAGACTAATACGCTCAACATCACCCTTGCTTCGGATTCCAAGATGATGGATGAAGTGGTTGTGGTGGCGTATGGCGTGAGAAAGAAGGGAACCATTGCGGGTTCCGTGTCTGCCGTAAAGTCTGAAAAGATAGAAAATGTGCCGGCGGCAAGCTTCGACCAAGCTTTGCAGGGACAGAGTACTGGTTTGCAGGTCATCTCTTCTTCGGGTGAACCTAGCAAGGCGGCTACCTTCCAGATCCGTGGTACCAACTCTATCAACTCCGGCAAGTCGCCACTCTTTATCCTCGACGGCGTGCCAATCTCAAGTTCTGATTTCAATACCTTGAGTCCTAACGATATCGAAAGTATCTCTGTATTGAAGGATGCCTCTTCTACCTCAATCTATGGTGCACGTGCTGCCAATGGTGTGGTTGTCATCACTTCCAAGCGAGGCTTGTCAATGGACAAGGCGAAGATTACGCTCCGTGCACAGTATGGTTTCTCTGAGTTGGCACAGACCAACTGGAAAATGATGAATACCGACGAGCGTATCCAGTTTGAGAAAGAAGTAGGTCTGGATACAGGTAAGGATTACAATCTCCTTTCAAGAGTAAACGTAAACTGGCTGGACGAGGTGTTCAACGACCGCGCTCCGCTGCAGAGCTACGAACTCTCTATCAACCGTGCTACCGACCGCTTGAACTACTATGTTTCTGGTGGTTTCTACGATCAGGATGGTATCGCACAGAATTCAACCTTCCGCCGTTACAACATCCGCACCAATGCTGATGTAAAGGCTGGCAAGTGGTTGAAGGTAGGTACCAACACCATGGCTGCCTATGAAGAGGCTCAGCAGGCTGACGACGGTAGCTATACTACCGTTACTCCTATCTCAGCATGCCGATTCATGCAGCCTTACTGGAATCCTTATGCCAAGGATGGCAGTCTGGCTTCACTTTCAGCAGGCAACTGGGCTGGAACCAGCGAGAACCCTATCGTTTACATGGGCTTGAATCCTATCAAGAACAAGAAATATAAGGTGCTCTCTACCATGTATGCTGAAATCTATCCGATAGAGAATCTGACTATCCGTACTCAGTTCGGTGCCGATTTCACCCATTCTACAGCGTTCCTCCAGTCGTTCCCAAGTCTCTCTTCAAATAACGGACAGGGTACTGCGGCACGCCAGAGCAGCGATGCCATCAACCTGACAGAGACTACTACGGCTAACTACCGTTTCACCCTGAACGATATCCATTCGTTCAACGTGATGCTGGGTCAGGAGGCTGTCAATTTCCACTCAGAGGGTTTCCAGGTATATTCCAAGGGTCAGACCAGCGATCTCCTGACCAACGTATCATCTGGTACACGTGCCAGCCGCTGGGCAGATTCATCTTCTGACTACTCTTACCTGTCATTCTTCATGCGTGGCGAGTATAACTATAAGGAGCTCTACTATGCCGACTTCTCTCTGCGTACCGATGCTTCTTCACGTTTCGGTAAGGATCATCGCTGGGGTACATTCTGGTCGCTCGGTTTCATGTATAACGTGAAGTCAACCGACTGGCTGAAGGATATGAAGTGGCTCAGCACAGCCCAGATTGCCGTAAGTACCGGTACATCGGGTAATTCTGAGATTCCTAACTATTATCATCTGGCTCTGGTATCGGGTGGTGCCAACTACGATAATACTGCCGGTTTCTCTCCATCACAGAGTGGTAACGAGGAATTGGGTTGGGAGTCAACATGGGCAAACAACTTCGCCCTCCGTTTGGGCTTCCTCGACAGAATCAACTTCAGCTTCGAGGCTTACTACAAGCGTACCTCTAATATGCTGATGCGCGTTCCTGAGTCTTATACCGTAACCGGCGAGGGCTATCGCTGGAAGAACGTAGGTGTGATGGCTAACAAGGGTATCGAGCTGAGTGCTGACGGTGATGTTATCCGCACACGCGACTTTACCTGGAATGTAAGTGCCAACGTATCTTACAACCAGAACCGATTGAAGGAACTCTATAACGGTGTAACCGAGTATGTAAACTCAACCACCGGTTTGAAGTATGTGGTAGGTCACTCAGTAAGCGAGTTCTTCCTGAACCGTTATGCCGGTGTGAATCCAGCGAATGGTGAGCAGCTCTGGTATGATAAGGATGGCAACGTGACCAACGAGTTCCGTGAGAGCGACAAGGTGATGACAGGCAAGACCTATGATGCACCTTGGATGGGCGGTTTCGGTACAAGCTTCCGTTGGAAGGGCTTGCAGCTTTCTGCCCAGTTCAGCTGGATCGGTACACGCTACGTGATTAACAACGACCGTTACTTCGAGGAGAGCGGTGTAACCTTCGGTACTGCTTACAACCAGTCAAACCGTCTGTTGTACGACCGCTGGAAGCAGCCAGGCGATATTACCGACATCCCACGTTGGGGCGAGGTAACCCAGCTCGACGACCGCTTCTTGGAGAATGCATCGTTCCTCCGTCTGAAGAATCTCAGTCTGTCCTATTCATTGCCACAGAGTCTGTTGCGCAAGACCAACTTCTTCTCTATGGTCAGAATCTACGGTCAGGCACAGAACCTCTTCACCGTAACCGGTTTCAACGGTCTGGATCCTGAGGTTTCATCCAATATTTACCAGGCACAGTATCCGGCATCACGCCAGTTTACTCTGGGTGTTGAATTGCAATTCTAACCAAGAAAGGAGAAAAAAATGAATATCAAAAATATAAAGACATACATCCTGTCGGGAATCCTAGCCCTCTCGATGTCTTCCTGTCTTGATAAGTATCCAGAGGATTCTATCCGCATGGACCAGGCTATCAACACGGTGGGCGACATAGACAAGCTGGTGTACGGTATCTACGACAGTTTCAAGAGCAGCGCCCTCTATTCGGGCAATCTGACAATCCTGCCAGATCTGCAGGCAGACTTCGTGTACTGCGTGAAGGGCTACTCTAATGCCTATGGCGATATCTACCGTTGGAAAGATATCAAGGCTACCAACACCGACATCGAGGCGGTATATGCCGACCTTTATGGTGTTATCAACAATGCCAACTTCCTGCTCGACAATGTAGATAAGGTAAAGGCAAACACCAACAGTGATAAGGAGCTCGACAAGTTGGAGCAGTGTGAGGGCGAGGCTTATTTCGCTCGTGCCCTGGCTTACTCAGAGTTGATCAAGTGTTTCTGCAAGGCTTACGATAGCGATGAGCAGGCAGAGAAGGAACTCGGCGTGGTACTCACAGAGCACTATTACGGCAATGAGCCACAGAAGAGAGCCAGTCTGAAGGAATCATACGAATTCGTATTGAGAGACCTTGACAAGGCTACTGGGTATCTGAAGGTAGACGAAGACTTCACAGGAAGTCTCTACAACGAGATTTACTTCAACGAGTATACCTGTCATGCCTTGCGTGCGCGCGTATCCTTATATATGCATAAGTATGATGATGCCATCAAGTATGCATCTAAGGTAATCGGCAGTAAGTATTATACATTGGAGAAGGCTTCTTCCAACACCTATTCAAACCAGGTGAACGATTATAAGTATATCTGGACCTATGGTGATTCGCGTGAGGCTATCTGGAAGGTAGGCTTCACCGTGAACAGCTATGGCGGTGCACTGGGTACCATCTTCGATAACTACAACTTCGTAACTTATCGCCCTGACTATGTGCCTGAGACATGGGTCATCAACTCATTCGACAGCAATGACCTCCGTGCTGCAGCCATCTTCACAACCCGTGTAACAGGTTATGAGCACGGTTTGCAGTGGCCTTTGCTGAGCAAGTATTTCGGCGATGCAGAATTCCTGAACAACAATATCCTGCATGTTCATCAGCCAATGGTATTCCGTCTGTCAGAGCAGTATCTGATACGTGCTGAGGCTTACGCCATGAAGGGGGACTATAGTAAGGCAGGTAAGGACATCTCTACCTTGCGTACAGCCCGCTACTCATCTTATGGTGGTAACACCTCGATGAGCGAGAGCAACGCCATGAAGATAATCGAGGCAGAGCGCGTGAAGGAACTCTATATGGAAGGCTTCCGTCTGAACGACCTCAAGCGCTGGCACAAGGGATTTGAGCGTAAGGCTGCCGACCAGCCTGCTGCCAACTTCGTGCAGAGCAGTCTGAAGGTTGAAAAGGATGACCCTCTCTTTGTCTGGCCAATTCCTCAGCATGAGCTTGAGGCACCAGGTTCTGAGATTCAGCCTAATGAAAGTAACAAATAAAATAAGGAGACGATCATGAAGAAAATAATGATGGGATGTTTGGCAGCCGTAGCTGCACTCATCGCTCTTGTGAGTTGTTCACAGGATTATACCACTTATGCTGGTCCAAGTCATATCATGTTCTCTGATACGCTCTATCAGTATGCTGTACAGGAAAGCAATGAGGTTTTCAATGTGCCTGTATCTGCAACCGAAAAAGCTGACTACGACCGCACCTTCGGCGTGGAGGTAGTAGACAAGCAGAGCAATGCCATCGAGGGTAAGCATTACCGCATCCTCAACAACACCGTTACAATCAAGGCGGGCGAGATGGTAGGAAATGTGAAGGTTCAGGGTATCTATGATAACATCGGCAAGACCGATTCGCTCGGCTTCACCCTGAAACTGGTGATTCCGGAGAAGTATAACTGGACAGATCTCTATAAGGACTATGCCCACGTGGTAATGCAGAAGTCTTGTCCTTTCGATATCCACAACTTCTCTGGCTGGTGCATGGTAACATCTACCTTCTACAGCAAGTATCTGAACAACGTAAACAACCGTCTGATCAAGACCGAGGTGGTGGAAGGTGAGGAGAATACCGTTCTGCTGAAGGATGTTTACTATAAGGGCTACAACCTGAAGTTGAAGTTCAATACCAAGAACATGCTTGAGCCAAAGGTAGAGATGGACGACCAGATAGCCGGTGAGACCGGCGAGGCGTTCGGTACCATCTATGGAGACGGCAAGTTGCGCATCAGCCAGCCTTCTCTCTATACCTCTTATTATAACACCTGCCAGAACTATGTATTGCAGTATGTTGTTATGAGTGTAAACAACAAGGATGGTTCATTATTCGGTAATGTAGGTACCTTTATCACCGTATTTGAATGGATCGACGATGCAGAGGCAGAGAAATTGAAAGAACAAGGATATTAATCGTAGAATAAAAAGAAAATGAAAACATTGATTTCAAAATATTGGCTCGTATTGATGGCGCTGGTATCAGTGACTCTGTTCACAGCTTGTTCCAGCGATGACGATGCCGTAACTCCTGTATTCCCACAGGTACAGCCTATCGCCGGTGAAGCTGGCGAAGTGAAAGAGTTTACTTTCGAAGCTAACGAGAGCTGGAGCCTTTCTTCAGACAAAATCTGGTGTAAACTGGTGCAGGGCGAGAAAACAGACGCCTTCGTACTCAATGGTACTGCAGGCAAGCAGACCATCAAGGTTAAGATTACTGATGATGATGCCAGCAAGGATATGAGCGTGGCTCAGCTCTTCCTGAATATGAGTGGTCAGAAGGTTGCCATAGCTGAGGTTAAGCGTTCGGCTGCCGGCTATAAGTTGCAGGTATTCGATGCGGCTGGCAATGATATCACCGAGACAGGTATCACTGTAGGTTACAATGTATACACCAAGTTTACCGTAAAGTCAAACTACCGTTTTGCTGTTACCAATACTCCAGCTTGGGTAGACTTGGAAGGCGGCTTCCTGGTAGGTACACCTAACAAGGATGCTGTAGGCGGAGTTTCCTTCAAGGAGAATCAGGGCGTAAGTGCTAAGTATGCCATCGCTAAGGACGGCAACTACACCATCACCTTTACTTCTGAGGATGGCAAGGCTGCTGTAACCGTACCTGTTATCTATAATGGTATGACCACCAGCACCATGGATGTTACTTATCCAACCTCTTCACAGTGGGCAGTATGGAATGTATCTCTCGATGGTAAGGTGTTCACTCAGAATGGTTCTAGCCTGACTGGTGGTGATACCAATGATTTCACTTTCTACAACTTCGTTCCTTTCACCCTCAAGACCTTGGGTGATGCTTACCAGCTGGTAGTCTTCGAAAACACGGAGAATGGTTTGTTTGAGGATGGAACTGGTGCTGTGAAGCTGCAGGGTGAGAAGGGTGATGTGAAGCTCACAGTCGCTCCATTAGGCAGCGGAAGCCGTGAGTTCTTGGTTTATGCATTGCCAAAGAGCGTATTCGAGAGTCTGGAGAATGGACTCGACGGAATGCTGGAGGAAGACTTCATGACTGTGAAGAGCGATTACGACCGTTACTTCCTGATGGATGTTGTACAGAAGGAGGCCAACTCTTCTGCTGATGATCAGTCTGCAGCACCGACAATCTTGAAGATGAACTACTTGCCAGTAGAGTGCAAGAAGGATAAATCAATGTATGGTTCTGTCATATCAGAAGTATTTGGCTACAATGGTGACGAAATATATGTCGCTCAGTCAGAAGTAGGAAGCTCTCTTACAGTTAATCCTAATATCAAGGATTGGGATCCTACCACTATGATGGAGACAGGCTATCTTACAGTTATGGATAGCAACGGAAATGATGTTCCTGCAGAGCCTAGTATGGATACGAATAATAACTGGGTATTCTTCGTAAAGGTTCCTGCTGCTACTCCGATATTTATGGTATTCGAGGACAACGGAACTCCTGTAAAGGTTCTTGTTGTTGAATCTCCTGGTGAGGGAATGAGTAAGAAACATACTTCTATCAGAAAAATTAGAAAGTAATGAACAGAATGAAAATATTTTCAAAGGCACTCTTGTTGCTCTTGGTCTCTCTCCTGACCTTTGCAGCAACAAGTTGCTCGGATGATGAAACCGGAGGCTGGGACGGCACATACGGATATGTGCAGTTCACGCTCAGCAAGAAGGTTTCTTCTAGAGCTACCCGTGCTACTGCCCTTGACAAACTTGAGAAACTGGATGATGCCAAGAAAATCAAGGTGGTCATGGAGCACAACGGTACAACTGTCTCTCAGACACTGGTGCTCAATTCTTATAATTCAGAGAATGCAGAGTATGGTCTGAGAAGTGAAAAACTGCAACTCGCTTCGGGTACTTACACCGTCATCGGTTTCTATCTCTATGATGCTGTAGACGAGGAGTTGCTGGCTTCTTCTGCCGGCGAAACATTCACTGTAGTAGGTGGCGGTCTGGAAGTACAGAACCTCATGGTGGAGACTGTGGAGCGTGGTAAGGTGAAGTTCAATCTCGTGAAGGAGTGGGAGAAGACCCGTGCCGGTGGTGCCGAGTATCTCTTCTCTAACATCCGTCTCGTTGATGTCAGCGTAACTAATCTCTTTACCCGTGAGACCTATACTTTCCCTGAACTGAAGGTGAAATACAAGGAGGGAAGCAAGGAGAATCAGAATCCTGACAATGAGAACGATAAGTATATGGACACAGGTACAGCTTACTGCGATTCTACCGTATGGCTGCCTGCCGGTACCTATCAGGTTACCTCATATACCACCTACGGCAAGACAGGTGCGGTGAAGACCAAGTATGAGACCCAGCCTGTAAAGGGTGAGACTTTCATTATAGAGGACAATCAACTCAATGATAAAGCTCAGGTGCCTATCCTCCTTTCCAAGACCAAGGAGTATATCAAGGACTATGAGGCGTTGAAGGCTATCTGGGAATCTCTCCAGGGTAAGGAGTGGAGCTTCTATGGTGATGCTACCTTCAAGGGAGCTAACTGGAACTTCAACAAGGAACTCGATATGTGGGGCGAACAGCCGGGCGTAACGCTCAACAGCAACGGCCGTGTCATCGGTCTTATCATCGCCGGTTTCGGAGCAAAGGGAATCGTACCTGATGCCATCGGACAGCTGACAGAACTCCAGGTGCTCAACCTCGGTTCTCACGATGAGAAGATTGGTGCCAACATCTTCAATGATTATGATGCAAACAGTCTGACTGCAGCAAAGAAGAGCAGCATGCGTCACGACTATGAGAACAAGTTCCTGAAGTATGACCCACGTGCCAATATGTCGGATATGATTGTAGAAAGCTACAACTCTGATCCTAAGGTGGCACCGAAGAACAGAATCAAGAAGGACAGCCGCATCAACCTGAAGGATGCACAGATCGGTACATTGACCAACAAGATTACAGGTGTATCTAAGGCCATCTATCGTCTGACTAAGTTGCAGCAGTTCTATATCGGTAACTCTTCTATCACATCCGATGAGGTTTGTGCGAAGTTCTACAATGCTGACGATCCTGTTTATGGTAAGTTTGCACAGGAATTCAAGGATGAGGATTGGGACAAGATGGAAAACCTGACCGATATCGAACTTTACAACTGTCCGAAGATCAGTCGCATTCCAGACTTCTACTATAATCTCCCTAAATTGCAGGCGATGAACCTGGCACGATGCAAGGGAATCTCAGCCAACCAGTTGAGAAGCGACTGGACCCGCTTAGCTGAGGAGAAGACCGGTAAGACACTCCAGATTCTCTATATGAGTTACAACAACCTGGAGGAGTTCCCAGAGTCATCTGCCTTGAGCAAGATGGTGAATCTCGGTCTGCTCGACCTGGCTTACAACAACATCAAGAAGTTGCATCCGTTCGGTTCTGAGGTAGCACTTACTTCTCTCTATCTGAACAACAACCAGATTGAGGAGGTTCCTGCTAATCTCTGTGCCTTTACAGAAGATGTAGAGAGTCTGACCTTCGCTCACAACAAACTGAAGAAGATTCCGAATATCTTCGATGCAAGTTCTGTTCGCGAGATGGGTTCTGTAGACTTCTCTTACAACGAGATTACAGGTGTAGATAATAGTCATGGTACCTACAAGGGTATCAATGCAGCTTCAGTCAGTCTGTCAAACAATAAGATAGAGAAGTTCCCTTCTGAGTTGTTTACAGCCGGTTCGCCAATCACAACCATCGATTTGAGCGGCAACCAGATGCGCACCATCCCTAAGGGTTCCATCAAGGGCAAGAAGGCTTATCTGCTGCAGGTCATCGACTTCCGATTCAACAAGTTGACATCCCTCTCTGATGACTTCCGCTCAACCACATTGCCATACATTACCAATATGGACTTGAGCTACAACTGCTTCACCGAGGTGCCAACCCAGCCATTGAACAGTGCCGTGCTCCGTGCCTTTGCCATCAACCACCAGCGTGATGGGAAGGACCAGCGTTGTCTGCGTACATGGCCTACAGGAATCACAACCTGTCCGAGCCTGATCCAGTTCCAGATTGGTTCCAATGATATCCGTAAGGTAGAAGAGACACTGACCTCTCACCTTTATATCCTGAATATCGCAGACAACCCTAACATCTCTATCGATGTAACCAGCGTCTGCCCATACATCAAGGCAGGTAGGTATATGCTGTTCTACGACAAAAATCAGGACATCCGCGGTTGCGATGCTTTGGATCTCGAAAATTAAACCCTATAAGAAAGTAGTAATATGAAATATATGAATAAACTGACATTAGGTATCGTTCTCGCTGCCGGGCTTTTCACAGCCTGCAGCGATAAGGATGATGTCGATATCCCAGGAGGACTGGCGCTCGATAAAGAGGAGATAGCCATAGGCCCTCAGGGTGGAACGGAGCAGATTGCCATCGCTGCCTCACAGGACTGGGTGGCAAATACCTCTGAGCCTTGGCTGATGCTTTCGCCTGCCAACGGTGTGGGTTCTGTTGAGGGTACCATCACGGTGGATTCTACTCTTTCCAACACGCTTCGCAGCACAGAACTCAGTTTCCAGGGTGCCAACGGACAGAGTCGCAAGCTTACCATCACCCAGTTCGGTTATGGCAAGCAGATCTTCCTGAAGGATCCTGTTGTAGAAATCGAAAACTCCGGTTCTTACGATAATCGTGCTTTCGAGAGTCTGATTTCCGCCAACGTGGAATGCAAGATTGGTAAGATAGAGTATTCTTTCGAGGGGGATCTGACCGATGCTGAGAAGGCAGAGAACGAGAGCGAGCGTGAGGGCTGGCTTCTGAACAGCAAGGATGAAGATAAGCTGACAGGTACTAACCTGGGTATCAAGCTGGACAGAAAGTACCGTCCTCGCACCGTGAACTTCAAGTTCCGCTGGGCGATGAACGTGGTTCCTGCCGTTCGTGTGGCTAAGGTTCATCTCGTGCCAGTCAAGGCTGAAGACCAGCTGGTAGATGCAGATGGTAATCCTACCGATGATGTTATCCTGACCGTTCGTCAGAAGGCAGCACCAAAGATTGAGGACAACCGTGCCGGTGACTCTCTCTCTGTCATCATGATCCACCAGAAACTGGGTAGCATTGCTACCTTCGATTCCAGCGAGAACATGCGCAACTGGAGCGGCGTAACGCTCTGGGAAGCTACTGATGATTTCGTGAAGGATCATCCTGAGGCTTTAGGACGTGTACGTTCTGTCAAGTTCAGCATGTTCAACCTCAAGAGTGGCGAAACTCTTCCTAAGGAAGTGGGTAATCTCAAGTTCCTGGAGTCATTCTCTGTTGCTGCCAACGAGAACAACCAGATTCGTGAGGTGAAGCTCGGTGATGAAATCTGCTCGCTGAAGTATCTGAAGAATCTTACCGTTCAGGCTTACGGTCTGACTCAGTTGCCTGCTAGCTTTGTTAAGCTGGGCAAGAGTCTTGAATCGCTCAACCTGGTAAATAACAACTTCAACAAGTTGTCGGATATCACCGATATCGTCAACGAGAAGAACTTCCCTAAGTTGCGTAACCTCATTCTCTATGCACAGCGCCGTACGGATGTTGTCATCAACATCGCTTCGCTGGGCGAAAAGAATGCATCAGGCGTCTATGTTTATAATAACTATCCTATCGGACTGTATGGTAAGGTAAATGCCGGATCTGCAGACCGTCAGGCGCTTCTCAAGCTCCTGACATGGGATAAGTTGAATACACTGAAGTTGTCTTACTGCTTCCTGGAGGGTGAACTTCCTACCGATGAAGAGATGGATGCAGCTCTGGAGGCTGCCGGCAAGGCCACCCGATACAGCAAGTCTGACTTCTCTACTAACAAGGAAGATTATCTCGACAAGCTGGTAGGCGATACCTGCAAGTGGTTGCTCTCAGGCTGGAATAATCCTGTAACCTGCAAACACAAGGATGGTTCTGTAGTTTGCGAGGATGTTTATGCTAGCGAGGTGCCACGTGTATTGCCAAACTGCCGTCAGTTGTCACTCAACCTGAACTTCTTTACAGGTGAGGTGCCAAACTGGATTCTCTTCCATCCACACCTGGTAGAATGGAATGCACCTACGTTGATCTTCAACCAGCAGCCTAAGGGTAAGAACAGCGATGGCGCTGCCGTTGGTTTCTCTAATATGACAGAAGACAGCTACAGCTACGACTACTATTACGGAACCAGCGACCCAGGCAGCAAGTGGGAGATTCCGGGTGTAGCTTATCCGCTCTACTACCGCACATACGTGGCAGCAGGCGATATTAATGAAGCTGCGCTGATGGCTAAGTACAGGAGAACTAAGAAAAAGTAAGATAAACATAAAAACAATATAGAAGCAAACAATGAAGAAAAAGTTTTTCTATATAGCAATGGTCGCATTGGCATTGACGGGCTGTTCTGACAGCCTGTCAACCATCGGCTCTTCTGACGGCAATTCTGAAATCACCATCCCTGCAGATGCTGAGGCGGGTGAGTTGCTGATAAAGTTCAGTCCGGAGATGAGCGATATCCTCGACCAGGCACAACTGAGCAAGACTCGCGCCGGAAAGGCTACCCGTTCGGGTATTCCTTCTACTGACGAGGTGCTCGACATCCTGGGAAGCTACAGCTTTGAGCGTGTGTTCCCGGTAGATGCAAATACTGAGGCAAGAACCCGCGAGGCGGGACTCCACCTCTGGTATACGGTGAAGTTTAATAAGGGAACCGACCTGAAGGCGGCTGCCGATCGCCTGAAGCAGTTGGGTGAAATCTCAAAGGTTCAGACTAACGGTCGCATCAAGCGTGCTTACAATACAGACAGCAAGCGCATCTATCTCAGCGATAAGGCACTTCAGCAGAAGTCTACCCGCTCAGCAGCCGAGGGCGAGCCAAACGACCCAGGCTTTGCCAGCCAGTGGCATTACCGTAACCTGGGTGAGGACCACTATGACTTTGAGAAGCTCAACAATAATCAGGTGGGTGCTAAGGCAGGATGTGACGTGAATGCACTTGAGGCATGGAAGACCTGTACAGGCGATCCTTCTATCATCGTGGCTATTCTTGATGAGGGCGTGATGTATACGCACCCTGATCTGGCAGCCAACATGTGGTGCAACCCGGGCGAAAGCGTTCAGGGTGCCAAGACTGACGGCGACGGTAATGGTTATGAGGGCGACCTTCATGGCTACAACTTCGTTACTGAGAGTGGCGATATTACCTGGACTGATGCCAATGACACCGGTCATGGTACTCACGTAGCTGGTACTATTGCAGCCGTTAATAATAATGGTAAAGGTGTTTGTGGTGTAGCTGGTGGTGACGGTACTCCTAACTCTGGTGTCAAGATCATGTCATGCCAGGTATTCTCCGGCCAGAACAGTGTAACCTTGGCAGGCGAGGCGAGAGCCATCAAGTATGCTGCCGATAATGGTGCTGTCATCCTGCAGTGCAGTTGGGGTTACAACTCTTCAGAGTCTAGCATCATCAATGGTTATACTCCGGGTCCTGCTACCGAGAAGGAATGGGCTGAGACCTATCCGCTGGAGAAGGAAGCTCTGGATTACTTCATCAACAATGCCGGTTCGCCTAATGGTGTCATCGACGGCGGTATTCCAGTCTTCGCAGCCGGTAACGAGTATGCTGGCAATCCTGCTTTCCCAGGTGCTTACTCTAAGTGCGTCAGCGTATCTTCATTAGCTGCCGACTATACTCCAGCCTGCTACACTGATTACGGTTCGCTCGTAACCCTGAGCGCTCCTGGTGGCGACTTGGATTATTACAGCAAGATTGGCGAGCAGGAAGATGAATACTGGGCAGAGACAACCGAGCAGAAAGGTGCTGTGCTCTCTACGATGATCAAGAACGGTCAGCCTGCTTACGGCTACATGGAGGGTACCTCTATGGCTTGTCCTCATGTTTCGGGTGTGGCTGCCTTGGGTCTCGCTTATGCAAGCAAGACGAACCGTCATTATCGTGCTGCCGACTTCGTAGCCCTGATGAAGAAATCTGTGAAGGAATTGGATAGTCATTATCAGAATGGTGCAACCAAGACCTACTACATGAACCATTCTACCGTAGGTGCTTCGCCAGAGATTGTACAGCTCTCTAAGTACATCGGCAAGATGGGTGCTGGTCTGATTGATGCAGCTCAGCTCTTGAACAACATCAAGAACAAGAAACTCAGTTCTGATATGAAGTTGCCTAACGTGTATGTGGGCATCGAGAAGACTGTTTCTCTCAACCTCGCTGCATATTTCGCAGGTCAGACAGAGGGATTCTCTTGCTCTGTAGCGAATAGCAGCGTAGCTTCTGCTTCGGTAGATGGCAAGACGCTCACCGTGAAAGGACTCGCTTCCGGAAGCACATCGCTCACCGTAACAGCTGCCGATGGTACCAGCCAGACCGTAGTTGTGACTGTTAGAAAGAGTGCCGGTAACAATGGTTGGATGTAAGTGGATATAATATGAAGATATTTGCTTTCCTATCGCTTTTCTTCCTGGCTTTGCCTGTTACGGTGAATGCGCAGAAGGAACTGCTGAAGTTTGAGCATCCGCTTATCGATGCAGGTACGATGACCGAGGACGATGCGCCTCGCACCTTCACCTTCGTAGGTAAGAATGTGAGCAAGAAGATACTGCACATCACACAGGTGAGAACCACCTGTGGATGTACCAGTTCTTATGTTAGGGGGGATGTGATGAAGCCTGGCGATACCTGTCAGGTGCAGATCACCTTCACGCCTAACCGCTATCCGGGCACCATCAATACGGGTGCTTATCTCTATCTGAAAGAGGTAGAGGGACAGCCTGCCGTTAAGCTTGCCTTAACGGGAAAGGTGCTGCCGGGTGCTGACCAGTGGGCACGCTATCCGCACAAGATGGGAGCACTCAGACTGAAACAGGCGAAGGCAAGTATCACAGAGGTAAAGCCGGGCACAGAGCCTGAGGCACGTATCCTCTGCGGAAACAGCGGTGACAAGCCGCTCCGTATATCCAGCCTCCTTCTTCCTCCTTATGCCCGTCTTACGACAGAGCCTGAGGTGATAGAACCGGGTGATGAGGCTGACCTCGTCATCACCATCATAGCCGATAAGATTCCGGCTACGATGCCCGAATCCTTCACCTTCCCTGTTATTCTGGAGGGCTTGGACGCCCGCCCGTCTGACAGAACGATACAGGTCGTTGTAAAGGTAAAAAGGTAAAAGGGAAAAAAAGTAAAAAAGAAAAAATACCAAGACAATGAAATATTTGAAAAAACTCTTCACCCTCCTGGTGATTGCTTTGTTTGCCTGCGGCTTTGCAGCCTGCAGCAGCGATGATGAAGAACCGGAGGAGCCTTCTCTGGAAGTTACACCTGCCAATCTTCATGGCACATGGGAGTTGGCTGAGTGGAACGGTGAACCTCTTGCTGAGGGCACATACTGCTACATCGTTTTCAACCGCAAGGACCAGACTTTCGAGATGTATCAGAAGTTTGACAGTATGTATGGTCGCCATATCACCGGTTCGTTCGCTATCAAGAACGATCCATACCAGGGCTACATTATCAGCGGAAGCTATGATAACGGTAAGGGCGACTGGAACCAGAGTTATCTCGTAACCCGTCTCCTGGCATCGGGTTCCATGATATGGACCGCCAAGGACGATGTTACCGACATCAGCCGCTACAAGCGTTGCGATGAGGTACCTGCCGAGATACTCAAGGAATGTAAAGATCTCACTGAAGAATAAAAAAAAGAGCGAATTATCTGCAAATTCTGCGGATTATTCGCTCTTTTTTTGTATCTTTGCCCTCAAACTTATCATCGGGTTCAAAGTTTAAGAATATGATATTAACGATTACAGGTTCAGACAGCACCGGAGGCTCTGGTGTGCAGGCGGACATCAGGACGATTTCCGAGTTGGGCGGTTATGCTGTTTCGGCGATAACCAGCATCACTGTGCAGAATACGCTCGGTATTCAGGAGTTCTTTGATATTCCTGCCGAGATTGTTTCGGGGCAGATTGAGGCTATCATGAACGATATGCAGCCTGATATTGTGAAGATTGGTATGATACGCAGGGTGGAAACGCTGAATGTGGTCATCGATGCGTTGACCAGGTACCGTCCTGCCCATATCATCTATGCCCCTGCCATCTGGTCGAGCCAGGGCGATGCGCTGATGACGGAAGATGTGGTGAGCCAGATCAAATACCGTCTGCTGCCGCTCTGTTCTGTCGTCGTGTCACGCAAGAAGGAGAGCGACATCATTCTTCAGAATTCCAAACTACTGAGCCTTGCCGAGAAGCAGGGACTCCGGATCTATCGCCTCGACAATGCCAATTCGCATGGTCTCATCAACCGTTTCTCTTCAGCTCTTGCCGTCTATCTGAATCAGGGCAAGAAGATGGAGGAGGCGCTGGCGATGGCGCAGGATTTCATCAATGTAGAACTCGTGCGCCAGAGCAATCTGCAGGGCAGGAGTTCCGAGCTTTACAACCAGTTTATATCGCAGGTTAATAACTTCTGCCGCACTTACAGCGATGTTCATTTCTATGCCGACCAGTTGAATGTGAGTGGCCGTTATCTGGCTCAGGTTACCCGCCGCATCTCCGGCAAGACGCCGAAGGCAATCATCGATGAATACATAGTGAAGGAGATAGAGCGCGAGCTTTCTACCACCACGCATACGGTTCAGGAGATAGCCAATACCTTCGGTTTCTCCTCGCAGGCGCATCTCACCAAATTCTTCAAGAAGATGAGAGGGGTAACGCCTTCTGCTTTCAGGCAACCAAAACCTGTTAATTAAAATGAGTCCGGCCAATTAAGGAAATAAAATACGGTCAACTGAGGAAATGAAATACGGTCAACTGAGGAAATGAAATACGGCCAACTGAGGAAACGAAATCCAGCCAACTGAGGAAATAAAATCCAGCCAACTGAGGAAATAAAATCCAGCCAACTGAGGAAATATCAAAAAAAAGTAGTATCTTTGCACACGTAATCAAATATTTGAAAATATGGAATACAAATATAGAATCGCAGACCAAATGCTGGCAAAGAAACTGGCAAGCAAGGGGGCTATCTTGATAGAAGGTCCAAAATGGTGTGGGAAAACTACCACCGCCGAACAGCAGGCTAATAGTATCCTGTATATGGATAATCCTGCCTCATTGGAAACAAATCTACAGATGGCAGAGATTGATGCTTCTTTCTTGCTGGAGGGTGATACGCCAAGACTTATTGATGAATGGCAGTTGGCACCCAAACTTTGGGATGCCATCAGATTTGAGGTTGACCATCGGCATGATGTGGGACAGTTTGTCTTGACAGGCTCTGCTGTACCTGCAGATGAAAAAGATATGCACCATTCTGGAACAGGACGGTTCAGTTGGCTAACGATGAGACCAATGAGTCTCTATGAATCAGGCGAATCAAACGGAAAGGTGAGTTTGGCACATTTATTTGAAACACCAGAAAAGATAGTTGCCATTAACAAACTGAAGATAGATGACCTGGCATATCTGATTTGCCGTGGCGGTTGGCCTTTTGCTTGTGGATTACAAGGCGAAGCAGCTTTGGAACAAGCATTCGACTATGTGGATGCTGTTATTAAGAAAGATATTTCGCGGGTGGATGGAGTAAATCGTAACGCAACGACTACAAGATTGCTATTGCGTTCATACGCCCGGAATCAAGGTTCGCAAGCAACCATCGGAACGATAGTGGCTGATATGATGACAAATGATGAAAATGAAATTAGCGTGAAGACAGCAGGTAGCTATCTGGAAGCCTTGCGCAAGATTTTTGTCATAGAGGATTCCGAAGCCTGGAATCCTAACCTACGCTCCAAGACGGCTATCCGTACTGCAAATACCCGTTACTTTATAGACCCGTCTATCGGAACGGCAGTATTGGGACTGGGGCCTAAAGATCTTATCAACGACCTCAATACGATGGGGCTCTTTTTTGAAACCCTTTGTATTCGTGATTTGCGAGTCTTTGCAGATGCATTAGATGGAGAGGTGTATCATTATCGCGATAAAAATGGATTGGAATGTGATGCTGTTGTGCATCTGCGTAATGGTAAATATGGACTTGTTGAAGTAAAGTTAGGTGGCGACAAGCTCATTAACGAGGGTGCAGAAAACCTGCTAACTCTTGCCGGTAAAATAAATACAGAAAAAATGAATGATCCATCTTTCATGATGGTACTTACGGGAACAGGCGATTTCGCTTATCGAAGAAAAGATGGTGTTTATGTTGTTCCTATCGGGTGCTTGAAAGATTAAAATAAGGTTCATTTTACTTCTTGCCTGGTAACGGTACTAAGTTGCATCAGCGCTTCTTGATTTTCAATCAAAGTCCAATTTAGAGCGAGTTAGTATTTTTAACAGCTTTCCTCCTCTTTATATATTCAGGAATATCTCTTATATATTTGCGAATCTCTCTTTATACAAAATGACTCAATGTTTGCAGAAAATGGAACATTTTTTTCTGTTTTCAGTGAAAAATGTTTCCTTTGCAGCCGTAATTGAATAAAAATATAAGAATTATGGCAGAAAATAGACAAGAATTGAACCGCAACTTGGCTCAGATGCTCAAGGGTGGTGTGATTATGGACGTAACAACTCCAGAACAGGCAAAAATCGCAGAGGCAGCAGGTGCATGCGCAGTAATGGCTTTGGAACGTATTCCAGCTGACATCCGTGCAGCAGGTGGTGTTTCACGTATGAGCGACCCTAAGATGATCAAGGGTATTCAGGAGGCTGTTTCTATCCCTGTAATGGCTAAGTGCCGCATCGGTCACTTCGCTGAGGCTCAGATTCTTCAGGCTATCGAAATCGACTATATTGACGAGAGCGAGGTGCTCTCTCCAGCTGATAATGTTTATCACATTGACAAGACTCAGTTTGACGTACCATTCGTTTGTGGTGCCAAGAACCTGGGTGAGGCGCTCCGCCGTATTGCTGAGGGTGCTACGATGATCCGTACCAAGGGTGAGCCAGGAACAGGTGATGTGGTTCAGGCTGTTACCCACATGCGTATGATGCAGAGCGAAATCCGCCGCCTGGTTTCTATGAGCGAGGATGAACTTTACGAGGCAGCCAAGCAGTTGCAGGCTCCTTACGACCTGGTGAAGTATGTTCACGAGAACGGCAAGTTGCCAGTGGTTAACTTCGCTGCCGGTGGTGTGGCTACTCCAGCTGATGCTGCCCTGATGATGCAGCTCGGTGCCGAGGGTGTATTCGTAGGCTCTGGAATCTTCAAGAGCGGTAACCCAGCTAAGCGTGCCCAGGCTATCGTGAAGGCAGTTACCAACTACAACGACCCTAAGATGCTGGCTGAGTTGAGCGAGGACCTCGGTGAGGCAATGGTAGGTATCAATGAGCAGGAGATAGCTTTGCTCATGGCTGAAAGAGGTAAGTAATGAGAATAGCAGTATTAGCTTTACAAGGCGCTTTTGCTGAGCACAGACAGAAGTTGGCTCAGTTGGGCGTGGATAGTTTCGAGGTTCGCCAGTTGAAGGATTGGAACCAGCCAAAGGATGGCTTGATTATTCCGGGCGGTGAGAGTACTACCCAGGCGAAACTCTTGAATGAATTGGGATTGATGGATCCAGTGAAGGTGGCGATTGCTGCCGGCTTGCCAGTTTATGGTACCTGTGCCGGTTTGATTCTTCTTGCCAAGAAGATTGAGGGCGAGCCTAGCCAGCGCATTGCTTCGATGGACATCACGGCTTTGAGAAATGCCTACGGTCGCCAGTTGGGCAGTTTCTACATCGAGGCTCCGATGAAGGGCATCGAGGGAAATATCCCAATGACTTTCATCCGTGCCCCTTATATTAAAGAGGTGTGGGGAGATGCTGAGGTTCTTGCTGAGGTAGATGGCAAGATTGTGGCTGCCCGCCAGGGTAACCAGCTCGTTACCGCCTTTCATCCTGAACTGAACGAAAGTCTGGAGATTCATAAGTATTTTCTGGGGATGTGCAGCAAGTAGGCTTCATCCAGAGATGAAACTTATTTCGTTGCCCGATGAAACAGGCTTCATGGGCACATGAAGCTACATAGCAAAGTATCTTAGGATACATTGCCAAGTATCTTAAGATACATGAGCAAGTATCCTAAGATACTTTTTTATTGAATGTCTGATACTTTTTTCCGATAAATGTTTGCCGTTTACAAATATTCATCGTATCTTTGCATTATGAAATCTTCGTTACGTAAAACTCATAATGATGTAAATGCTTATGGTACAGTTAAATCCTTTTATTATTGAAGGCTATCTTTCGCCGGAATATTTCTGTGATAGGGTAGAGGAAACAGCTCTTCTTACCCGCCATTTGACCAATCGGTGCAATGTCGCATTGATTGCACCAAGACGTCTGGGTAAGTCGGGACTGATTTATAATTGTTTTCAGAAGGAAAACATCCGTGAGCAGTATCATTGCATCTATATTGATATTTATGATACGAAGAATTTGAACGAATTCGTCTATGCGCTGGGCAAGGGAATCCTGACGGCACTCAAGCCAAAGGGCAGGAAAGTATGGGAATTTTTCCTGAATATGCTCCAGTCTCTGAAGTCAACTATCACTTTTGACATCAATGGAAATCCGGAGTGGAGTGTTGGTTTGGGAGATATTCAGGCTCCGGATATTACGCTGGATGAGATCTTCGCTTATCTCGAACAGGCAGATAAACCTTGTCTGGTGGCGATAGATGAGTTTCAGACAGTTGCAAACTATCCAGAGAAAACCGTTGAGGCAACCTTGCGTAAGCGAATACAGAATTGCCACAATGCAAACTTTGTCTTTTCTGGCTCCAAGCGCCACATGATGGCATTGATGTTTACTTCCCAGTCACGCCCGTTCTATCATAGTTCGAGTATCATGGGGTTGGAGGCAATCAATGAGCAGACTTACCTGGATTTTGCCAATCACCATCTTGCCAGGAACAATAAAGAGATAAGTGCAGCGGCTTTTACCTATTTATATCATCATTTCGATGGCATTACCTGGTATATTCAGTATGTACTCAATATGCTTTATACTTCAATTTCTGATAGGTCTTTGTTGCAGGAGGATGATGTCAGGATGGCGATAGATAGCATCCTTTCCCAGCAACGCTTTGCCTATCAGGCCTTGCTGTATCAGCTTACAGCCAAGCAGAAACAGCTTCTCATAGCCATTGCTCAGGAAGGTAAGCCTTCTTCCCTGATGTCGCAAGAGTTCTTGCAGAAGTATCATCTTGGTGCAAGCACCGTGCAGGGAGCTGTCAAGACCTTACTGGACAGAGACTTTATCACGCAAGATGAAGGCGTTTACCAATTATGTGACAAGTTTTTGGAGCTGAGCCTGCGAGCTGGTTGAGTAAGTAAAAGATACGTCTGAGTAAGCGAAATGAAGCGGCAGAGTGAGCCTACTGATATATCTGAATAAGCCTACAGATATGACTGAGCAAGCACAAGGATATGACTGAACAAGCACAAGGATTCGACTGAGCAAGTGAAAGAATACGTTTGCTCAGGTTCAAGAAGTTTGAATATCAGGTTAAAGGAGTATGTATCTAAGAGATTCCCCACTAGGCTCAGCAGCTCTGCTGAGCCTAGTCAGCAGGTCTGCCGACTGCAGTCAGCACATCTGCCGAGCCTAGTGGCAACACCCTATAATCGTACAACCACACACCTTTTAGCTGTACGATAATAACCGTTTATAACAACTCCGGAAGCTGGAAGAGCTTCACGCTGTTGCTGCCTTTGATGAGGATGTAATGGTCATGAGGCTGGTTCGCCTTGAGCGCTTCCTTCACCTCCTCTACATTCTGGAACTTGCGGTAGCTGCATGGAATATCCTTGAATTCATCGCCCACCAGCCATACATTCTCCAGACCAGCTGTCTGCAATTGGTCTACTACCTTCTGGTGCTCCTCATGGCTCACTTCGCCGAGTTCGCCCATCTGTCCGAGAATCGCCATCTTATGAGGCACATCCATCATGCGGAAGTTCTCGATGGCGGCTGCCATGCTCGAAGGGTTGGCATTGTAGGCATCCACCACCAGCTTGTTGTGCGCCGTCTCTTCCAACTGCGAACGGTTGTTGCTTGGGATGTAGTTCTCCAGGGCATGATCTATCTGCTGAGGCTTCACATCGAAATGAAGACCGATGGTGATGGCAGCAAGCATGTTGTCGATATTGTAAGAGCCGATGAGATGGGTTTGAACCTCATGCCAGTCGAAACTCTCGGTGCGCCAGCGGAACTTCAGGAAAGGAGCGCAGGAGATGACTTCTCCCCATACATCGCAGTTTTCATCCTTGCCGTATGTGATGAGGCGGTTGATGTTGCGCTGCTCAGCCATCTGCATCAGATGCTCGTTGTCTGCATTGATGAAGACGAGGGCATCGTTGGCTGCGAGGTAATCATAGAGCTCTCCCTTGGTCTTCTTTACGCCTTCGAAGCTTCCGAATCCCTGCAGATGGGCACGGCCCACGTTGGTAATCATACCGCAGGTTGGTTCCACGTATTCCACGAGTTTTCGAATGTCACCAGGATGGGAAGCACCCATCTCTACAACGGCAATCTCATTCTCTGGTGAGAGACGGAAGAGGGTCTTTGGTACGCCTACATCATTATTGAAGTTACCCTGGGTGAACATCACGTTGAACTTCTCGCCGAGAACAGCAGAGACGAGTTCCTTGGTGGTGGTCTTGCCGTTGGTTCCGGTGATGCCTACCACAGGAATATCGAAGTGGCGGCGATGCTCACGGGCTAGTTCCTTGAAGGTGGTGAGGCAGTCCTCTACGAGGATGTAGCGTTCCTCGCCTTCCTTGGCATACTCTTTTTCATCTACAATCACATAGGCACAGCCTTTCTCCAAAGCCATGTCGGCAAACTTGTTGCCATCAAACGATGCACCCTTCAAAGCCAGGAAGATGCTGCCCTCTGGGCAGTCGCGGCTGTCAGTGGTAATCACTGGGTGCGCTTGGTAAATCTGATAGAGTTCTGAAATATCCATAGTCTATAACTGTTATTTTGGGTGCAAAAGTAATCTAAATTATGGACATAACAAACAATTTTCCCAAAAAATGATGGTAATCTCGAATATTCTTTCTATTTTTGCAGAAATATTCGATGAATCTTTAGAAAGTGAGGCTCTTTATGGGTAGTAGAGATGAAAAAGATAAAACGAAAGTAAGGAAGGAAAAGCTGGCAGGCTATTTCTATAATCTATCCCAGTTGATATTTACGGGGACTGGGGTAGGAGGTTTCTTGCCGTTGCTGAAAGGTGAAGCTACGGTCGGTGATGTCTCTGTATTAATTTTTGGTGTTTTGGCTACAGCTGTTTTTGCAGGTATAGCTAATAAAATTTTAAAATATTGATTATATGAGTTATTTAGCATTATTTTTTCTGATTTGCTGTATCGTCGGTGGAAGTTTTTTAGCTTGGTTATATACAAAACCAGGCGAGAAATGGTTGAAAGATTTGTAAAATATTAAGTTATGGAAGTTTACAATGGACTATTGTTTTTCTTTGTGGTTGGAACAATCATAGGTGGGAGCTTTCTTGCCTGGACTTATACTAAGCCCGGTAAAAAATGGCTTAAGGAATTGTAGTGTTATGAGCTATTTGGCATTGTTCTTTTTAGTATGCTCGATTTTCGGTCTTGGTTTTATAGCTTGGACTTATACTAAATCGGGTGAAAAGTGGCTTAAGGAATTGTAGAATTATGAGCTATTTGGCATTGTTCTTTTTAGTTTGCTCAATTTTTAGCCTAAGTTTTATTGCCTGGACTTACACAAAGCCAGGTAAAAAGTGGCTTAAGGAGTTATAATCCGATGGAATATACGATCAATATCAAGGGGCGCTTGATGGATTTGAGTATCCCTCAGGTGATGGGCATCCTGAACGTTACGCCCGACAGTTTCTACTCTGGCAGTAGAAAACAGACTGAAATGGAGATAGCTCAGAGAGCTAATCAGATTATAGAAGAAGGTGGAAGCATCATTGATGTGGGCGCTTTCTCCACCCGTCCCGGTGCCGATGAAGTATCGGAAGAGGAGGAGGGAAGACGCCTGAAGTTTGCTCTCGACATCGTTCGCAGGGAGCAACCGGATGCTGCCGTCTCCGTAGATACCTATCGCCCAACCTTGGCACGTAAGTGTATCGAGGAGTGGGGAGCCGATATCATCAACGATGTATCAGAAGGTGGAATTACTGGTATCGCCAATGTACCGCTGGAGCAGAGACAGGAGGAATATCCTGAAATGTTCCGTGTGGTGGGCGAGCTGAAGGTACCTTATATATTAATGTCGGTGCAGCCTACGCTCGAAACGATGATGAAGGGCTTTGCCAGAGAGGTACAGCAGTTGCGCGACCTGGGAGCCAAGGACATCATCCTCGACCCAGGCTTCGGCTTCGGCAAGAATCTCATCCAGAATTATCAGATTTATAATGAGATGGAGAAGTTGAACGTGATGGAACTTCCGGTTCTGGTAGGCATCTCCCGCAAGAGTATGATATACAAGCTGCTGGGTGGAGATGCTACGACATCGCTCAATGGAACTTCCGTGCTCGACACCATCGCCCTGATGAAGGGCGCCAGCATCCTCAGAGTGCACGATGTGAAAGAAGCTGCTGAGGCTGTGAAGATAATAGAAGCAATGAAGGAGGGACGCACATGATAGAATTTGGCATCAAAGACTTTCTCGATATTCTCCTGGTAGCCTCGCTGCTGTTCTATGTTTATCGTCTGATGAAGGAATCGCGCTCCCTGAACATCTTCGTGGGCATCATGCTCTTCGTGCTTATCTGGCTCTTTGTGAGTCAGATACTGGAAATGCGTCTGCTGGGTTCTATCCTGGATAAACTGGTGAGCGTGGGAGTCATCGCCCTCATCGTCATCTTCCAGGAGGATATCCGTAGATTCCTTTATGAAATCGGTTCGCAGAAAGGTATGCGCCGGCTGGTTCGCTTCTTCCACTCCAGCAAGGAGAGCCAGAAGGAGGCTAACAAGGAGACCATCATGCCGATTGTGATGGCGTGTATGAGTATGGCGAAGAAATACGTAGGTGCTCTTATCGTTATAGAGCGAGGCGTTCCACTGAAGGACATCATGGATACGGGTGAGGAGATAGACGCCAAGATTAACCAGCGGCTGATAGAGAATATTTTCTTCAAGAATTCGCCGCTTCATGATGGAGCCATGGTAGTGAGCAATAAGCGCATCATGGCAGCCGGATGTATTCTGCCTGTGAGTCATAACCTCGATATTCCGAAGGAACTGGGACTCCGCCATCGTGCCGCTCTCGGAATATCACAGAGCAGTGATGCCATCGCCGTCATTGTATCCGAGGAGACCGGACGAATCAGCGTGGCCATCAAGGGCGAGTTCAAACTCAGACTCTCGGCCGAGGAACTGGAAAGCATCCTTACTCTGGAAATGATATAAGTTAAGTGAAGAGTGAAGAACGAAGAGTGAAGAATTCATCACTTTTCCTACTACGTAAACCTTTACGATATGAATAATCTCCCGATTTAGCTTTTTTTACACATTTTAATCGCTGCTATTTCAAAGAAAATGTGTACTTTTGCAAAGTCGATGTGGCAAAAAGGTGAAAAACAAGATAACATCACCTAACACTTTGACAGATCTACTTAGGAAACAACAAAATATATAAAATATTAAAAAGTAAAATGGATTTATTACAGCAAATCGTAGCTCGCGCTAAAGCTGACAAGCAGCGCATCGTGCTCCCTGAAGCAGAAGAGGAGCGTACATTGAAAGCAGCCGATAAAGTTTTGGCTGATGATCTCGCAGACATCATCCTCATCGGTAACCCTGCCAATATTAAGAATCTCGCTGCTCAGTGGGGTCTTAACAACATCGACAAGGCTACTATCGTTGATCCACAAAACAACCCTAAGACTGAGGAGTATGCTGAGAAGCTCGCTGAACTTCGCAAGAAGAAGGGCATGACCGTAGAGCAGGCTCGTGAACTCGTAACTAAGAACAACCTCTACCTCGGTTGTATGATTATCAAGACTGAGGGCGCTGATGGTCAGATTTCTGGTGCATTGAGCACTACTGGTGATACTCTCCGTCCAGCTCTTCAGATCATCAAGTGTACTCCAGGTATCACTTGCGTAAGTGGTGCTATGTTGCTCATCTCAGACCAGAAGCAGTATGGTCAGGATGGCGTTGTAGTAATGGGTGACGTTGCTGTAACTCCAAACCCTACAGCAGACCAGCTTGCTCAGATTGCCTATACTACAGCTCATACAGCTCAGTCAGTGGCAGGTATTACTGATCCACAGATTGCCATGTTGAGCTTCTCTACAAAGGGTAGCGCAAAGGATGCTATCAACAAGGAGACTGGCAAGAGTGTTTATATTATTGACAAGGTAAAGGATGCCGTAGCTATTGCTAAGGAGAAGTTCCCAGAGCTTCATCTCGATGGTGAACTTCAGGCAGATGCAGCCCTCGTTCCTGAGGTAGCTGCCAAGAAGGCTCCAGGTTCTGACGTAGCTGGTAAGGCTAACGTTTTGGTAGTTCCTAACCTCGAGGTTGGTAACATCGGCTACAAGCTCGTTCAGCGTTTGGGTGGTGCCATCGCTATCGGTCCTATCCTCCAGGGTATTGCCCGTCCTGTAAACGATCTTTCTCGTGGTTGCTCTGTTGATGACATCTACTACATGGTAGCCATCACAGCTTGCCAGGCACAGGATGCTAAGAAGGCGTAATTGAGACTAACTTTATTCAATCAATAACATTACAAAATTAACATTATGAAAATATTGGTTCTGAACTGCGGTAGTTCATCTATCAAGTACAAGTTATATAATATGGACGATGAGTCTGTATTGGCACAGGGTGGTGTAGAGCGTATCGGTCTTGATAACGCTTTCATCAAGGTGAAATTGCCTAACGGCGAGAAGAAGCAGATCATGCACGACATGCCTGACCACAAGGAAGGTGTGAACTTCGTGTTCAAGTGTCTGCTCGACCCGGAAATCGGTGCTATCAAGGACTTAAAGGAAATCGACGCAGTAGGACACCGTGTCGTACAGGGTGGTGACAAGTTCAACGAGAGTGTTATCGTTGACAAGAGCGTAGAGGATGGTATCGAGGAACTTTGCGACCTCGCTCCTGTTCACAACGCAGGTCACCTGAAGGGTATCCGTGCCGTTGACTCTTTGATGCCTGGCACTCCTCAGGTTTGCGTATTCGACAACGCATTCCACAGCACAATGCCAGACTACGCTTATCTCTATGCAATTCCTTACGAGTTGTACGAGAAGTATCACGTACGCCGTTATGGTTTCCACGGAACATCTCACCGCTATGTTTCTAAGCGTGTTTGCGAGATTCTCGGTCTCGACCAGAACAACTCCAAGATCATTACTTGCCACATCGGTAACGGTGGCTCTGTAGCTGCTGTATTGAACGGTAAGGTATTGGATACTTCAATGGGCTTGACCCCATTGGCTGGTCTGATGATGGGCTCACGTTGTGGTGACATCGATGCTTCTGCCGTTACCTACTTGATGGAGAAGTTGAACATGAAGCCACAGGAGATGGCTGACTTCCTGAACAAGAAGAGTGGTGTGCTCGGTATTACAGGTATTTCTTCTGATATGCGCGACATCGAGAACGCTGCCAACGAGGGTAACGAGAAGGCTCAGCTGGCTCTCCGCATGTACGAGTATCGCATCAAGAAGTACATTGGTGCTTACACAGCAGCTATGGGTGGCGTTGACGCTGTCGTATTTACAGCTGGTGTTGGTGAGAACCAGACCGACCTGCGCGAGGAAGCTTGCAAGAACCTGGAGTATCTTGGCATCAAGATTAACAAGGAAGTGAACGATAAGGTTCGTGGCGAGGAAGCTATCATCTCTACTGACGACAGTAAGGTGAAGGTAGTTGTAGTTCCTACCGACGAGGAGATTGTTATCGCTCGCGATACAATGGAATTGGTTGCTAACAAGTAATCATACGCTATATATAATAAGGTGAAGACTAGAAACATAAGTGAATGGTCTTCACCTTTTTAATTTTTTGAGATTTTTGAGAATTATGAAAACAAAGATTGTAACTTTCGGAGAAATATTGCTTAGGATTTCTAAGCCTGGTTATCAACGTTTATTTCAGGGACATCATATGTTTGGCAATTATGGTGGCAGTGAGGCTAATGCAGCCATCTCTTTGGCTTATTTAGGCGATAATGTAGAGTATGTAACCCGTGTGCCATATGGTGAGATGGGTGAGGCAGCGTTGATGCATCTCAGAGAGTACGGTCTGAATGTTTCTCATGTTGTGCGTGGCGGCGAACGTCTCGGAACTTATTATTTCGAAGAAGCAGTAGCTATGCGCAATTCCCGTGTGGTTTACGACCGCAAGAATTCTTCTTTCTATACGCTGAAGCGCGGAATGGTGAAATGGGAAAAGGTGCTGGCTGATGCTGCCGTATTCCATTGCTCCGGCATTACCTGTGCTATCAGCCGCGATGCGATGGAATCAACTATGGATGCCATCAAACTTGCTGTTTCTGACGGGTTGACCATTTCCTGCGATATTAATTACCGTAAGAATCTCTGGGGATATGGTCTGGAGCCTCATGATGTGCTATTCCAGATGATGCAGTATAGCGACATCATCTTTGGTGACCAGAATGAGTGGGAGATAGCCAGCGGTGTGCCTCATATTCCTTTCGAGGCTTTGGATGCAGACTATGAGATTGACAAGGAGGCTTATCAGGAGTATTTCCGCAAGATGCATCAGCTCTTCCCTAAGTGTAAGAAGATGGTGATGGCGGTAAGAAATCAGATTGCCAGCAGTCATCATACCTTGAGCGGCTTGCTCTATGATGCTGTAGAAGATCAGCTCTATACTACAAGAATCTATGATATTGAGCCGATTGTTGATCCGATGGGTGTAGGTGATGCCTTTATTGCTGCCTATATTCATGCCCATCAGAAGTGGGGCGACAAGAACCAGTATTGCCTGGATTTCTCTCTGTCAGCAAGCGCGATAAAAAATACGGTTCCGGGTGATCAGAATCTGGTTACAGAAGAAGAAATCATCAATAACATGACTTCTTCGGGAGGACGCATACAGAGATAGTTTATAGTTGATAGGTTATAGTTAATAGGGCAATCTTGCTCTGAGATAGTTATAGTTGATAGTTAATAGTTTATAGCAGGAACCTCTTTAAGTAAGATAGTCCTATAAACTCTATTAACTATCAACTATAAACTGTTTATTACGGTTGGCTTTCGCCTTCCACATATTCTTCCATAAACATGTGTTCGCCATCAAACACGGCATAGGTGAACTGCCATATCCAGTCGCCCAGAATCATCAGTCGGGTCTTTTTGCTCAACATCAGATCCAGTTCAATGTGGCGATGGCCGAACATGAAGTAATCTATATCCTTGTGACCTTGCATATACTGTTTGGCAAAGCGTACCAGGAACTCCTTCTTTTCGCCCATATAAGGCTCTTCCTTTCCGTCAGCACGTTTCAGTCGGCTATGCTTAGCCCAGTTCAAGCCCAAAGCCATTCCCCAGCGAGGATGAATCGCATTAAGGAGGCGTTGGCAGGTCTGGTTCTGGAACATTCTTTTCAGAAACTTGAATTTCTTGTCTGGGTCACCCAGTCCGTCTCCATGTGCCAGATAGAATACTTTATCGTATATCTCTATGGTCTGAGGCTTGTAATGTACGGTAACGCCACACTCTTCCTCCAGGTAGCCATAGGTCCAGAGGTCGTGGTTACCCGTAAAGAAATGTACTTCCACTCCCATATCGGTCAACTCCGAGAGTTTACCTAAGAAGCGTGTATAGCCTTTTGGTACAACATATTTATATTCGTTCCAGAAGTCAAACATGTCACCCAGGAGATAAACTGCCGCAGCCTTCGTCTTGATGCTGTCCAGGAAACGGACCAGGCGGCGTTCTTGCATGCGGGCATGCGGAATGGCTAATGAGCCAAGGTGCGCATCTGAGAGGAAATATACATTTTTCATAAGCGATTCTTTTTAAATGAAGAGTGAAGAATGAAGAGTGAAGAATTCAACGGCTTTGTCTTTATTCAAAACCGAGTTCTACGCGAGCTTCCTCGCTCATCATACTCTGATCCCAAGCCGGTTCGAATACAAGGTTCACATTGGCAGATTTTACGCCTTCCACGCTGTCTACCTTGCTTCTTACATCCTCCAGGATGAAGTCGGCAGCAGGGCATGAAGGGGCTGTGAAGGTCATGTCGAGATCTACGGTGGCATCGTCTTTCACATCTATTTTGTAAATCATACCGAGGTCCCAGATATTGACAGGAATCTCTGGGTCGTAAACGGTCTTAAGCACATCTACGATCTTTTCTTCTATCTTTGTCTTTTCTTCTTGTGTCATAATAATCTTTGTTTTTGCCTACAAAGATAATAATTATTGCAGACAAAACAAAAAGAAAAGCTGTTTTTTTCTTGCAGAAGGACTAATATGCACCAAATAGACTACAATTTACCTTTATCGTGATATGAATAAAAGGCACCGTCGGTTATGATGACATGGTCCATAAAGAAGAGGCGCATGATTTCGCAGGCTTTGGCAATCTTTTGGGTAAGTACATCATCGGCTTTGCTTGGCTGAGGATTGTTACTGGGATGATTGTGGCAGAAGGCGATAATGGTAGCGTTGTTGAGCACCGCTTCTTTGATGATAAGACGGATGTCGGTTGCCGTTTCTGTAATGCCGCCTTTTGAGATGCAGCTCGCTTTGATGAGCTTGAAGTTCTGGTTCATCATCAGGAGCCATGCTTCCTCTGTATCTAAATCCTGCATCTTCGGAAGCATATAGTTGTAGATGGCAAGGGATGAGCCTAAGTCGGGACGTGTGCCAATCTTATCGAGAGCACGGCGCTTGCCCAGTTCGCAGGCTGCAAGAATGGTGATGGCTTTGGCGGGTCCCATTCCTTTATATTGCGTCAGTTCTCTGATGGACTTCTTTCCTAGCTGGTTCAGGTTGTTGTCGCAATCCTTCAGAATGCGTTTCATCAGGTCTACGGCACTTTCGTCAGTAGATCCCGAACCAATCAGAATACCTAAGAGCTCGGCATTGGATAATGCTGAGGCTCCCAAACGCTCCAGTTTCTCGCGAGGCTTGTCTTCTTCTGCCCAATTGGCAATGGTTAGTTTCTCTGCCATAATAATAACTGATAAGTAGATTATTATTGGCTTCTCTTTTTGCGGGGAAGTCTTATTTGTAGAAAGTCTTGTTGTATGCGCAGAATTCGCTCTGTCCCAGTACGCATCTCTTCCACCATGCAGAAAGAAATCCGCATCCGTAACCCATCAGCTGTGTGAAGGCAGCGCGAATACTCAGCAAGCCTATCTTCACGCTGTGATTCTCTCTGCTGCTGTCGATAAACAGTGCGATGGTATAGAGAATGATGCCGGCGAGACCGATGCAGCCCAATGCTGCCATCGCATTGCCCAAGGTTGGGAATACGTGAGCGGTGCCAAGCATGTATGGCAGGAAGCCGAAGAAGAGCAGAAGCAGCGTGCCTATTACACCCACGGTGAAGACCATAGGAAGGAGATGCACGAGTTTGAGACTCTCTGGATATTTCTTGTAGAGATTGATGCGGGCGATGCCACTGTTGTAGACCTGTCGCCAGAACTTGCGGAAGTCGGTGCGGCGCTTATGCCATACCCATGCTTCAGGGAACAGACGGCAACGGCAGCCTGCCTTGAAGATACGGATAGAGAAATCAATGTCCTCACCGAAACGCATATTGGAAAAGCCATTCAACCTGAGATAAACATCCCTGCGGATGCCCATGTTGAATGAACGGGGATAGAACTTATCCATCTTCTTCTTTCCGCCACGGATACCACCGGTGGTAAAGAAAGAAGTCATGGAATAAGAAATGGCTTTCTGAGTATCTGTAAATGATGAGTGTGCCTTGTCGGGACCGCCGAAAGCATCGGCTGGCTCACGGCTCAACTCATCACTTACAGCCTTCAGATAACCTTCTGGCAAGACCACGTCGCTATCGAGTATCAGAAGATACTCACCCTTGGCGCGCTCGGCACCATAGTTGCGACTCTGGCCCGGACCAGAGTTCTCCTTATAGTAATAATGTATATCCATCATGTGCTCATATCGCTTGCACACCTCCTCGCAGGGAGTCTGTGAGCCATCCTCAACGATGACAACTTCGAAGTCTTTCTCTGATTGATGAGTCAGACTCTCTAAAAGTTCGTCCACTTCGTCAGGACGATTAAATACAGGTACTATGATGGAATATTTCATTCTTCTTACTATTAAGGGTTAGTTTTACTCAATAAGAGCACAATCTTCCTGTTGGAGGATGTATTACTCGCTTACACGACCGAGGTAGCTACCGTCACGGGTGTCGATCTGGATAGTCTCGCCTTCGTTGATGAACAAAGGAACACGAACCTCAGCACCAGTCTCCAATGTAGCAGGCTTTGTAGCGTTGGTAGCAGTATTACCCTTTACACCTGGCTCAGAGTGAGTAATCTTCAAAGTAGTCTTCACTGGCATTTCAGCCAAGAGGATAGTACCATCAGTTGTATCAGTAACCACCTCAACAACGTCACCCTCCTTCATGTACTGGCCACCAGTAACGTTCTCCTTAGCGATAGGCACCTGCTCGAAAGTCTCCTGGTTCATGAAGATGCAACCAGTAGCGTCCTCGTAGAGGTACTGGTAAGGACGGCGCTCAACGCGAACATCCTCCAATTTGAAACCTACCTGGAATGTACGTTCCAATACACGACCGTCGGCAACATTCTTCAATTTTGTGTTCATTACGGTGTTACCTTTACCTGGCTTTCTGTGCTGAAAGTCGATGCAAACCCATACTTTGCCATCCATGCGGATGCAAGTACCAATCTTAATTTCCTGTGAATTAATCATTTCTTGTTTATCTTGAATGTTATTATAATAATCTCAAAATCGAGTGCAAAGTTACGGCAAAAACATGAAAAATCAAAGGAAATATCGAAAAAAACATAAATATTTAAGCTAAATTTGGTAGTTTTCTTGGTTATTTCAGAAAATATGCGTAATTTTGCAGCCCAAAAAGGGCGTGTTTTGCACTTTTGTGAAGAATATTAATTAAAAAATAAATAAGAAAAATGAAAAGAACATTTCAGCCTCACAATCGTCGTCGCGTAAACAAGCATGGTTTCCGTGAGCGTATGGCAACTAAGAATGGTCGTCGCGTATTGGCTTCTCGCCGTGCTCATGGCCGTAAGAAGTTAACTGTATCTGACGAGCACCACGGAAAGTAATTCCGAGGAAAGATTCGTCTGTTGACGATGACATTAAAAGCAGCAAGGATGTATTCTTTGCTGCTTTTTGTTGTTTATAACGCCCCTTCCTTTTCTGAGATTGCTCTTTTGGGAACAAAGATGTTTTGTTTTTATATCATAAAATTAGGTGGTGAGAGTGCAAAAACTTTCCTTTTTATTTTGTTCTTCCCCCAAATACTTGTATCTTTGCACCAAAAAATAATATATGACTTCATCAGAGTTTATAAATAAGTTTAAGAGTAAGTACCTTTGGGGGAATATCGGTGCCATGATTCTGGTACTGGTGTTGCTCTGTGTCGGTGTCAAGTATGGCATCGATATCTATACCCATCATGGTGAGGCCATCCGTGTGCCGGATATTCGATATAAGAACATCGATGATGCTACACATATCCTCGACGATGCGGGATTGGAAATTGTTGTAACGGATACGGGATATGTCCGCTCTTTGCCGCCTGATGTCATTCTGGAGCAGACTCCGGTTTTCGGAGAAGTGGTAAAGTCGGGACATGTTATCTATGTTACCATCAATTCTGATCATTCTCCACGTATCACCATTCCTGATGTCATTGACAACAGTTCGTTGCGAGAGGCAATGGCTAAACTTACTGCTATGGGATTCAAACTGGGTACACCTGAATATATTCCTGGCGAAGAGGATTGGGTTTATGGTATCCTCGTTAAGGGTAAGCATGTTGTAGCTGGTGATAAGGTTTCTATCGATGATGTGCTTGTCATACAGGTTGGCAATGGTAAACGGAGCGTTGATGATTCTATCGATGTGGTAGATCCGGTTTATCACGGCGAAGAAGATGTGATGGAAGGCGAAGGTGACATGAGCGGAGAAACTCATGAAGACAACTTCGAGGTGGTTCCTGGTACGGAAGCCACAGAGCCTGCTCCTTCGCATGAACACCATCAGAAGGAAGTGGTGGAGTAGGAGAAATGAAAAGTGAAGAGTGAAGAATTCAATAGTAATACGAATGATATTTTTAGAATATATATGTAATAAGGTATATGCTCCTGTAGAGGATGACTTCGGGTTTGATGATGCAGGAGATATGGACGAACTGGATGATGAACTCCAGATGGAGGAAGGAACCGCTGCTTCTGGTGAAGGAGGAGATGAACTCTATGAGCACTGGAAGGTTCAGGTGGATGCCAACCAGGATCCGGTGCGTATTGATAAGTACCTGGCTGATAAGATGGCCTATCAGAGCCGTAACCGTATTCAGCAGGCTGCTGATGCCGGATTCATCCATGTCAATGGTAAACCGGTAAAGAGCAACTATAAGGTGCGCCCTAATGATCTGGTTACTCTGATGCTCGACCGTCCTCGTCATGAAACGAGTATCAAACCTGAAGAAATCGCTATCAATGTGGTTTATGAAGACGATCAGCTGATGGTGGTCAACAAGGAAGCAGGTATGGTGGTGCATCCGGGTGCGGGCAACTTTCATGGAACCTTGATTCAGGCGGTAGCCTGGCATTTAAGGGATATGCCTGAGTTTGATGCCAATGATCCGGAAGTGGGCTTGGTGCATCGAATCGATAAAGATACCAGCGGACTGCTCGTTGTGGCAAAGACTCCTACGGCAAAGAACGCACTGGGTAAGCAGTTCTTCAACAAGACTACCCATCGCAGTTACAATGCGCTCGTTTGGGGCAACATTGTAGAAGATGAAGGTCGCATAGAAGGCAATATCGGCCGTGATCCGAAGAACCGCCTCCGTATGAAGGTCTTCGATCCGGATAGCGGAATAGGCAAGACGGCGGTTACGCATTACAAGGTGTTGGAGCGTTTCGGTTATACCACCTTGGTGCAGTGTGTGCTTGAAACAGGCCGTACCCATCAGATTCGTGCTCACATGAAGCATATCGGTCATCCGCTCTTTATGGACGAAACGTATGGCGGAACAGAGATTCTGAGAGGTCAGCGCAGTAGCAGCTACAAGGCATTTATCCAGAACTGCTTCAAACTCTGTCCGCGTCAGGCTCTCCATGCCAAGACACTCGGCTTCGTGCATCCTACAACCAAGCAGCAGATGGATTTTGACAGTGAGTGGCCAAATGATTTTAGACAATTAATAGAAAAGTGGCGCGGCTTCATCGCTGGCACCACACAAGATACATTCAAAAATATTTAGTAATTATGGAAAATAGCAAGAGAACGATAGCCATCGTATGTGGTGGTGATTCTTCTGAGCACGACGTATCATTGCGCTCAGGACAGGGTTTGTACTCTTTCTTTGATAAAGAGCGCTACAATATTTATCTCGTCGATGTGAAGGGCACCGACTGGCATGTTGCTTTGGATAATGGTGAGACTATCGAGATTGACAAGAACGATTTTTCTTTCGTTATGAACGGCAAGCATGTCTATTTCGATTATGCTTATATCACCATCCACGGACAGCCTGGTGAGAATGGTGTGATGCAGGGCTACTTCGACCTCATCCATCTGCCATACTCTACAAGCGGTGTTCTGGTAGAGGCAATGACTTTTGATAAGTATGTGCTCAATAATTATCTGCGCGGTTTCGGTATAAACGTAGCAGACAGTATCTTGCTCCGTCGCGGTGAAGCTTATGATGAAGAAGAGATTGCCAAGCGCATCGGTATGCCTTGTTTCGTAAAGCCTGCTGCTGACGGCAGTAGCTTTGGTGTGAGCAAGGTGAAGAATGCTGACCAGCTGGCTCCAGCCCTCCGTGTGGCTTTCATGGAGAGCAATGAGGTAATGATCGAGGGCTTCCTTGATGGTACAGAGATTTCACAGGGTATCTACAAGACAGCCGAGAAGACTGTTGTACTGCCAGCTACAGAGGTGGTTACTACCAACGAGTTCTTCGATTACGATGCCAAGTATAACGGTCAGGTACAGGAAATCACTCCAGCCCGTCTCTCTCCAGAGACTGCAGAAGAGGTTGCCAAGACTACATCCCGCATCTACGACATTCTTCATGCCAACGGTATCATCCGTATCGACTATATCATCTCTAAGGATAAGGATGGTAAAGACAAGGTGAACATGCTGGAGATCAATACCACTCCAGGTATGACCGTTACCAGTTTCATTCCTCAGCAGGTTCGTGCAGCAGGTCTTGATATCAAGGATGTGCTCAGCGAAATTGTGGAGAATCAGTTCTAATAATTGGGGAATTTATAGAAGTTAAGGGAATTTATAGAAGTTAAGGGACAATAGTTTTGAAGCCTATAGGTGTGGTAAAAAGCATTTGTCCCTTAACTTCCCAAACGACCATAGGGAGTGATAACTTCTCTTTACTTCTCTAACTTCCCATAAAAATATAAAGTTATGAAGATCCCTCAAGAATTTGATACCATCCGTCCTTGGGAGCCTGAAGATCTCCCAGAGGTATTCGACCGTTTGCTTTCAAACGATCAGTTTAAACAAGTGCTTGCCTATCTCTATCCACAAGTACCTTTCGAGATGATTGCCCAGAAGTTGAAGGCATGTAAGACCAATCTGGATTTCCAGCTGGCTTTTGCTTACGATTTTGTTCATGGCATTCTGAAGAAGGCAGCAACAGGCTGCGAGATGGATTGCACATCGCTCGATAATACCCGTAATTATACTTTCATCAGTAATCACCGTGATATCGTGCTCGATTCAGCCATTCTCGATGTCCTTCTTGTCGATAATGGTTTTAAGACCACCTGTGAGATAGCTATCGGCGATAATCTCCTTTCTCTTCCTTGGGTCAAGGGCCTGGTACGTGTCAACAAGGCGTTTATCGTAGAGCGTGCCCTGAGCATGCGACAGATGCTGATGTCGAGCAAGCGCCTCTCTGACTATATGCATTTCGCCATCAAGGAGAAGAACGAGAACATCTGGATAGCCCAGCGCGAGGGTAGGGCCAAGGACAGTAATGACCGCACCCAGAAGAGTATCCTCCAGATGATGTCGATGGGAGGCGAGGGTAGCATTATCGACCGCCTGAAACAACTTCATCTCGTACCGCTCTCTATCAGTTACGAATATGATCCATGCGATTTCCTGAAGGCAAAGGAGTTCCAGCAGAAGCGCGATAATGCCGATTGGAAGAAGGGACCAATGGATGACCTGGTAAGCATGCAGACCGGTATCTTCGGTTATAAGGGTCATGTGCATTATCATGCAGCTCCATGTCTTGATGATTATCTGGACAGTCTTGATCCTGATATGCCTAAGCAGGATATATATAATAAGGTAGCCGCCTACATGGATGAGCAGATATTCAAGAACTACCGCCTCTATCCGGGCAACTATGTGGCTCTTGATTTGCTTGAAAACTCAACTGCTCATCAGGCTGAATATACTGCCGAAGATAAGGCAAAATTTGAAAAATATATGGCTGGTCAGCTTGCGAAAATTGACCTTCCAAATAAGGATGAAGCTTACTTGAGAGAGAAATTTCTCGAGATGTATGCTAATCCTGTACGTAATTACCTTGCTGCTCAATAGCGGCACGGTAATACTTTTTCTGTTTGATGATGTTGGAAACTGTTATTATCTGCCTGTTTTAATCAGACTCCTAATTGGTAATTCATAAGCTGTTTAAGGCAGACTGTTAACTGGCAAACCACAGACAGCCTACTGGCGCTATAGCCGCTAGTGGACTGTTCGCCTAGAACAGCCTTCCCCTTTGCCTTTGTTTCGTTTTTATGCGAAGCTTACGAAGAAATACTCTTCACTCTTCACCTTTCGCTCGGAATCCCCTGTGTTTATCGGCATTCCGGGCGGTGAAGAGTATTCGGGCACTCTTCACCTACTCTTCACCACTCTTCACCTCTCTGTTTCGGCGGATTTGCGTATCTTCTTACGCCTCGATGCCTCGTGCCTTGGTGAAGAGTGGTGAAGAGTGGGTGAAGAGTCGCTGATAACTCTTCACCCCTTGAAACGCCCTGTTTATGGGCGTTTCAGAGCATAAGGTGAAGAGTGAAGAGTTTCTGACGGAATAGGTCTAAGCCCCGACTGCCGTCCAGCAGTCGGGGCTTTTCGTAGCATTATGTTAGCAGGATTTGACTTTTATTGCTTTTCTTCTGTACTATCTTGTTGAATGTATGTTTTTGTTTGGAAGTTACAATATTTTATTGTAACTTTGTACGGGTATAAGGAAAGTTCTAAATCGTCCACGGGTGTTGTGGAAAGAACATGAATTTAAAATATAATCTCATGAAGAATTTGATGATAAAAACTTGGAAACCGCTGCTGTCGCTGCTCTTCGGTGTGGCGGTCGTGATATTCTGGGCAGTGCCATCGATAGCTGGCACAACTGGAGCAGGGATTCCCATTGGTTTGTCTTTACATCCCGCCGCGGTGACGGCCTCTATACCCGTCTTTATCTCGCCTGCATCGATGACAAGGGCAATGTAAGCAAGCCGTTCCTGTTGCCACAGCGCAATCCGAAGAAGTACTACGATGAGTTGCTGGATTCCTATAATACCCCTGATTTCACATCCAAGCCAGTAGAGCTGGATGCCCGTGCGGCAGGAAATGAAATCATGAGTGATAAGAGGATTCCGACAAAGGTTAGATAACGGAATCTTTATAATTCCTTATTCTGTAGAACATAATTCCTTCCCTGCAATGCATTCCATTTCTATCAACCAGCCGGGGCGGCATACTTTTGCCTCCACGATGATGCGGGGTATTTGTGGATAAAACTGCTGCATCAATTTGGCAACCGTATGATAGTCGGAGATGTCGCGCAGATAGATGATGAAGTATTGGATATCATTCATCGTGGCATCGCCATCTTTCAGCAGGGCGCCGATGTTCTCAAGCAGTCTGCCGGTCTGGCGCACGATGTCTCCTTCATAGACCACATCTCCATGCTTGTCGATACTGGCTGTACCGGAGATGAAGTATTGTTGCTTGAACTGCTGGCTTACTTCTGGATGGAGAGTATGGGTAGGTAGCGTAAGCCGGGTTCCTCGTTCGAAGGCTACTCCATATTCATGGGTAGGATTCAGATGTTCGAGTGCCTGAAGATACTTCTTGTCCTCTTCCTTGATATGGGGGATGGTGAGGAAGTCGATGGCTACAGCTGCATGGCGTACCGGAGTGGCGCCACCGATACTTGTGCTGGCGATGTAGTGGGTGTCTGCTGTCAATCCCTCTTTATCGAAGATGTCATTACGGGCTTCTACTACGCCTTGATAGTTTACATCGATGTTGGTGACGTATATCCAGGTGCGAATCAGGTTGCGTTCCATTGTCATATCCGTACCTTCGATAGTCTTCAGGTATTTATTGAAGAGAAGACGGGTCTGTTCGTACGAATCCTTTCCCTTAGCCTCCTCCTCTGTAAGGCGAAGACTGTGAAAGAGAATGGAAGTCTGGGAGTCCGTTGTCTTGATTAGCAGACTCACCTTGCTGCCATTCAGTGGAGTCTGTTCCACGATAGTGAGGTTTGCGCCTTTCAGAAACTCCTGATAAAGGAGAGATTCTTCTAACTCTTTTATCTGGTTCTGGGCGTCGCTGAGGAATACCTTACAATATTGCAAGGTACGGTTTTCCAGTTTCTCTGTATCGAGAAAGTTACCTAGTTTTAGATACAGAAAGTTAAGGCGATCATTGAATGAACCCTTAGCTTCTGGTGAAAGTATTATGTATTTGTCCATCTCGTTTTTCTTTTTTTCGGCAGCAAAGGTACGGATAATATCTGAGATATAAGAATATAGACAGGATGAAATGATAAAAATACCGAGATATGGGGATAGGAACAGGCTGGATAGAACGGAAAAGAGGGAAATAAAGGCTTGTTTTCCTTCACTTCCCCCTATCTTTTTCTTATTTCCTGCTTTAGAGTGATTCGAGCATACGCTTGATGACCACCTCGGCTGAAATCTCACGGTTGGCTGCCTCTGGAATCACCAGACTGTTCTTGCTTTCAATGACATCATCGGTTACAATCAAGCCACGGCGAACTGGCAGGCAGTGCATGAAGCAACCATCGTTGGTCCAGCTCATGTGCTCCTCGTCGATGGTCCAGCTCATATCCTTGCTCAGAATTTCGCCATACTGTGCTGGGTCTTTCACGCCCGGACAGCTCCAGTTCTTGGCATAAACGAAGTCTGCACCTTCCAGAGCCTTCTTCTGGTTGTACTCTACCTTGGCATTGCCTACGAACTTAGGATCGAGTTCGTATCCCTCAGGGTGAGTAACCACGAAATCTACATCGGCTGCATTCATCCACTGGGCGAATGAGTTTGGCACAGCCTGAGGCAAGGCACGGCAATGAGGAGCCCAGGTCAGGACTACCTTAGGACGAGCCACCTTCTTATGCTCCTCGATGGTGATGAGGTCGGCAAATGCCTGGAGTGGATGAACGGTAGCTGTCTCCATAGCGAAGACTGGGCGGCCGCTGTACTTTACAAACTGGTTGACGATGGTCTCGGCATAATCGTAGTCACGGTCTTTCAAACCGGCAAAGCTACGAACACCGATAAGGTCGCAGAAGCTACCCATCACAGGGATTGCCTCCAGCAGGTGCTCGCTCTTGTCGCCATCCATGATAACGCCACGCTCTGTCTCCAGTTTCCATGCACCGGCATTCACATCAAGCACGATAACATTCATGCCCAGGTTCATCGCAGCCTTCTGTGTACTCAGTCGGGTACGGAGACTGTTATTGAAGAATATCATCAGCAAGGTTTTGTTCTTGCCCAACTCCTGATAACCGAAACGGTTTGCTTTCACTTCCTGTGCCTCGGCGAGCGCTGCTTTCAGGTCGCCAAGGTCTTCAACATTAAAGAATGTCTTCATTGTTATTTCGTTTTTTATTTGTTATTTCTGATATATATTGCTCTTGAATCTTTCTTCTTGAATCTTGATGTTTGCAAAGTTTGCATGCAAACCTTGCAAACATGGCAGAAACTAAGACTTGGTACGGAGAGGGTACGGAGCAGGTACGGAGCGGGTCTTGTTAGGCTCTTGTCTGTCCCTGACCTGTAATCAACCACTTGTAGGTGGTAATCTCTTCTAGCGCCATTGGTCCGCGGGCTCCAAGCTTTTGGGTACTGATGCCAATCTCTGCGCCCAATCCGAACTGTGCGCCATCGGTGAAACTGGTTGGAGCATTCACATAAACGCAGGCTGCATCTACCATCGCCTGGAACTTCTTCTGGGCAGTTTCATTGTTGGAAACAATGCTCTCGCTATGTCCGCTTCCGTAAGTGGCGATATGGTCGAGTGCTTCATCTTCTGAAACAACGGTTTTGATGCCCATCTGCATGCTGAGCCATTCGGTGTTCCAGATACTCTTCACGTTGGCATCAGCCTCTTTCATCTTCGCTTCGCTTTCCTCTGCCTTATATAATAAGGTGTCAGGATAGTGTCCCTTTAAGGCTTCGTAAGCCTTGGCATCTGCATGAATCTTGGTCTGTTTCTCGGCGAGTCCCTCGCAGAGAGCAGGGAGGTCGCTTAATCTGTTTTCGTGAATCAGCAGACAGTCGAGCGCATTGCATACGCTCACTCTTCGGCACTTGGCATTGGTGATGATGCGCTTGCCCATCTCCAGGTCGCCATCCTTGTCGAAGTAACAATGTACCACGCCGGCTCCGGTTTCGATAACCGGAACTTTGGCAGTATCACGGACGAAGTTGATGAGCTTCTTTCCTCCACGAGGAATACAGAGGTCAATATAGCCCACGGCATTCAGCATTTCGCCGGTAGCTTCATGGGTAGCAGGGAGCAGTGTAACAACATTCGGATCAATACCAAAAGTTATCAACACCCTGTGGATAAGTTCGACACCCGCTGAGTTTGAGGCGTTTGCATCCTTACCACCTTTCAGTACGCACGCATTTCCACTCTTGAAACAGAGTGAGAAAACATCGTAAGTCACATTAGGACGGGCTTCATAAATCATGCCGATAACTCCGAATGGAACGGCTACTCGCTGCAGATGCAAACCATTTTCGAGTGTTTTGTCTTTGAGAACTCTTCCGAGCGGTGAGGGCAGGGTACTTACGTGTCGCATATCCGAAGCAATATCCTGGAGTCGCTGCTCTGTGAGTTGCAATCGGTCGTAGAGCGGGTTCGCCTTGTCCATCTTCGCCAGGTCTTCTGCGTTCGCTGCAAGGAGCGCAGGAGTCTCTGCGATGATAGCGTCAGCCACCGCCTTTAGCACTTCATTACGTTGTTCGTCGCTGAGCAAGCCCAGTGTCTTGCTAGCTGCCTTCACTTTTTGGAAAGTCTCTTTCAGTTCCATTTGCTATTTCCTTTCTTATTTTTATGATAAGATATTTTGTAATGTGTTACGAGTTCCCTCTTAACAACGGCAAAGGTAAGCATAAATATCGGAAATTGCAAACTTTATGCAAGAAAAAGTGATGATTTTATAGATAAATGGATAGTTATACGGAAAATGAGATTTAAAAAGGTCAGGCAGCGCCTGACCTTTTGGGGGTAGCAAAGAAGATTCAGCAGACAGTGTCTGCTGTTTTTGCTTTTTGAATTCTTCAGACAGTGTCTGAAGAATTGTTAACTCTTTGAATTTCAGGTAGAACTTCTTGAAATTCATGATGTTTGTCTCCGAGAATCCTTTTCCGAATTCTATCGCAGAAATACTCAGAACTTTCATATCCTTTGGTAAATGAAAAGATTTTCTAATTTCTTGTTACTTAGTTTTATACGCCATTACATCTTTTGTGTTACAGCCTTATTGTAAAGGCAAAGGTACAACTGTTTCTTGAATATGCAAAAGAAAATGGCAGAAAGTTGAGGTACATACTCAACTTTCTGCCATTTATGATGTAATCTTTTGATTATTTAATCTTCTTGAATGTGATAGTACTAGGATATGAGGCGTTGCCATCCAGATTGTATTTTAAAACCATAGTTGTCGAATTAATACTCTGTATGGTATACACATCTAAAACGTTGATGCCATCTTCTTCGTATGTAGTTAATTTGTTGCCTGAGATAGTATAGGCTTCTCCGGAACAATCTATTTTCCATTTGTTTCCAGTCCAAAAATACTCATTGAAAGTGCCACCTTGCTTGAATTCGAAAGAGATAGCATCATCAATGTCTATGTCCTGATCTACTTTAGCAGGCTTGTCATTTTCATCCCAGTCATAGCCTGTTACATGTGTAGGTTGCCACATTCCAATGATGTATGTCTGGACATCTTCTGGGGAAGGCGTGTCTTCGTCATCTGAAGAACAAGCAGTGAAAGACACCATTGCAAACAAGGCGAAAAGAATCGCCAAAAGAGAAAAATGTAACTTTTTCATAAAATTTGCCCGTTATGCCGATAGCTATGCTTTTAATGTTATTAAATTAGTGAACTGGATAGATTGCGAAGCCATCGTTCTACATAACCTACGGATACAAACACGTGGACGAAACTTGTCCAAATTGCAGCCGTAGGAAAAGCTGATTAGAACAACAAGTAACGCCCACGATATAGCGGACGTTCACTATCTGTCGTTTCTAATGCTCTTTTTGAAATTTCCTACGTTCCAATTTGCATGACCGAATAGCAAACGCTAATTTAACCATCAAAAATATGGAAGTCCTCACAATAGTGTGATTCGATTCCAACTGCAAAGGTAAGGATAATTCTTGAAATAGCAAAATTAAACCCAGAAATTTAAAGGAAAAATTTTCTTTTTGCCTTGCTTCTGTGCTTTTTAAGTTTGTCTGCACAGCCCTCTTGCTTATCTTTAAAAGTCAAAGGATAGTTCTATGAAGAACGTTCCTTATTCTCTTATATATTGTTGATGATGTTGTATCACAAGAGAATTGTATTCGTACGATTATAGGTGTTGTCCCTATAGTCAGCAGATGTGCTGACTGCAGTCGGCAGACCTGCTGACTAGGCTCAGCAGAGCTGCTGAGCCTAGCGGCAAACTCCGAGAAGCAGTATTCTCTTACCCAAGAAACTGTCTCCGCTAACTCAAGAAACTATCTCCGTTAACCCGAGATTCTGTGTCCGTAAGCTTAAGCAACCACATTCTCTTACTTAAGCAACCATATTCTCTGGCTTGTTAAAGCAGTTAGGGAATCTACATATCCATAGTGTAGTTGTGAAGATATTCCCAAGCATCGTTCAAATCACGTAAAGGGAGGCGCTCTTTTACGAGCTTTATCTTTAATGCCTTGCAGAATGCTTTCAGAACAGATTCTGTTGCCATCTCCTCCAACTTAATATAGTTAGGACGTTTAGAGAACAAACAAGTCATCCATTGTTACTACCGACTGAACATCCCAGGCATAAGGATTGTCGGATAATCCCATGGTCGTAATCATTGTAAGATGCACGGCTTTTTCGGTACCAGTCTCTTGGATGAAGCGCTCTCGCTTGTTTTGTAAACTCGCATCTATCGTATTAGTTATCTGAAAAGGAGCCTTGGAGTATTTGATTTCACAGAGATTAATGACATCATCGCTCCTGTCTACCAGCAAGTCGATCTGTGCTCCCGGCTTTTCCTTGCTCCCGCCTACACTCCAAGAATAAACCGTGGTGATAACTCCTTGAATGCCAAGCTTCGCCTTGATCTGCCCCACATGCTGCAGGCATACTCGTTCAAAAGCCAAACCGCACCACGTATTGTACTCGGGTTTGCCGGTAATCTTTGTCCAATATTGTGCATCATTGATATAGCTGTCCTTGATAAACTTATAATAAAATAAGGTGTAATTGTCCATTAGCTGGAATAAGGCATTCTTGGCTTTCATTCCGATGCAATTATATTTTCGGATAAATCCGCAGTATTCCAAGTTCTCTAAGTATTCCGTCAACTTTCCATTGTCGGTCAATTTGGTAGTTCGTAAGATTTCTGTTCGGGTCATTCCGACTTTCTTGGTTGCCAAAGCATCTACTATCGAGAGATAAGGCTTAGGCTGTTTGAACAAAGAGTCGTATAAGTCATCAAACTCGTGACGAAGATTGCCATCTTCTGAGAAAAATAACTGGTTGATGTTCTGTGCCAGACTCATTCCCGGTTTCAGTTGAGACCAATAAAACGGAACACCTCCCATGATCATATAGCCTTCCAAAACCTGTCGGCGATTAAAGCGCAGTCCCATTTCTTCAGAATAGAGTTCGCATTCCCTTAAGCAAAACGGTTTCAGGTGAATACGGATAGACACACGGTTGTGCAATCCACCATGATTTTTAATTACCTTATTGATAATCCATGAGGTAGCACTGCCGCAAACGATGAGGAGAATATCCTTGCGGGCGGAAGCCCATCCATTCCAGAAATGTTCCAAAGCCGAAAGAAAATTGGAGCGTGGAGAATCCATCCATGGCATCTCGTCGATGAACACAACTTTCTTGGGGATAGTAGATTGCACCAACAGTTGCCCCAACCTGTCAAAAGCATCATACCAATCTTTTAACTTCGACTGTTTCTGTTTGCTATATGATGTGAGTGAACGGTTGAACTCTGCCAATTGTATGCGATTGGTCTCATTTGCCAATCCTGTATGATAAAAGGCAAAGTCATTGTTGAAGGCCTCCCTTACCAGGAAAGTCTTTCCCACTCGTCTGCGCCCATATATGGCAACAAACTTCGACTCATCAGCAATCAACGCTTGATGAAGTGTCTTCAGTTCTTCTTTTCTACCTATTAACATAGTTCAAATAGTTATATTTCTGGGGCAAATATACGAAAAAATAGTGAGATAACGTGCGGAATCTATCTTTTTTTAGATACATTCCGCACGTTTAAAGTATATTTTTAACGTTTGTTATTATAAAAAGTAAAGAAAAGAGTATGCAGAATAGCCCAAATATGAAGCGATATCTAAGAAAATGTGCTTTAAACGTGCGGAATGTGTCTTTTTTAAGCACATTCCGCACGTTTAAAGCGCATACGCTCCTTTTATGTTCTCTTGGCTGTTCTGACTCTAATTAGCCTATCACATTGCATAGTTGGTTGATGGCTGCATCAAAAGTGGTGAGGTCTTTGGCTCGCTTTCTGATGGCTGCCTTGTAATTATAGATGGTTTGCGTAGAATAGAACAGGAGGGTGGCCAGTTCCTGACCATCCGTAATTCCCAGTCGCATCAGTGCATAGATACGCAGTTCCTTGGTAAGACTGTTAGGGGCAGGGAGAACTATCTGTTTTTCTGGCAACAGCAGTTGGTTGAACTCTTCCACGAAATTCGGATACAAGTCAATGAATGCCTTGTCGAAGCGAATATAGAAGTTGGCAGCCTCTTCTTCTGCCAGCTTGTAGCTGTTGATGGCAGTCAGAAGATCGGCAGTTTGCTTTGCCTTGATTTTGCGGCTTACCAATTTGCGATAATCATCCAGTTTCTTGATATATACAGCACTGATGTCCATAAATAAATGCATATAGGTTTCTCTTCGCTTATTGGTGTTGAGCAGCTTCTGGTTCAGTTCGTCCAAGAGTGTATTTTGGCTTTTTATCTCCCTACGGCTCTTGGCTAGACGCTTGTTCATCTTGAATGCAAAGAAAGCCATGGCAAGGAATCCTAGTGACAGGATACTCACGATGACGAGAGATGCTGTTACGATGCGGTTCTTGCGTACTTCTGCCTGATGGTTCGTTTCTGTGATAAGGGGTAGTATGCGGGAAATCTCTACCATGCGGAGGCGGTTGTTGTAGAATTGGGCATCCTCCATGGAGCAATAGATGTATTTGGCAACCCTCTTTGCATAGGAGGCATCCTTATTATATAGATAGGTGGAAAGTTCCTGAAGGGCAAGATTCTCCTTCAGGGGACATATCTGGTCTGAGATGGCTGCTTCTACAATATACTTTTCATATAAATCCTTTTGGTCGGTATCATAATAATAGCGGGCTATGCAATAAGCCGATGAGGCATGCACACGGCTGTTCAGGGGACTGGCTGAAAGTGCCTTCATGTAGAACTGAAGCATCTTTTTGCTTGTACGCTGCTTTAGATATTCAAACTCTCCTGAAAGATAGTAATAAAGAGCGGATTCCTTGTTGCCGATATGTTCAAGAGTCTTGCCTAAATAAAAACGTTTCTTGGCTGCCAATCCTTCTTGAAACTCCGACTTATTGCAGAAAGTTTCCCAGTAGTTATATACCCAAGTCAAGGTATAATAATAGTATTGCAATAACTTAGGTGACATTTTCTCCACATCCATTGCGAGCATTAAGTCTTCTGCCTGGCTGTAGAAACCGCCTGTTGACAGCACTGCCGCACGATTGATTTTATTCAGGTTGATGAAATAATCATCCTGAAGTTGTGCTGCCAGCTGGTAGCCCTTCTTGGCGTATGTCATGGCAGAGTCGTAACGGTAGGTATAATACTCTCTGTAGATCTGGTTATAGAGCCTAAGCTGGCTGCGCTTGTCGGAAGTCATGTATAGTTGCTTTTTGAGTCTTAGTAGTTTCGCTTCTTTTCTTTGGGTAAACTTGCTTCGCTGAGCGATGTAACTGTCTAAACGATGGAACAGCTGTTCCTCGTTTACGGAAGAAGCATTTGCCATTAATGGCATAAACATCATTAAGAACCACAATACTACTTTCATAACTATCCTTTTAATTGTTATTGTTACTATCTGATAGGCTATTAGAGTGCCTTATAATTGTATTTTTCTGCAAAGATACTACATTTATTCCTCTTTTTACCATCTACTCTATTAAAAAGTATTAATATCTTTGATAGCTTGATTATTAGAAGGTTATAGACTTAATAAATCTAATATTTATCTACTCGTAACCTACACATGATGCCAATGTCTGAAAAATCTCCTTAACTTTGCAACCGCAATCGAATCGCATTCGGTAGCAAGTGAAATCATGTAAAACTAAGAATAAACAACTGTAAGATTATGAACTTAAGAATCCGTACATTTTCTATGGCTTTGGTAGCGATGTCTGCTGCAAGCCAAGTGTATGCACTTCCTTCCGACGAATCTGAAAACAAGGAGAAAAAGGAAGAGCGTAATGTGATGCTCAACGCATCTGATGCCAACAAGCCTCGTGAAATCCAGATAGGATTGCCAAGTGAGGATGTAACCGTATATGAGAACGGTCTTCCAGCCGTTTACTCTTCTTCCGTACACAGACTGTCTGCACATTGGCGTAGCGATGCCTCACTGAAAGGTACCGACTTGATGACTCCATCTGAGTCTGCCATTGCTACAGGTAATATTGCATACGCAGTTTCTTCTTTCAGCGAGTTGGGACAGAAAGAGTTCAAGGGCAAGCTCAACTATAAGGCAAACCATTTTGGTATGCAGAATGTAGACCTCAACCTGTCTGGTGGAATCGGTGACAATTGGCTTTATACTGCCAGTATGTATCAGAATTTCGATCCAGGTAGTTTCAAGCTTCGCTTTACTGATTATGCCGACCGTACCCAACTTTATCATTTCGGTATCACTCGCATCTTGAATGATGGAAAGGGACGTGTCTCCTTATTATATAAGTATTCCAACAGCAAGAACCCTGGCAATTTTGCCAATGCAGCCCCATTTATCTATTCTGGCGACGGTAGTATCAAGAAGATTGATGGCTTTGATCCGGGTATGGACTCATACGTGCAGCGTCAAGGTTCTTTCCAATACTTGAATACAAAGTCAGGAAAGATGGAGACATGGAATATGAGCGATGGCAGTGAGAATCATGCCAACGAAATTGCCCTCATCAGCCAGTATCAGTTTGATAATGGATGGTTGTGGAAATTCAACGCCAAGTATATGAATGCTCCACGTGCCAATTATGTAGATTACGGAGGAAGTACCATCTCTCAGGTGAGCGAGGCTGATGGCTATCAGCTTTCTGATGGGTCTGCCTACAGTGGCTATATAGAAGGCCGTCGCACCTGGTTGCATGTTGGTAAGGTGAGCAATGCGCTTTTGACTACCGAAATCTCTAAGCAGTTGAATAACCATAAGTTAATGATTGGTTTGAACGAGTGGTATTACCATCTCAATTACTATTCGTCTTCGTTCCAGTGGGCAGGCACCGTAGAAGCTTATCCACGCACATTGAGCCAGATATATGTCAATCCCCTTGATCCTACGCAGACAGCTCATCGTTCTGAAACTTTCGGTTATAATGAGTTGAGTCCAGAATACACCAAGGGTTCAGAGAACAAGTTGGCACTCTACTTTACCGACGAATGGAAGGTTAGTCCTAAGTTCAAGGTGTTCTATGGTGGTAGATTGGAGTACTACCGCATGTCTGCCGAGCAGATTTCTACTCCACGTTTCTCAGGATTCCACATGGGTAACTATAATACATACGCCACTGCTGCTGATGGTTCTGTTGTTGCTACCGAGCACAGCATCGAAGCAAAGAACGTAACCAAGGATAAATTGAATTATGCAGCCACCTTGCAGTTGACGTATAACCTTACCCGCCAGTTTGGTCTGACAGCCGATGCTACCATCGCCACCCGTTTCCCACGCATCAGCGAGTATGCAGGAACAGGACCTACCGAGGAGCAGTATAAGCGAGTAACCATTCCATTGATTCGTGGTGGTATTTTCTACAAGAACGATTGGATTGACCTCTCTTCAATGGTGACCTACATTTCAAAGTCGAACAATATCGACCAGCAGAATCTTACCAAGCCTGGCACTACAGAGGGCAAGACCGTGTTGCTCATCTATAACATCCAGACTTTGGGTTGGACAACCTCGGCAGAAATCAATCCGTTCAAGAACTTCCACATGCATGCACTCTTCACTTATCAGAAGCCGGTGTATAAGAACTATAATGCGAGCGTAACGTTCAGTGACGGTCAGTCTATGGGTGTGAATGCCAACAATATGATTGTCAAGGAGATTCCTCAGGTTCTTGTAGAGTTGGACCCTAAATACGACATCACCAAGAATCTGAATGCCTGGTTGAGCTTCCGTTACTTCGGTAAGACCTATGCCAACCTTCAGGAGGCACTCTACTTCAATGGTCACTGGGAGACTTTCGGCGGAATCAACTGGAATGTGAACAAGAAACTGAGCCTTGGCGTGAGTGTCATCAATATCTTCAACGAGAAGGGTGCCAAGGGTACCATTAGCGGCTCTGAGCTGATTACCAAGCAGGAAGCTGGCAAATATGACGGCAAGTACATGAGTGGTAGCTATCTCCGTCCGTTCACGGTGGAATTCTCTGCAGGAATCAAATTCTAAGATAATAACGAAAGAATTATAGCGTTTAATTATAACAAAGCAATCACGTAAAAACCAAAGAACGATGAAAAAGGTATTTATGATTATCGCAGCGATGTGCATGACATCTATCATGGCATCTGCTCAAAAGACCATCCGAGTGTCAACCGACAAGACCGACCTCGTGATGCAGGTTTCTCCTAAGGGTCGCCTCTACCAAGTGTATCTGGGTGACAAGTTGAAGAATCCTTCAGATTACAATCATCTGAAGTGGGATGTATATGCGGCTTCTGATGGTTCCGTCTGCCAGCGAGGTCATGAGGTTTATGCAACCTCTGGTGCTGAAGATTTCTTCGAGCCGGCAGTGGCAGTGACCCATGCAGATGGTAACATGACCACCTATTTGTATTATCAGTCTTCTGAAGAAAAGGCTATCAGTGGAGGTGTTGAGACCATCATCACGCTTAAGGACAAGGTGTATCCGCTGACCGTGAAGCTCCACTATGCAGCTTACCCTAAGGAGAACGTCATCAAGGCGTGGAGCGAAATTTCTCATAAGGAGAAAGCTCCGGTTACGCTTTGGAGATATAGCTCAACAATGCTTTATTTCAAGGCAAACAAGTATTTCGTTACCAATTATCATAGCGACTGGGCTAAGGAAGGACAGCCTGAAACTTGCCAGTTGACTGCTGGTAAGAAGATTGTTGATACCAAGTTGGGTACTCGTGCAGCCATGCAGGAGGAGCCGTTCTTTGAACTGGGATTCGATGAGCCTGCCAAGGAGAATGAGGGCAAGGTGATGCTTGGAACCATCGGATGGCCTGGGAACTTCCGATTTACCTTCGAGGTAGATAACGTGGGAGCTCTTCGGGTTATTCCTGCCATCAATCCATACGCCTCTAACTATAAGCTGAAGGCTGGTGAGACGTTCACTACCCCTGAGTTTATCTTTGCCATGAGCGATAATGGTATTGGTGAGGCTTCCCGTAATTTGCACAATTGGGCTCGCCAGTATCAGGTAAACATGGGTATGGAAGATCGCCTTACGCTCTTGAACAACTGGGAGAATACAGGCTTCGACTTCAACCAGCAGAGTCTTGCAGAGTTGATGAAGGATGCCAAGGACCTGGGTGTTGATATGTTTTTGCTTGATGATGGTTGGTTTGCCAACAAGTATCCTCGCAAGGACGACCATGCAGGTCTCGGCGACTGGGAGGCTACCAAGAGCAAACTGCCTGATGGAATATCTGGATTGGTAAGAGATGCCAAGAAGGCTGGTGTAAAGTTTGGTATTTGGATTGAGCCTGAGATGGTGAATCCTAAGAGCGAACTCTTTGAGAAGCATCCTGACTGGGTCATCATGCAGCCAAAGCGTGATACCTATTATTACCGCAACCAGCTGGTACTTGATATCAGTAATCCTAAGGTACAGGATTATGTGTTCGGCATCGTGGATCGTATCATGACGGAGAATCCGGATGTGGCTTACTTCAAGTGGGACTGCAACAGTGTGATTACCAATATCTATTCTCCATATCATAAGGAGAATCAGGGTAATTTCTATATCGATCATGTCCGTGGTATCTACAAGGTCCTTACCCGTATTCATAAGAAGTATCCTAAGTTGCCGATGATGCTCTGCTCTGGCGGTGGCGGCAGAATGGATTACGAGATGCTTAAGTATTTTACCGAGTTCTGGTGTTCAGACGATACGGATCCATACGAGCGCCTCTACATCCAGTGGAGTCTGTCAAAGTTCTTCCCAGCCAAGACCATGGGTTCGCATGTAACCAATTGGAACAAGAATACCAGTGTGAAGTTCCGCACCGATGTTTGCAGTTCATGTAAGTTGGGCTTTGATATCGACCTCAAGTCGCTTTCTGGTGATGAATACAAGTTTGTGCAGAATGCTGTCAAGAACTACGATAGCATGAAGCCGATGATTCTTGAGGGCGACCAGTATCGTCTGGTTTCTCCATACGAAGGCAACCACTGTGCCATTAACTATGTAAGTAAGGACAAGCAGCGTGCCGTTCTCTTTGCTTACGACTTGCATCCACGCTACAAGGAGCCTGTGATGAATGTGAAGATGCAGGGATTGGATGCCGATAAGGTTTATACCGTAAAGGAGACCAATCTGATGCCTGGAAAGGAATCTGATTTGGAGTGCAATGGCAAGCAGTACAGCGGTGACTATCTGATGAAGGTCGGCTTGAATGTATTCAGCCAGACCGATGGAACGAGCCACGTATTGGTATTAGAATAAAGTTTCTCTGTAAGCATCCTATAATAAAGAAGTTAATCAAGACTGGTTTAATCTTATGCATAAACCAGTCTTGATTTTATTTGTTACCTCAGTTCGGGATAACGAGCTCTATCTAAAGGCTTTATAATGTTTTTATATAAGGGACACAGAGGCTTGGCAACCATCTATATATCTTGGATGGTTGCTGAGACAAAATCCTCCTGTAAAATATGCAATGTTAGAAAAGACTCAGCTGTTTCGTATCTTCGATAACGTATCCAGTAAGTGCCTTGGGCTTGTTGTCAAAGAAACAGTATGCCCCTAATGCAGAAATAATATTTATGATGAAATTCGCAACAGACCTGTGACGTGAATGTACTATCTGAGCCGTATTTTTCAACAGGTCATTAATCGTTTCAATGATGTATCTTTTGCGTAGCATCATCTTGTCATAGAACGGCATTAGTTTGTTCTTCATGTTCACTCTCAGTCCTGTAACCAACTGGATGCCTTCCTCAAAAAGCGAATCGAAGAATTTTTGCGAGATATAGCCTTTATCTGCAAACAGCTTACCATACAGACGTTTAGCCAATACATCGAATACCGTTGGATCTTTGTCGCTAACGTTTGCACCAGTGAGAACAAAAGCAATTATCTCACCTCTATCATTACATCTGCCAAAAGCACGGAGATTCAGGAAGAACATGAGAGGGAAGAATACGCGATTTTCAAGTTCTACAAAACGGTTATAAGACACCGCATTTGGAAAATATGACTTCAAAGTTTCTCTAATAAAGAATAGGTAATAATGCTTGAAGTTTCGGAACGAGCCGAAATGGAAATACAGCAAAATCGTCATGATTTCACTATCAGATAAAGAGGCTTTACGTCGTCTGCGCTTTACTCTATCTTCACTCAAAAGCAATTTTCCTGCATTTTCAGCATCAAAAACTTTGTAAAATTCATCAATAATACAAAATAATTCTGTAACTTTGTCCTTGGTAATCTCCATAATGATATCTTTTTATGTTTGTAACTAATTGGATTTCAACTACAAAGATACAAAAAATATCGGAGATTACCAACTTTTTTAGGCACTATTTCTTATCCCGAACTGAGGTAAACAATACACCATGCCAAAAAGGTGGAACGTTGTCCCACTTTTTGGGCATGGTGCATTGTTATTGGCAAGGAATGCCCGTAATGTAGCCTTGTCTTTTGACATTAGTCGAAGAAGAAAAATCCATTTGACATTCGAAGACGATTGAAAGGATTGTTTGTGGCAATCTCTTTCAATGAAAAGTTGGGATCGAATACTTGACTTATCTTCAGCAAGTCTTTTATCGTCCTCGACTTTTGCGCCGTGGTAGAGTTGCTTGTGCCAAAATATTCACAGATGTCATTCGATGTCAAGCTTAGTCGGGAGTCCTTGCTGAATATGAAGTTGATGCTGCATATGGTGTAAACAGCTGCTGCTGCCCAAATCTCTAATCTTCCAGACTGGAGAGGATTGGTGCGTTTCCTTCCAAGTTTCTGTATCAGCTGGGTGCATAGTGTGGCACATTCCTCGTCCAACTTCTCGTTGCAGAAGTTCACAGCAAGTTCTGTTACCTTCACTTCTCTTTCTTTCAATTCTTTTTTGTCCATATTTTCTGATGCCTTTTATTTTTATTCAATAATCTTCACCTCGAATGGTTCATGCGTCTAAATATATTTATGTAATGCCTTCAAAGAAATACTTACTCCTTGAAATCCAAAGATGGCAAGTCTTCGTTGCCGTCAAACTTGTCGAAGTCGGAGCGGAAAAGGCGGTCTTGGATGATGCGGTATTTTTCAAACTCAGTCTCGGCATATTCCTTTGCATACTCTGCCGTCACCTCCCCAGCGTCTTTCAAGACGTCATCTCCACCAGCTTCTAAAACGATATCTATACGTTTCGCCCAATCCTCCATTGTCATGGGAATGTGACGGTCTGCCATGCGTTGGGCAAAATCCAAAATGGTGTTGACAAGTTTTCCCATATGTTATCGGTTGAGCAGTCAAACAATGTCGCCATTGCCTTCTGTGTAGCCCACACCGTCTCGTCTTTATACAATACCTGTACGCCTTGTTCCTTACCCTCTGCCACGAAGGTAAGAAACTCTGCAGTACTGTTACGTATTTCTTTTTTCTTTGCCATTGCTTGTGATTCTATTATTTTTCCATCGGTCTTGGAGCAAACTCTGTATGTAGGGTCTCCATCGGATGCTCTTTGAGGTCGATGAGGATGTTTGGGGTATTACCATTGGCAATGATCACCTTGATGCCGGCATTCGCTACATCCTGGGCGGTCTTCAATTTGGAAATCATGCCGCCTCTGCCGTGGCTACTCTTCTCATCGCTCACATATTCGCTCACATCTCGGTCGTAATATACCGAAGGGATGATGCGAGAGGTTGGGAGAGATGGGTCGCCATTGTAAATGCCATCCACATTGGAGAGCAAAACGAGGGCATCGGCATTCAGCATTCTTGCAATCAAGCCAGATAATTCATCGTTATCCGTAAACATTAGCTCGGTGAGGCATACGGTATCATTCTCGTTGACGATAGGGAGTACGCCATTCTCCAACATCAGTTCCATACAAGCCTTTTGGTTCTGATACTGTTCCTTGGCAAGGAAGTTCTCCTTCATGGTCAATACCTGTCCCACCTTGATGTTGTATTCTCTGAACAGGTCATAATACAATCTAATCAGCTTGCCTTGACCTACGGAAGAGAACAGCTGTCGCTGCTCTACACTGTCCAGCTGGTGGTCTACCTGCAATTCGCCCCTGCCTGCCATCACGGCACCAGAAGATACGAGTATCACCTCGTAGTCGTGCCTTCTCAACCAAGCCAGTTGGTCAACCAAAGCCGACATTCTAGTTACGTTCAAATGTCCATCCTCTCGGGTCAGCACGTTGCTGCCCACCTTTACTACTATTCGTCTCATAAATTCTTTTATGTTGACATACTGGGTGAGGGCAGGAAACAAAACCTGCCCTCCCAGCGCATTCTTCTTTATTTTTTGTTGTCTTTCTCTCTAATCTCTACTCTTCGAATCTTGCCGGAGATGGTCTTTGGCAATTCATCTACGAATTCGATGATGCGAGGATATTTATAAGGGGCAGTCTCATGCTTCACATGATCCTGCAGCTTCTTGACTAGGTCTGGACCTGCCATACTCTTGTATTCATCCTTCAGCACGACGGTAGCCTTGACTACCATACCGCGGATTGGGTCTGGCACACCGGTGATGGCGCACTCTACTACGGCAGGGTGAGTCATCAGGGCATTCTCTACCTCGAAAGGACCGATGCGGTAGCCCGAGCTCTTGATTACGTCATCGATTCTGCCCTCAAACCAGAAGTAGCCTTCCTCATCACGCCAGGCCATATCGCCCGTGTGATAGAAACCATCATGCCAAACCGATTTGGTCTGCTTCTCATCACGATAGTAATATTTGAAGAGGCCGATAGGCTTGTCGTCGCCGATGCGGATGCAAATCTCGCCCTTTTCACCATCTTCGCATTCCGTCATGTCTGGGCGAAGGATGTGAACATCATATTGTGGATTTGGCTTGCCCATGCTTCCTGGCTTTGGTTTGATCCAAGGGAAGGTTCCGAGTGTCATCGTGGTCTCAGTCTGTCCGAAGCCCTCGTAAATCTGAACACCAGTCAGCTTCTGGAAGGTCTCTGCCACGGATGGGTTCATTGCCTCACCCGCTGTGGTGCAGTATTCAAGACTGCTGAGGTCATACTTAGAGAAATCTTCCTGAATCATGAAGCGATAGATGGTAGGAGGGGCACAGAAAGAGGTGATGTGATACTTCTCAATCTGGCGCATGATCTTATCAGCCGTAAACTTCTCGTGATCGAAGACAAAGACGGTAGCTCCGGCAAACCATTGTCCGTAGAGTTTGCCCCATACAGCCTTGCCCCAACCGGTATCGGCTACGGTAAGATGGATGGAATTCTCGTGGAGATTGTGCCAATATACACCCGTGGTCAGATGACCGAGCGCATAGAGGTGATCGTGTGCCACCATCTTTGGCTCGCCTGTGGTTCCCGATGTAAAGTACATCAGCAGGGTATCTTCGTTAGAGCTTACATGCTCCGGACGAACGAAAGGAGCACATTCGTTCCATTCCTTCATCCAGTCGTGGAAACCTTCAGGGATATCCGGACCGATACTAATCAATGTCTTGACAGTCGGACTCTCTGGCATTGCCTGATTAACCTGCTCTACCACGTAATCATCGCCGCAGCAGATAATCGCCTTCACGCTTGCTGCATTGTTGCGGTAAACGATGTCGTGCTTGGTAAGCATGTGGGTAGCAGGGATGGCTACGGCACCCAACTTGTGGAGACCGAGCATGGCAAGCCACCACTGATAGTGACGCTTCAGAATGAGCATCACTTTATCATCGTGACCGATGCCGAGACTCTGGAAGTAAGCAGCAGCCTTGTCGCTCTGCTCCTTCAGGTCCTTGTATGTAAAATGGATTTCTTCTCCACGTTCACTTGCCCAAAGCAGCGCCACGTGGTCTGGTTTGATCTTTGCCCATTCGTCCATCACGTCGTAGGCAAAGTTGAAATCTTCTGGTATGATAAACTCCAGATGCTCCTTGAAGTCTTGCTCTGAAGTAAATTTTGTCTGTTTTAGAAATCTCTCGATCATAGTTACTCTTCTAGATTATTATACAAAGGAACTTGGCTGGCTCATTGTTGAGTGAGCGGAAACAATGCGACTTTCTACTGTCGAAGTAGATGCTGTCGCCTGGATTCAGCACCATCACCTTTTCTTCGATGGTTACTTCGAGCTGTCCCTCAATCACATAATCATATTCCTGTCCGTCGTGTCCGTTCTTGTTTGGTTTCTTGTCGCCTGGCAACGGATCCACCTGTACCATGAACGGATTCACCTTTCTATCCTTGAATCCTACGGCAAGGCTCTGGTATTTATACTGGTTGTTGCGGTCTATCTCCGGTCCCTGTCCCTTGCGGGTAACGTAGTATCCCTTCATGCGAGGTTCCTCTCCGAAGAGCAATACGTCAAGGTCGATGCCGTATCGCTTAGAGATTTTTGACAGGCGATAAACAGAAGGATCCGCCTCACCGGATTCTATCTTGAGGTAATGATCAAGACTGATTTCGCACAGTTCTGCAATTTCCTCGGCAGGAATATTGAGAACCTCGCGGAGACCTTTCAGCCTTTCACCGATTTGTTTGATTGCTTCATCCATAAAATATTCTTTTTATTGTTTGCTTTGATAATACATTGAACAGTTGCTGATGGGCAATTTCGAAATGTAAGCACAAAGATACGAAAAATATTTAAAACGGCTCAAAAAACTTACGTTTTTATAACTCTTTGTGCTTATAAAAACGAAAATGCTGCACAAATAAAGTAATCTGTGCAGCATTCATTGTATCATTTTCTTATTTCTTTCCTGCCAATAAACCATTGATGACTGCGCTGGTAAAGCCGCCTTGTTCCATGGTATTCAAGCCCTTGATGGTGCAGCCGCCAGGAGTTGTTACTTTATCAATGGCAGCCTCTGGGTGTTCGCCTGTTTCCTGAAGCAGTTCTACGGCACCCTTGATGGTCTGCAAGACAATCTTCTGGGCATCCTTTGCCTTGAACCCCATCTCTACGCCGCCTTCTACATTGGCTCTTACATAGCGCATGGCGTAAGCAATGGCACACGACATGGCGGTAGCTGCTGGGAAGAGACGCTCTTCCATGATGAGGCTTTCGCCCAATTCATCGAAGATTTCTGTAATCTGCTGGATTTCTGTAGCAGATGCATCTACAGGAGTGATGAAGGTCATCGACTGTTTATAGGCGATGGCGATGTTTGGCATCACGAGGAAGAAGGTTGGGGTGATGCCATCCTTGTCCAGCCACTCCTTGATGTTGGCTGATGGCACACCGGCTGCTACCACTACGAGTTTCTGACTCTTGTAGTTGAGTGCATCCTTGATTCCCTTTAATGTCTTCTCCACGCACCATGGTTTTACTACCACGCAAATGATGTCTGCGCCATGGCAAGCCAACTGGTTGTCGAGAGTTACGCTGGCTCCTTCGCTTGCGAAGTGATCCAATACTGGTTGGTTATGGTCAGATACCGTAATATCTGATGGAGTGAACTTCTCGCTCTGCAAGAGTCCTTCAGCCATGGCACCGCCCATAGCACCTGCTCCGATAATTGTTATTTTCATTGTCGTCTTATAGTTAAAATGCAATTACGGTGCAAAGATACTACTTTTATCAGAAAAAAGAGCAGTTTATAGATGATTTTTTAAGAAAGTGCGCTTGTTTACTGACGATTTTTTAAGAAATTCGCTAGTTTACTCCCATTCTGGAAGTATCTACGTCCTTGGTTCTCTTCTCCTTGTACTTGCCTATCTTATAGATGATGGAGATGGATGCTGATGCCCAATCTTGCTTGATGTTCATGTGATAGTCTTGATTGCCTTGTACTGATTTTGTAGAGAATCCCTCGTTGAAGATGTTGCTGCCTTTAACCACAATGCTCCATTTATCATTATCGGAAGCCCATCTCAACATAGCAATCAAGAGAAAGACTGATTTGATGTCATAGAGTCCTTGAATGGCTTTCGACTGATAGAATGGGTTAAGTATGAAATGGATGTGATGGCTTCGGCTAAGCTGGGCGGATAGATTTCCGGCAAGAATGGCAGAGATATGTTTGCGATTGAAGGGTAAGTCAAAGAAATCGTTACTCTTGTCATGTCTGTAGATTCCTGTTGCCGAAACACTTCCGTTCATCCAATTGCCTATACCGAAAGTCGTCGATGCTCTAATGCCTATAGTATGATTATAGTCGAAATTGGTCTCCTTCATAATGACTGCCATGTGGTCGGTAGTCTGATAAGGCAACTGCACAGAATAGTTGGGCTGGAACTCTGCAAATGCCATCAATGTATGGCGACTTTTGATAGTCCACGTCAGGTTGGTCTCGTATGTAGAGTAAGGCTTGAGAAGAGGATTCCCCCATATCTCCATATAGGTAGAGGCATAGTAAATGCTGCCCATGGTTGACCAATAGCTAGGAAACTGTGAGCTGGAACTGAAGGATAAGTTGAGTATGTTGCCAGGATTGGCTTTCCACGATGCATTAAGTGTGGGATAAATATGCCATTTGTTCCATTGTGGAGAATGGTACTGCTCCGCTTCGACAGAGGCTTCCAAGCTGATTCGCTCGTTTATCTGTTTGCTTATGCCGCCATAGAAACTCAAGATTCTTTCTTCGATATTCACCTGGCTGGTTGCATCAGGAATGTCTGCTCCATCCTTGTTGGTCGTGGCTTGGTAGCTTCTGTTGTTGCTGTTTTGGAATTTCATACCATACGACAGTTCCCAACCCTGTTTCAATGAGTGGGATTGGTCTGCTGTGAAAAGCCATTTGTCTATTACTTGCTTGCTGTTTGTGTATAGAATACGCTCTTCGTCAAGCATCGTTCCTGCTAGATATTGCTGGCTGGGGTTTTGGTAGTTGAGATAGGATATGCCTATTTGTAGTCCAAAGGGCAGGTTGTAGCTGACATCTACATTGTGCAGGTAGGTATGCTCATTGCCCTGTTGCTGGGATGTGCCTGTTCCCATCGTTTCATGATGAGGATGGCTGCTGTCCCATTTTCCTGTATATGCCAGGGATAGCTGGTGGTTATCAGCAAATGCATAACTCAGTCCCAAGCGATAGTTGTGAGTCAATCCTGGGGTTTTCTGTGAGGTCTTGTCATGATACGCTACTCGCTTTCCTTGAAGGGGATGATTGGCATTGGTAGTAGTTTCACCGTATGATGTTCCATCTGTAAATGAATACATGGCATCCAGTCCGAATTTTCCTTTTTGGAACAGCAGGTTGCCTTTGCCTTCCCCTTCTCCGTATTTGCTTTGGTTCCAGATGCTTTGTATTTGTCCTGAAAGCTGGTTCTTTCCTACATAGTCTTTGGTAATCAGGTTGATGACCATTCCACGAACATGTAGGCGTGCTGGCGCTGCCAGCATCACTTCGGCTTTGGCTAATTGTGATGCGGGCATGGCTTTTAATCGCTCTGCCAGTTGTGCATAATTGAGCGTGGTTGGTTTACCGTTGATGATGAGAGTCAGTTCCTTTCCTGCATAATTGATGTTGCCGTTTAGTTCGTTTACTCCTGGTATTCGGGTAAGGGCATCATAAGCGTTGTCTGCCGGCATTTTCTCTATGAGCAGTGGCATGTTGTACACCAATTGTCCTCTTTCTGCCTTGACGATAGGACGTGTCGCCTTGACGAAAACCTCTGGCAGGTTTTGCATCATCATCAGGGTGGTAAGCGTGTCTTTTACCTCTTCGTTTTGAGCGCAAAGGGGCTGGCTCAGCAATAATGCTGAACCTAAGATAAAATTTATTTTCATGTGTTTATGTTTGTTTGATGGTTATTGCTTGAGTTGCTCTTTGGCTTTGGATATGAGTTGTGCTGCCTCTTTTTTATCTTCTAGTCTGTTTGCATTTGCTAAGAACATCTGGAGATGCTGTTTCGCTTTCAGCTTGTTCTTGGAAGCGATGAACATTTGGGCGGCATTGTAATAGTTGAGCGGGTCGTCTTCTTCATCGTAAAGGATGCATAACTCAAAGTCACGTGCTGCGTCTGCATATCGGCTGTGTTGAAAATGTAGGTCGGCTAGCCATTTATAGGTTCGCAATGCTCTATCTTTTGGCAAGGAAACCTCTAACGACTGGTTGAAATGAGCCATAGACAATGAATCCATGCAGAAGGATTTCTCTATCAAAGCCAAGTGGAAAAGGCAAGTGGCATTGTCGTTTTTGAACTGAACTGCTTTCTGGTAATGTTTCAGCGCCTTTTCATTGTCCGGCTGGTCCTCATAACAGAGACCAAGGATGAAATTGGATTCGAAATTATCAAATCCTTGTGCTATCAGTTTCTCATACAAGGGTATAGCCTCATCGTATTTGAATTGCATGAATAGGGAATAGGCATATTCCTTGTTGACATATAAGTTCGTGGAATCACATTGAGAAATGTAATTCTTCGCCACTTTTTCTGCTCTGTCTGGTTTGTTCACTCCATTGTAATGCACTGCAAGCGAAGCGATAATTTCACTGTCGTATGGGAATAAGAATGCGATGCGCTCGCCCCAAAGAGAAACCTTGTCATTGTTGTTCTGATTGAGATACGCATAATAGAACATTCGCATGTCTTCGTGGTTGATGCTATCTGATGGAATCTTGTCTAGGCAAGAAATGCAGGCGGTGTAGTTGCCTACTTTCCGATAGCAGGAAGCCAGTTTCCTGCGTGCTCCCAGGTGAGATGGATTTGCTTCCAGATACTTTTGGTAGTATTGGGTTGCATGAAATACATCATATCTACTCAAACAGCTGTCTCCTTGTTGAAGTAGATTAGCTGTGGTCTCGTTGGCCTTGGCATTCATTGCCATACATAGCCATAATATAAGGATCAATCTAAACTGTTTCATCGTTTTTGCTGATTATTTCTTTCTTACTTCGGGAGTGAAAACGACAGGCAAGGTAAACTCCATGTTTACTTCCTCGCCATCGGAGAGTCGGGCAGGCTTCCAATGAGGGCTTCTCTTGAGAAGTTCAATCACAGTCTGCTCGTAGGCTTTTTCTTTGGGAGCTTCGAGAACTTTAAACAATCCCAATGTTCCATCCTTTTGAACGGTGAAGTTGATGACGACTCGCGCAGGTTTGTCTTCCAATCCTTTAGGATATTGGATGTTTGTCATCACCCATCTTAGGAAATCGTTGATGTCGCCATTGCCGTTGAAGATTGGCATCTGACCACCTTCCGGTAAAACAGCTATCGTCTTTAACACATGAGGTTGTGATACGCTTTGCGGTTTGAACATAAGGACGATGGTTATACCTATTATTGCTATCACGCAAGCGGCTATCCCAAATACCTTTTTATATATATGAGATTTTGTGTATCTTGTTTCCTGTGCTTTGCCCAGGAAATAAGTTTCTTCCAGATTGTTTTTTTCTTTCATACCTTTTACGATTTTATGGAGTTGTCTAAAAGTGCTTTTAATTGTTTGAGTGGTTCCTTGCTGACGTGCAGAGTGAATTTCTCGCAAAACCGTTCGTTGTACAAAACTAGTTCTGAAGTGTTGAGGTTGATGCTGAAAATGTGCTGGCTATTAATAATGTAGTTTCTGCCAACACGAGCGAAGAAGTGTGCCGTTTTGGCAAGTTGCTCTACTATTTTCTTCTCAAAGACCACAAGGTTGAACGAGAAGGTGTATTCATCGCCGTTGGTGAGTCGGAGATTGCAATAGCTTCCTTCCGAACAGACGTATGCTATCTGTTCGGAAGCCACTCTGAGCAAGAAGTTGGCATTTGATATGATGAGATATTCTTCCATACTGATAAGTTTGGTGCAAAGGTAAGCAAAATATTTAAAAAGTATGGCTGGAGGTAGCGTGTTTTTTGTGAACCAGTGGATTTGTTTTGTGGAGAATATGAAGTCAAACTCTAGATATGACTATCTGTTTAAGGTGGTCAACTAAAATCGTTAAACCACAGTTAGTAATCTAGCGAGGAAAAAACAAAAAAGCAGCAAACCGCAAAGGGCTTGCTGCTCACGATAGGAGTGTTTCCTATTTCTTTTATGGGTTGTATATATGACTGAAGAGCTGTTGAATTGGCTTTCCCTTTGGCCGCCGAACTTTGTTTCTTCACTCTTCACTCTTCGTTCTTCACTTTCTATACTTCCTTCAATATGGTTTCCAATCTTCCGATGAAGTCATCCACATTCTCCTTGGTCAATACCAATGGAGGGAGGATGCGGAGGATGTTGGTGCCGGCGCAACCGGTGAAGCAGTGCTGCTCGTGGATGAGCTTGCTGCGAACTTCCTTGTGAGGAATATCGAGTACGGCTCCTACCATCAAACCACGGCCACGAACTTCTGTGATGTGGCTGTTGTGCTTCTGCAACTCCTTCAGCTGGGCAATGAGATATTCACCAACCTCATGTGCATTCTGTACCAGGTTCTCCTTCTCAAATACATCGAGAACGGCGAGAGCGGCTGTACATGCCAGGTGGTTGCCACCGAAGGTAGTACCCAGCTGACCATATACAGGAGTAAACTCTGGAGAAATCAACACGCCACCCATAGGGAAACCATTGCCGATACCCTTGGCTACGGTGATGAGATCTGGCTTGATGCCCAACCACTGGTGAGCAAAGAACTTACCGCTTCTGCCGTAACCGCACTGGATTTCATCGCAAATCAGGAAAGTGCCGTATTTCTTGCAGGCTGCCTGCAAACCCTGAGCAAACTCAGGAGTTACCATGTTGCAACCACCTACGCCCTGAATCGCCTCGATGATGCAGGCGCAGACATCGCCCTTGGCAAGTTCCTTCTCCCAAGCCTCCAAATCGTTGATAGGAAGATAGGTTACGTGACCATTGTCATTGATAGGAGCGATGATCTTTGGATTATTTGTTACCTCTACGGCAAGGGATGTTCTGCCGTGGAATGCCTTTTCTAAAGATAGCACGCGGGTTCTGCCGTTGGTAAAAGAAGCCAGCTTCAAGGCATTCTCGTTTGCCTCGGCACCTGAGTTGATGAGGAAGAACTGATAATCCTCATAACCGCTAGCCTTGCCCAGACGCTCTGCGAGTTTCACCTGCAACTTGTTAATGACAGAGTTGGAGTAGAACCCCAGGTTGTTCAACTGGTTGGTGAGCATCGCCACATAGTGAGGATGGCAATGACCGATGCTGATAACGGCATGACCGCCATAGAGGTCTAGGTATTCCTGACCCTTGTCGTCCCATACCTTGCAGCCCTGTCCTTTTACAATATTAATATCGAAAAGAGGATATACGTCGTAAAGTTTCATGTTAAATCGATGTTTTAAGAAAGACAACTCATAGAGTTATCTTATTACAAACTATTTTTTTTGATAGAAGAACGAATGAATATTCATCCGTTCTTCCGAATTCTTTTATTTAAAAAGCTGATGGCTTGAGTTTCAAACCTGCTGTCTGGTCGATACCAAACATGATGTTCATGTTCTGAACAGCCTGACCTACGGCACCCTTCAGAAGATTGTCGATGCAGGAAGTAATCAAGAGCTTATCGCCATATTTATCCACATGAACCAGGCACTTGTTGGTATTCACCACCTGCTTCAGGTCGATTGCCTTATCCACATAGTGGGTGAACTTGGCATCCTTGTAGAACTCCTTGTAACCTGCCACGATTTCCTCGATAGGCTTGTCGGTCTTCACAACTTCTGTAGCGAAGATACCGCGGGCGAAGTCGCCACGGTAAGGGATGAAGTCGATGGCTGCATCGAGATAACCCTGTGTCTGCTTCAGACTCTCACGAATCTCTGGCACGTGCTGATGGTTGAATGCCTTGTAGATGCTCATGTTGTTGTTGCGCCATGAGAAATGGGTAGTGGCACCTGGCTTCTGACCAGCGCCGGTGCTACCGGTAATGGCGTTGACAGATACATCGCTGTTGATGAGGCCCATCTTAGCAGCAGGCAACAAACCAAGTTGAATGCAGGTTGCAAAACAACCTGGGTTTGCCACGTGCTGAGCTACGGCTATTTTTGATTCATTTATTTCTGGAAGACCATATACAAAATCGTGAGCGGCTGGGGTTGGCTGCTGGGTAGCAACCACAGTCTCTGGGGCAAGACGGAAGTCCTGTGCCAGGTCGATAATCTTCACGTTCTCCGGAACATTGTGCTCCTTCAGGAACGCCTCGCTCTTGCCATGACCGAAGCAGAAGAAGATAACATCCACCTGGTCGAAAGGCATCTCGGCGGTAAACTTCAAGTCAGTCTCGCCATACAATCCCTCGTGAACCTCAGCCACCAGGTTGCCGGCGTTGCTCTCGCTATTGGCGAATACAATCTCTGCCTCAGGATGGTTGATAAGGAGGCGAATCAGCTCACCTCCCGTATAACCAGCTGCTCCTAAAATACCTACTTTTACCATATTATCTTTCCTCGTTAGGGTGCATACCATAATAAACACGGAGTGGGGTAGAGCTTACCTTGATGAAGCCCTTCGCATCCTCGGCTGTCCAACCGTGCTGCATCTCGCCATACTCACCGAGCTTAGACTTGGTCAAATCGTCTGGTGAATCGACACCAACAGTCTGGAAGCTAAATGGACGAAGCTTCAGAATAGCAGTACCGTTTACGTTACGCTGAGAAGATGTCAGCATTGCTTCGATATCCGGCATTACTGGCTCCAGGTACTGGCTCTCGTGGAGGAACATTCCGTACCAGTTGCCTACCTGATCCTTCCAATACTGCTGCCACTTGCTCAATGTGCTCTTCTCCAACAGGCGGTGAGCCTCGATGATGAGCTTAGGAGCTGCAGCCTCGAAAGCTACACGACCCTTGATGCCGATGATGGTATCACCCACGTTGCAGTCGCGACCGATGGCATAAGAAGCACCAATCTCCTCAATCTTCTGGATGGCAGCAATCTTATCATCAAACTTCTCGCCGTTGACAGCCACGATCTCACCCTTCTCGAAGGTAATCTTCAGTTCGGCCTCTTCTTCCTTGGCAGTAACGTGCTTCAGATAAGCCTCCTCAGGGAGACCCTGGGTTGGGTCGAGAATCTCACCACCACAGATACTGGTTCCCCAGATACCTACGTTATATGAATACTTCAACTTGGTGAAGTCTGCAAAGAAGCCGTGCTCGTTCAGATAATCAACCTCCTCCTTACGAGAAAGCGCCTTATCACGAGTCAATGTGATGATCTCTACACCAGGAGCCATTACCAGGAAGGTCATGTCGAAACGGATCTGGTCGTTGCCGGCACCTGTACTTCCGTGAGCGATGGCGTCAGCACCAATCTCCTTGGCGTAACGAGCGATTGCGATAGCCTGGAAGATACGCTCAGAAGATACTGAAATAGGGTAGCAGTTGTTGCGGAGCACATTACCGAAAATCATGTATTTCAATGATTTCTCATAATATTCGTGGGTAACATCGAGAGTGACGTATGCCTTGGCGCCCAACTTATATGCGTTCTCTTCGTTGGTCTTCAACTGCTCGGAAGAGAAACCACCTGTGTTAGCGCATGCTGCATAAACATCCCAGCCATCCTGGGTCAACTTCATTACTGTGTATGATGTATCGAGACCGCCACTGAAAGCGACTACAACTTTTTTATTTGCCATTTTATTTTATGTTTAATATGTGGTGAATAATGTTTAGATGGCATTCTTGCCAATACCTTAATTTATATATAAGGATTTAAATTTCTGCAGAAGGTCCGTCAATCTTTCTGATTCTCTCAATCACCTCCTGAGGAAGCTTGATAGGCAGATGCTCCTCTGGGTCGAAGAGCATGGCGGTGCAGATGCAGTATTTGCGGTTGGTACGATGGAGGACATCTACGTTGATGCAACCCTCGCAACCACGCCAGAATGACTCGTCATCGGTCAGGTCGGCGAAGGTAACAGGAAGATAACCCAGCTGGGTGTTCATCTTCATGACAGCCGAACCGGATGTCAAAGAGAAAATCTTGGCATGAGGCCATCGCTGTCGGGCAAGCGTAAAGGTAAAGTTCTTGATGCGTTTAGCCAGTCCCATACCACGGAAGTCTGGGTGAACGATCAAACCTGATGTGGTAACATAGTGCTTGTTGCCCCATGTTTCGATGTAGCTGAAACCTGCGAACTTTTCGCCCTGGAGAGCGATGACCGCCTTGGCTTCGCGCATCTTGGTGGCAACATACTCTGGTGAACGCTTGGCGATACCAGAACCACGCTTCTTTGCAGCTTCTGCAATTGTAGTCAGAATGGTGTCGATGTACTTGATGTGACTTTCGTCAGCCACCATTACTTTAACTTCTGCTTCTTCCATTTTTTCTCTTCTATCTTAAAATGTTTTTGTTTTAATATTCTTTCTTTATATATAATAAGGTGTATGTTTTGCATAAAAAAGCAACTACCTTATACATATTTATGGTGAACGTCTGGAATTACCTCTGCTAGTGCATTGATGATTTCCTCTTCTGTGGTACCTTTCTTTTTAACCAGGAAGATAGTGTCGTCACCGGCGATGGTTCCAAGAATTTGAGAAATATCACTATTGTCTATGTTATAGGCAATGCTGCTTGCATATCCCGGACGGGTCTTGATCACGACCATGTTCCCGGAGAAGTTGATTGATTGAAATCCGGTATTCACCATCATCTTGCTCACTGGAATATGGTTTGATACTCTCTTATATAATGTATCGTTGGGCAGGACATACGCATATTTTCCACTCGAAGATGCTGCCTTTGCTACCTTGAGCAGTTTTAAATCACGGCTCAATGTAGCTTGCGTAATCTTAAAGCCTTCTTTGTGAAGAGCCTCCAAAAGTTGGTCTTGTGAACTCAACTCCTGACTTGATATAAGCATCTTCAAAGTTTCCAATCTGCTATTCTTTGCCTTCATATGCTGTATTTTTATTCGTTTAACGGCTGCAAAATTACAATATATTTTGCAAATAACCAAATAATATGAAAGAAAAATGCATAAAATAACATTATTTTGTCTTTAGATATGCATAAATGTGGAATAATTATGCAAATATTGCCTTCTTTCATACAAATTTTCTACACTTGGCTTTTGATGCAGAATAGCCTTTTTATCCATTTTAAGCTAATTATTGTAAATTATTGAAAAAAAGTCTACGAAAACCGCATCGGTTCAATTAGTTTTTGTTATCTTTGCAGACACAATTCTTAGATTATAATCAACTTAATATAAAATAAACCTTTAGAAGATGGAAAAAATGAATGTTAAACCAGCAGAAGGTAAGCTGGGAATCTTGGTTGTTGGTTGTGGCGCAGTAGCTACTACCTTCATGACCGGTGTTTTCATGACTCGTAAGGGACTTGCGAAGCCAGTAGGTTCAATGACTCAGTACGACAAGATTCGTGTTGGCAAGGGTGCAGACAAGAAATATTTGCACTACAAGGACATCGTTCCTCTTGCTGATCTTAATGATATCGTATTCGGTACTTGGGATGTTTATCCGCAGAATGCTTATCAGGCAGCTATGTATGCTGAGGTATTGAAGGAGAAAGATATCAATCCTGTACGCGAGGAGTTGGAGAAGGTAGTACCAATGAAGGCTGCTTTCGACAAGAACTATGCAAAGCGTCTTGATGGCGACAATGTGAAGGATTGCAAGACCCGCTGGGAGATGGTAGAGGCTCTTCGTCAGGATATTCGCGACTTCAAGGAGAAGAACGGTTGTGCCCGTATCGTTGTTATCTGGGCAGCATCTACCGAAATCTATGTTCCTGTAGATATGGAGATTCATGGTACATTGGCAGCACTTGAGGCTGCAATGAAGGCTGACGACCGCCAGCATGTAGCTCCATCCATGTGCTACGCTTATGCTGCTTTGACAGAGGGTGCTCCTTTCATCATGGGTGCTCCTAATACAACTGTTGATATTCCTGCTATGTGGGAACTCGCAGAGAAGACCAAGATGCCTATCGCCGGTAAGGACTTCAAGACAGGCCAGACTCTTGTCAAGAGTGGTTTCGCTCCTATCATCGGTACCCGTTGTCTCGGCTTGAATGGCTGGTTCTCTACCAATATTCTCGGCAACCGTGATGGTCTCGTTCTCGATGAACCTGCTAATTTCCATACCAAGGAGGTAAGTAAACTCTCTACTCTTGAGACAATCCTGAAACCAGAAACTCAGCCAGATCTCTATGGTCATGGTAACGATGAAGATACTCAGTACTATCATAAGGTACGTATCAACTATTATCCACCTCGTAACGATAACAAGGAGGGTTGGGATAATATCGATATCTTCGGCTGGATGGGTTACCCAATGCAGATTAAGATTAACTTCCTCTGCCGTGACTCAATCCTTGCTGCTCCATTGCTGCTCGACCTTACATTGTTGAGCGATCTTGCTGCTCGTGCAGGCCGATTCGGAATCCAGCGTTTCTTGAGTTTCTTCCTTAAGGCACCTATGCACGATTATACTAAGGGTGAAGAGCCTGTGAACCATCTCTACCAGCAGTATACGATGCTGAAGAATGCTATCCGTGAGATGGGAGGTTACGAGGCCGATGAGGAAATCGACTAATTAGGTTATTTCATTTAATACTACACCTTATTATATAAGGCATTAAATTTATATCATGGCACACCTTTGGAATGTTAGAATATCTCTCCATAGGTGTGCCTTTTTGTTTATTTATATAGAAAGTAGACATGGATTCGGTAACGAGTTTTATTTATGGTATGAGCATGATGTTCTTCTCCATGATGGCTTTCCTGTTTTGGAGAAAAGGAAAGGAGATGCTCTTTCGGATGATTATGTGGCTCATGATTGTGGTCGACCTGCAGTTGGTAAAGGACATGGTTTTCTTTCAGATTTATGGTTTTGACAACGAGCATGCGTGGTATCTTACGTCTTCGTTGGATATGATGATTATTCCGTTCTACAGCTTTGTGTTGATGGAACTGGTGAAGCCGGGCTGGTTCAGATGGGTGAAAGCTTTGATGCTGGAATTGCCTTTCCTCTTGTTGCCGGTGTTCTATATTTTTACCCATAATATCATCTGGTTTTATGTGCTTTCTGCCTGGGGAGCCATTTATGGATTCTCTACCTTTATATTGCTTTTCTTTATGATTCGGAGGTATCACCGCCAGCTGAAAGAGCGCTTTTCTTATCAGGAAAATATTAATCTGAATTGGCTTCTTGCCATTCTCAATACCTTCTTCCTGATTCTGTTTTTATGGACGCTGAGCTGTTTCGTTATTAATGTGGATTACGACAATATCTATATGGTAAGCTCTCTGATACTCTGGATGCTGATAGATTATTTTGTTTATAGGCATGAGTCTGTGATAGAAGAGTTGAGCGATATTGAAATTGTACCGTTAGAGCAGAACGAAGTAGATGTTTCGGGGATGGCTGCTGAGGTGCAGCGGTTGTTCGAGGAAGATAGAATCTATCTCAATCCGAAACTGAAATTGTCTGATGTGGCGCTGGCTGTAGGTACGAACCGTACTTATCTGAGTCGCTATTTTAACCGGCAGAATGGGCAGACGTTTTATGATTATGTGAATTCTTATCGTATACAGTATGCTGAGAATTTGTTGAAATCAACGAACTTTCCTTTGCCGGAAATCGCCATCAAATCGGGATTTAATTCTATTTCTACGTTCAGAAGAGTATTTTTTGCCTCTTTTGGTTGCTCTCCTAATAAATATAGGGTAAATGCATAAGTTATTGGTGTTTAGGTAGTTTCTAAAAATCAGTGGTACACTGAAAAATGTCAAAAGACACTTTTTGTCCATTTGAAACTTATTTTTGCTATTTTGAAACCATGGTTCTCATTTTTTTTTCCTATCTTTGCACCATAGAACTTTTTGAAGAGAATATAACTCTAGCATTTACTTTTTCTAGGAATAAAAAAAATAAAGGTTGGCCAACCCGTTGAGGGCAAGCCAACCTTTCTCGTTATGTATGTTATTCTTTGTTTTTTTACTTTATTCCCGGTTCCCGTTTTCATTATTCCTTGTTGCTGCCTCCGAAGATGCGGAGCAAGTAGAGGAAGAGATTGATAAAATCGAGATACAGGGTCAAGGCTCCGATGAGTGCCAGTTTCTGTGCGCCCTCGCTCATGTCGTATTGTGTCTGGAGCATCTGCTTGATCTTCTGACTGTCCCAAGCGGTCAAGCCAACGAAGATGGCTACGCCGGCGTAACTCAAAATGTAATCAAACCCTGAACTCTTCAAGAACATGTTTACTACGGTAGCGATAATCAGGCCTATCAGCGCCATGAAGAGTATTTTTCCGAAAGAGGTCAAATCCTTCTTGGTTGTGTAACCATAGAAAGCCATTGCTCCGAATGTGCCGGCTGTAATAAAAAATACCTTGGCAATACTGGTCATCGTATAAACTACGAATACGGATGAAAGCATGGCACCATTCAAAACCGAGTAGACGATGAAGAGTAGGGTGGCCGTAGTCAGGGAGAGTCTCTGTAGGGCACCAGTAATGATGAATACCAGGGCGAGTTCTGCGATAATCAGGCCAAAGAGCAAGCCGCGGCTTGTCATCAAGGTCATCAGCAGGGTAGGACTGCTAGCCACACCATAGGCAGTAACGCCCGTAATCAGGAGAGCTAAGGTCATCCATGTATACACTTTGCGCATCAAAGCAGAGAAAACACCGCTTATACCTCGCTCTTTCTCATTAACAGCAAAGCCATTGCTCTCCTGGTTGTTCTGACTATTTATCAGATTGTACATTTCCTTTTCTGTCATAATTCTATTTTCTTTTGTTATTTATGGTCTATTGAATAATATAATAAGCGCAAAGATAATGCCAATTATTGAAACGAACGATAATCTCTGCGCTTTATTAACATTTATTCCGTAATTTTACGTCATTCATTCCTTTATTTAAGGGCTGTCTTCTTTACGGCTATCTGTTTTCCGCCTCGCGTTACCTCTACGGCTACAGTTCCATTTACTGGTGAGCGAAGCTGTTCTGTTTCAGATTTTGCCTGTTTCTGAAGTGCCAGGACACCTGAGGTTCCGTATATTCTGATGATGTCGTTCTGTTTCAGACCCTTTATCAGGATATGATAGTTGCCGTTAGGAATGATGGTGATGTCTGACTTCATGTCAGCCTCCTTGCGGTTGAAACTGATCTGCCATTGCCATCTTAATCTCTTATCTTCTCTTTCTTCTACCAGTCTCATACGCTATTCGTTTTATTTCGAATGCAAAGATACGTCTTTTCCGTTTTCTACCTATGCGATTTGTGCGATTTGCGTGGATTCGGGAAATAAAGTGCGAAAAATATCATGGAATCATTCAGAAAAATATCTCCGAAGGATAAGATAATATCTCCGAAAGATAGCAGAATATCTCCGAAGGATAAACCCAGAAGACAAATGTAGGTAATCCGATGACGAAGATATGGAAACTGGGTTGTGGTGACGAGGTGAAGGGTGAAGGGTATATTTTAAATCTTATATTATATTCTTTTTTATAGGATTTTTGGAAAAACCGAAAAACCAGCAAGATGAAAAAATGGATTTTTCCTTTACCCGCGCGTATATATAAAAAAGAGTTTTCAAACCTTCACCCTTCACCTTTTTATTTAACGTTTTATGTGTCAAATAGTTACGGGTGAAGGGTGGTGAAGGGTGTTTTTCGCTTTTTAGAAACATATTTTAAGAATTCAACCCGTTTTTACATATTTTAAGTATTTGTTTTCTATTCCGAAATGGGTATCTTTTTTAGAGGGTCCTCTTTTTTATGATTTCTTTCTATGGAAATTTCTGAGAATCCCTGTCTAATCAGTATCCTTGATGTATAAGCCGTTAAAATATTGTCAGCGAAATAAAGTTAATGGCTACGGATAAGCGTCAATTTTTAAATATAAATTAACTAAAAAGCATTATAACCTAGAATTATATTGTGCGCTTGCGTATACGCCTAAGTGCGTGCACTGGCGAGCGCATATATATAATAATGTAAGCAGCTAAAATCTATTGCATAAAGTCTTTATAGATGTTAAAAAACCGAATAAAAAAGCAACTTTTTGCAAAAAGATTTGGTGGAATGAAAAATAGTTAGTACTTTTGCACTCGCTTTTGAGAAATACACTTTCTCTTAGCGATTAAAGAAAGAGTTCTTTGAAAGATTTTACATAAACAGACAAGTAGTACAAGAAGCGGTTAACTTCTTAGAAATAAGAAAGTTGACTGGGTAAAAGAAACGAACCGTCAAGCAATTGACAAGTCAGGTTTACTAAGCTTCAATAAACGAAAAGGATATTCGTCCTAAGTACAGACAACAAACACTTCGCTAGACTTTCGGGTATAGCAAAGTAAAAATGATATTTTACAATGGAGAGTTTGATCCTGGCTCAGGATGAACGCTAGCTACAGGCTTAACACATGCAAGTCGAGGGGAAACGACATCGAAAGCTTGCTTTTGATGGGCGTCGACCGGCGCACGGGTGAGTAACGCGTATCCAACCTGCCCACCACTTGGGGATAACCTTGCGAAAGTAAGACTAATACCCAATGATATCTCTAGAAGACATCTGAAAGAGATTAAAGATTTATCGGTGATGGATGGGGATGCGTCTGATTAGCTTGTTGGCGGGGTAACGGCCCACCAAGGCGACGATCAGTAGGGGTTCTGAGAGGAAGGTCCCCCACATTGGAACTGAGACACGGTCCAAACTCCTACGGGAGGCAGCAGTGAGGAATATTGGTCAATGGGCGAGAGCCTGAACCAGCCAAGTAGCGTGCAGGATGACGGCCCTATGGGTTGTAAACTGCTTTTATAAGGGAATAAAGTTAGTCTCGTGAGACTTTTTGCATGTACCTTATGAATAAGGACCGGCTAATTCCGTGCCAGCAGCCGCGGTAATACGGAAGGTCCGGGCGTTATCCGGATTTATTGGGTTTAAAGGGAGCGTAGGCCGGAGATTAAGCGTGTTGTGAAATGTAGGCGCTCAACGTCTGCACTGCAGCGCGAACTGGTTTCCTTGAGTACGCACAAAGTGGGCGGAATTCGTGGTGTAGCGGTGAAATGCTTAGATATCACGAAGAACTCCGATTGCGAAGGCAGCTCACTGGAGCGCAACTGACGCTGAAGCTCGAAAGTGCGGGTATCGAACAGGATTAGATACCCTGGTAGTCCGCACGGTAAACGATGGATGCCCGCTGTTGGTCTGAACAGGTCAGCGGCCAAGCGAAAGCATTAAGCATCCCACCTGGGGAGTACGCCGGCAACGGTGAAACTCAAAGGAATTGACGGGGGCCCGCACAAGCGGAGGAACATGTGGTTTAATTCGATGATACGCGAGGAACCTTACCCGGGCTTGAATTGCAGAGGAAGGATTTGGAGACAATGACGCCCTTCGGGGCCTCTGTGAAGGTGCTGCATGGTTGTCGTCAGCTCGTGCCGTGAGGTGTCGGCTTAAGTGCCATAACGAGCGCAACCCCTCTCCTTAGTTGCCATCAGGTTATGCTGGGCACTCTGGGGACACTGCCACCGTAAGGTGTGAGGAAGGTGGGGATGACGTCAAATCAGCACGGCCCTTACGTCCGGGGCTACACACGTGTTACAATGGCAGGTACAGAGAGACGGTTGTACGTAAGTACGATCAAATCCTTAAAGCCTGTCTCAGTTCGGACTGGGGTCTGCAACCCGACCCCACGAAGCTGGATTCGCTAGTAATCGCGCATCAGCCATGGCGCGGTGAATACGTTCCCGGGCCTTGTACACACCGCCCGTCAAGCCATGAAAGCCGGGGGCGCCTAAAGTCCGTGACCGTAAGGAGCGGCCTAGGGCGAAACTGGTAATTGGGGCTAAGTCGTAACAAGGTAGCCGTACCGGAAGGTGCGGCTGGAACACCTCCTTTCTGGAGAGACGAATTTCCTATGAAGATTTAGGAACTGGATTTAAAAGTTCGCTTCTCTT
>NZ_CP102288.1:3190000-3325514 GCF_025151535.1 Segatella copri DSM 18205
CTACGATAAATCTAGGTGAGACCAACGAATTGAAAATAGATGCCACATATTATTTGACAGGTGGATACAATATTCGACTGAGAAATCCGTTCTTAACAATAAAGCCGTCTGTTCTTGTTACAACAGATGGTACCACATGGCGAGGCGACCTGACAGGAAGATTGGTTTACCAATATGAAAAACGGATGTTGTATGGTGGAGTAACCTATAGTCCGGACAGATCGGTAACCGTGCTGGTAGGCGGTAGTTTCCATGGGGTAGTGCTTGGTTACAGTTACGAGGCATACACCTCTAAACTCAGTGCCGGAAATGGCAGTCATGAACTCTTTGTAGGGTATCAGACCGATATCAACCTGACCAAGAAAGGCAGAAACCGTCATCAGAGCGTCAGAATATTATAATGTAAATAGAAATAAGAACATAGTAGAATCATAAAACAATGAAGAAAAGTATATTGCTCCTTAGTGCATTCGCTATATTGCTCACCTTGAGCGGCTGCTTCGGTGCCAAGCAAGCTTCTGTTGCAGGCAGAGGTGGCGAGGTGGTTGGCGTGAGCGGTAGAAGCTTTGTAGAGCCAGCCCCTTATGGTATGGTAAAGATAAACCGTGGCTTCCTGAAAATGGGATTGGAGACCCAAGATTCACTCTGGGGAATAAAAACACCACGCAAGGATGTGTCGGTGGATGGATTCTGGATGGATGATACCGAAATCACCAATTCTGAATATAAGCAGTTTGTGGCTTATGTGCGCGATTCTATTCTTCGTACCCGTCTGGCTGATCCTGCTTATGGAGGCGACGAGACTTACATGATTACTGAAGATAAGAATGGCAATCCGGTTACGCCTCATGTAAACTGGAAGAAAGCACTTCCTAAGAAACCTAATGAGGATGAGCAGAGAGCTTTTGAAAGTTTGTATGAAACCAATCCGGTTACAGGAGAAAAACTCATCGACTGGCGCCAGCTCAACTATAAATACGAAATCTATGATTATACAGCTGCGGCTCAGCGTAAGTTCCGTCTGAATCCCCAGGAACGTACCTTCAACACCGATGTGAAGATAAATCCGGACGAGGTGGTGATGATTTCGAAAGATACCGCTTATTACGATGATGAGGGTAGAGTGGTGCGTGAGACTATCAACCGTCCGCTTTCAGGACCTTGGGATTTCCTGAATACCTATATCGTGAATGTTTATCCTGACACTACCTGTTGGGTAAACGACTTCAGAAATGCAGAGAATGAAACCTATCTGAGAAGTTATTTCAGCAATCCTGCGTATAATGACTATCCGGTAGTCGGTGTTACCTGGGAACAGGCAAATGCCTTCTGCGCCTGGAGAACAGACTATCTGTTGAAGGGCTTAGGTCCTGAAGCAAGATATGTGCAGCGTTACCGTCTGCCAACCGAGGCAGAATGGGAATATGCTGCAAGAGGCAAGAACCAGAATGAATTTCCTTGGGACAATGCGGATGTGAAGAATGGGGATGGCTGTTTTTATGCCAATTTCAAACCAGACAGGGGCAACTATACCAAAGACGGCAACCTGATAACCAGCAAGGTGGCTATCTATTCGCCAAATTCTAATGGTCTTTTCGATATGGCTGGTAATGTGGCAGAGTGGACAAGTACCGTTTATACAGAGGCGGGTGTTGACGCTATGAGCGATTTTAACCCAACTTTACAGTATAATGCTGCCATAGAAGATCCTTACCGTTTGAAGAAGAAGAGTGTAAGAGGTGGTTCCTGGAAAGACCCTGAGTCGTTTATCCGTTCGGCATGGCGCACTTTCGAGTACCAGAATCAGCCTCGCTCATACATCGGATTCCGTTGCGTGAGAAGTCTTGCTACTACGGCAAGCGGAAAACAGAAACCATTGAAGAATAAGAATAGGAGATAAATAATATGAGCTATTATAGCAAATTCAATATCGTATACCGCTTGCAGAAGTGGATGGATAGTGTGCCGGGTCAGACATTCCTTAACTATGCTTACAGCTGGGGTGCCTCTATCGTAATCGCTGGTACCCTCTTTAAGTTGACCCATCTTCCTGGTGCCAATCTCATGCTTTTCTTAGGTATGGGAACCGAGATTCTCGTGTTCTTCCTTTCTGCTTTCGACCGTCCTTTCGACAAGACTGCCGAAGGTAGAGACTTGCCTACCCATGCTACAGAGGAGTATTTGGAAGGAAAGGTGTCGGCTGAAGAAATGATGACTGCCAAGAATCGTTCTGAAACCATTCAACCTCAGGTTGCTTCTCCTGTCTCTCCTGTAATGACTGCTGCGCCAGAACTGACTCCACTTAATCCTGAGGTGGTGGAAGTTCAGAACAGCTACGTAGAACAGTTGAAGAGCCTGGTTGAAACCTTGAGTAAGGTAAACGAACAGAGTAGCCGACTGACTCGTGACAGCGAGGAGATGGAGAATCTGAACCGTACCTTGACAGGTATCAGCAGGGTATACGAGATGCAGCTGAAAAGTGCCAGCCAGCAGATTGGTACCATTGACCAGATCAATGAGCAGACCAAGATGATGGCAAAGCAGATAGAACAGTTGAACAAAATTTATACCCGTATGATTGATGCCATGACCATCAATATGCGTGTGGCGGCTCCTCATGTAACAAGTGAAGAGTAAAGACGAAGAAAATAAATAGAATCAAGCAAATTTATATCCATGGCAATCAAGAAAAGACCGGTTTCGCCTCGCCAGAAGATGATTAACCTGATGTATGTCATCCTGATGGCTATGTTGGCGCTGAATACTCCTACAGATGAGGAATTCGGTGTCAAAGGCAAGTCTGTTGTCGAGAAAATCAAGAAAAGTCTTGCCGATGATGGGAAGAAATCGGATGAGGAGAAGAAAAATATAGATCTGGTAGAACTGAATGTGAATGAACTCGATGCATTCGTTATTCCGGAGAAAACAACCCTCTATGCCGGTGAACGTTTCAATTCGCATGTGGTGATGGCTGCAATAGACAGTACACAGCGCCCGGAAATCTATGTGAATGGTAGCAGGCTGAATGCCGAGAATGGCAGATACAGTTTTGTGGCAGGTGGCGTAGGTGAGCATCAGTTTGGCGGTTATATCCTGATGAAAGGCAAGAATGGCGAGATGATGCGACGCAATTTCGTTCAGAAATACACCGTATTGCCTGTTCCAAATACAGCTACCGTTGCTGCAGACCTGATGAATGTGCTCTATGCAGGCTATGCCAATCCTATCAGCATCAGCGTTCCTGGTGTTCCGGCAAATGCTATCTCTGCAACCATGACAGGCGGTTCTTTCGTGGCTAAGGGCAATGGTCATTTCGTGGCTACACCTTCAGCGGTGGGTAAGGATGTTACCATCCATGTGACAGCCCGCGATAAGGGACAGGTGAGAAGTCTGCCTCCATTCGTATTCCATGTAAGAAAACTTCCTGACCCAACAGCTTATATTGCGATGGGTACAGATAGATTTAGAGGTGGTGCTCTATCGAAAGGTGCTCTGATGGGTGCTCCAGGCATTCATGCAGCCATAGATGACGGACTCCTTGATATTCCGTTTAAGGTGCTGGGCTTCGAAACCGTATTCTTCGATAATATGGGAAATGCCATACCTTTGGCTTCGGCGGGTTCCAATTTCTCAGAACGACAGCGCGAAGAGTTCAGAAAACTGTCAAGAAACCGACGCTTCTATATCTCGCATATCAAGGCTGTAGGTCCTGATGGAATTACCCGAAATCTGCCGGCAGCAATGGAAGTTATCGTCAGGTAAGTGAAGAGTGAAGACGAAGAGTGAAGAAACAACGTTCGGCGTCCGAAGGAAAAGCCAATTCAACGGCTTTACTTATCATAAAGTTCAAAGTTCAATGTTCAAAGTTCAATGTAATGAAAAAGATATTATTCATATTCATGCTTTTGGGAATGGTGCAGAGCATCATGGCACAGCCAGCGGCTCGCAGAAAGCAGGCTCAGCAAAAGGCACAACAGTCGAATGCTGACAATATTACCTTGCGTGCCAAACTTTATTTCCCTACAGCCATCCCGATGGATGAGGACGTGGTTTGGAGAAGAGACATCTATCGTGAACTCAATCTCACAGATGATGCCAATGCTGCCTTGTATTATCCTGTAGAGCCAACAGATGGTAAGATGAATCTCTTTACCTATATCTTTAAACTGATGTTTACGGGTAGAGTGCCTGTTTATCAGTATCGTATGGATGGTAATGAAGATTTTTCTGCCGCCAACCGTCTTACTCCGAAAGCATTCGTAGATAATTATCATATCTACTACGAGAAGACTGATAATGGAAAGGTGCATATTGATGACAGCGATATTCCATCAGCAGAAGTGAAGGCGTACTATGTGAAGGAGACTTCTTATTATGACCAGAAAACAGCTTCTTTCCATACCAAGGTATTGGCTTTGTGCCCTATCATGACCCGTAATGATGACTTTGGAGATGTAGGAAACAAGTATCCGCTCTTCTGGGTGAAGTATGATGATCTGGCTCCTTTCCTGGCTAAGCAGCAGCTGATGACCAGTAATGTGAACAATGCTGCTGTGATGAGTGCAGAAGATTATTTTACCAAGAATCTGTATCAGGGTAAAATCTACAAGACCAATAATATGCAGGGCAATACCCTGGCACAATACTGTCCTTCGGATACAGCTATGGCGAAGGAACAGAAACGCATAGAAGCTGAGTTGGCTGCCTTTGAGAAGAATATCTGGGGTAATCAGGCTCGGAAGGATTCTCTTGACAGTATTGCCAAGGCAGAAAAGAATATGGATGCCAAGACTCTGAAGAAAAGCCGTAACAGAAGAAGTGGTTCTGCATCTAAACCAGCTAAGACTTCTACTGTTAAAAAACGCAGATCAGGAGGAAGCAATGTTTCTTCTGGTGGCTCAGCTAGGGTAACGGTTCGTAGAGAGCGTCATTAGTTTATATAAGAATTAAAGTAAATATAGAATGAAGAAAGTTTTATCAGTATTAATGGTTGTAGCAGCCATGATGTTTGCTACAAATGCTAATGCCCAGATTAAGTTTGGTTTGAAGGGCGGTTTGGATGTTACTAACATGTCTTTGAGTAACGATGTATTCGATGCATCTAACAAGACAGGTTTCTTTGTTGGTCCAATGGTAAAGGTTACTATCCCTATTGTTGGCTTGAGTTTTGATGCTGCTGCCTTGTACGATCAGAAGGAAGCTAAGGTGTCTGTAAAGGATGCAGAGACAACGATGACTCAGAAATCTCTTAATATTCCTGTAAACGTACGTTATGGCTTCGGCTTGAGCAGCTTGGCTAATGTTTTCGTCTTCGCTGGTCCACAGTGGGGTATCAATGTTGGTGACAAGAACTTCAAGTGGAATGATAATAGTTCTTATTCTTTGAAGAAATCTAACTTCAGCGTAAACGTAGGTTTGGGTGTTACCCTGCTGAGCCATCTCCAGCTCTCTGCAAACTATAACATCGCTTGCGGTAAGACTGCTGATGCAACCTGGAAGGATGTAAGCAGCAATGTTATTGAGAAGGGTAACAGTAAGAATAACTGTTGGCAGATTGCTTTGGGTTATTGGTTCTAATCTCGTAAAAGAACAGGACAGATTATGGGTGAGAACATCGTATGGTCTCGTCTAGTACATCTTAAAATATATAAAAGCAGGTATCCGATGATGGGTATCTGCTTTTTTTTTGCTAACTTTGCAAGTCGAAAGCCTGAATGATGGATATTTCAAGGTTAAAGAAGATTAGATATGAAATATGTAGATGTGATATTACCCCTTCCGCTCGACGGAACCTTTACTTATTCTGTCCCTGATGGGATGGAAGGGAAAGTTGTGCCTGGGGTACGCTTGCTGGTTCCTCTTGGTAAAAGTAAGAAATATATCGCAATGGCTACCCGGCTGCATGATGATAAGCCTGCATTCTCCTGCAAACCAGTCGAGGCGGTACTTGACAATACGCCTTCGCTGTTGCCTCAGCAGATGAGATTGTGGCAATGGATTGGCTATTATTATATGGCTCCGTTAGGCGATGTCTATAATGCTGCTATGCCCGGTGGACTGAAGTCTACAGAAAAATTCAAGCCCAAGATGGAACTCTATGTGGAACTTGCCAGTACGTACCGTAGTGAGCAGGCACTTCATGTAGCGCTCAACCTGGTGCAGAGAGCCTTGAAGCAAGCCAAAACTTTAACCACCTTTCTGAGTCTCTCGCATTGGGACAGTCTTGATGGCGATACGCCTAGGGAAGGCATAAAAAAAGTGACCAAGGAAGAACTGATGAACGAGAGCCATTGTACGGCTGCTGTTGTCAAGGCGCTTATCGACAGGGGAATTCTCTTTACTTATGAATTGGAAATAGGACGATTGAATACGAATGGAGAATCTCATCTTGACTTGATTAAACCTCTCTCCTTGGCTCAGCAAGATGCCTATAATGGTATCCTGATGCAAATGATGAAAAAGGATGTTGTATTGCTTCATGGTGTGACATCCAGCGGAAAGACGGAAATCTACATTCATCTTATCAGAAAAGCCATAGAGGAGCATAAGCAGGTGCTCTATCTTCTGCCGGAAATCGCTCTGACCGTACAAATCATGGAACGCCTTCATAGAGTTTTCGGTGACCGGCTGGGCATCTATCATTCTAAATATAGTGATGCTGAGCGTGTAGAAATCTGGCAGAAACAACTCTCTGATCATCCCTATGATGTAATCCTGGGTGCAAGAAGTGCAGTCTTCCTGCCTTTTAAGAATTTGGGACTTATCATCATAGACGAAGAGCACGAGACTTCCTTTAAACAACAGGATCCCGCTCCGCGCTATCATGCCAGAAGTGCTGCCATTGTGCTTGCCAAGATGTATGGGGCTAAGACTTTATTGGGTACGGCTACGCCTTCGATGGAGAGTTATTATAATGCGCAGCAAGGTAAGTATGGACTGGTAGAACTGAAAACAAGATACAAAGGTATTCAGTTGCCGGAAATTCAGGTGGTAGATGTAAAAGACTTGCGCCGCCGTAAGATGATGAGCGGTCCTTTCTCTCCACAGCTTTTGGCTGCAGTAAGAGAGGCTTTGAAGAATGGGCAACAGGCAATCCTCTTTCAGAATCGTCGTGGTTTTGCGCCGATGGTTGAATGTAAGGTATGTGGTTGGGTGCCGAAATGTAAAAACTGTGATGTCTCGCTTACGTTACACAAAAGCATTAACTTGCTGACTTGCCATTATTGTGGTTACACTTATCCGGTTCCTACGGAATGTCCTAACTGTGGCAGTACGGAAATCATGGGACGTGGTTTTGGTACCGAGAAGATAGAAGACCAGATAGCGGAAATCTTTCCGGAAGCCAAGATTGCCAGAATGGATTTGGATACAACACGTACACGAAATGCCTACGAACGTCTTATCGCAGACTTCTCTGAAGGCAGAACGAATCTTCTCATAGGCACGCAAATGGTTTCTAAGGGTCTCGATTTCGATAAGGTGAGTGTAGTAGGCATCCTGAATGCTGATTCTATGCTCAACTATCCCGATTTCCGCGCCTACGAGCATGCTTTCATGATGATGGCACAGGTGAGTGGTAGAGCTGGAAGAAAAGGTAAGCGTGGCTTGGTGATTCTACAGACCAAGAATCCTAACTTGCCTGTCATCGGACAGGTGGTGCATAATGATTATGAAGGTTTGTATCAGGGTATTCTGGAGGAGAGAAGAACTTTTCATTATCCACCTTTCTTCCACCTGATTAATGTGTATGTAAAACATAAATATGATAAGGTATGCGAACAGGCTAGCCATGAGCTCAGCAAAACGCTGAGAAGCTGGTTTGGCGAGCGTGTGTTGGGACCCGATAAACCTGCTGTGGCAAGGGTTAAGACGATGAACATCCGAAAGATTGTTATCAAACTGGAAAATGGTATTGATCAGCAGAAGGTGAGAGAATATCTGAAGTTTGCCCAGCAACAGATGGGAAAGGATCCGAGATATGGAGCTCTGCAGATTTATTATGATGTAGACCCATTGTAGTTTCCTGCCCATCCTTTTCTCTGGCAGAATAGAAGAAAATAAGATTGGTAAATAAAATGAAAAAGGCTATCCGTTACTTGTTGCAAGAACGGGTAGCCTTTTAATTATGATAATTGTAGTTATGTTTAGAAGTTGATGTCAAGACCTACTGCGAAAACGTTGTTGTTACGTGTGTAGTCTGAACTGTAGTTGATGCTCTTTTCAGCAGAAAGCTGAACCTTCTCAGAGGTCTTCTTGTGCTGATAGAAGGTGTGGAAGTAAGCCACGTTCAAATCCATCTTCTTATTGATGTGATAAACACCACCGACTGCTACAGAGTTTGAACTGACAACGAATGATTTGTCGTCCATGTATTCATCGCTTAAGCCATAGTTGGTATTCTGCCAACCTGTACTCAAGGTAATCTTCTTGTTGACATCCACTTCAACACCTGCGTTGTACTCCAAGGTACCGCGCTTCAACTTTTCCTGTCGGTTGTTGTAAGATGTAGCGTGCTTGTCATCGAACCAATGGAAACCTACGTTTACTCTAACTGCATCGACAGGGCTATAGCCAACACCGAGTGCCAGATAAGCAGGCATATCACCAGCAATCTTCTTGCCATCTTCGTATTCGCCGATAGCCTTTTCGAGCTTGGCGTCGAACTCGGTCTTCAAGCCAGCCATTGTCTTTACTACATCATCGTTAGTCAAAACAGCTTGAGTAGTATTTGCTGCTACAGCTTGAGCATTCTCTGGAGTCATACCCTTATTTGTGAACACCTGAGTCAATGTTCCAACCATCTGTCTGGACAAGTTGTCTGGGAGAGCACTGATACTAGGAGCCTGATTTACAGCCTTGTTCTTCAAACGTATGCGAGTCTTGAACTCATATTTTGCAGAGAAGTTCCACTTGCCTGTCTTGAAGTCTACACCGATGATAGGAGTAAAGCCGATGCCGCTCTGGTCACAGCTCAATTCAATGTTGGCTGCATTTTCCTTGTTAGGGTCGAGAACCTTGTACAGAGGCATGTTGCCTACCTTGATGTTTTCAACATATCCATAGTAGTTTGTTGATGCATAGACACCACGTACGCCTGCAAATGCGCTGAAATTGTCGCTGAATTTGTATGCAGCACCTACAGAGAGACCGTAATAGTACTGACGTCCATGCATATAGCTATTGTAACTATATTCGCCTCTCTGACCGAAAGCTTGGTCGGTTGTAAACATTTGCATTCCTGGCTGTCCAAGTGTATTGCCCAATACGTTGTCAACAGTTCTTGCCAAACCGCAAGCAGCCATTGCTGTCTCAGCTACGATCTTTTCGAAAGAGCCCAGACCATTATCGAAGGTACACTTGCCGCCGCCACCTGTGAGGGCGAAGCTAGCCTGAAGTGACCATCTACCTTTATTATAAGCATACTGGAATGAAGGGATGACAGGCGCAAAAGCCTCACCCTTGAATGTACGAGGAGTAATCGAATTGTTCACATTGTGTGTGAACAGAGCATAATCATTTTCTATGCTACGTGTCTGGTAAGCCAACTGCCAGTTGATGGCGAGATGGTGACCTTCATCCATGAATACAACTCCGGCTGGATTGTAATAAACGCCGTCGATACCAATTGAAGCCTCACGGCTCATCATTCTGTTGAATGCTACATGTTGATTGGTGTTGGTGAGCAAACCGCCTGCAAAAGATGGGGTTGCACAAGCCATCGCAATGGCTAAACTAACTAATTTTAGTTTCTTCATCTTAATAATATTAAATAAAAACGTCCGCAAAGGTAATTATAATGTTCTATTTCGCTATTGATTTTATTAAATATTTAAAGCATATTAACGCAAAAAGCCCTTTCTCTTGCACAGATTTTAAAAACTGTGCAAGAAAAAGGACTATTATTGGTTACGCTTTACGGCATAAGAACTTCACGTAGTGTATCTTTACTCTTGTTCTTTAGACTCCTGACTCGTCTTTTTGCCGGCATTCTGTTTTACGTTTAAGTGAGGATATGAAATGCGAGTATGGTAAATAGCCTTGAGTCGTTCGATGAGTACCTGCTTAGCGAGAGCGATGTCTCGGAACGTGATAGGGCACTCCTTGAAGAAACCATCTGCCACCTGTTCGTCGATGAGTTTATTGACGAGGTTACTGATGCTTTCTTCAGTATATTCGTTCAGAGAGCGCGAAGCCGCTTCAACCGTATCTGCCATCATCAGGATGGCCTGTTCGCGGGTAAATGGGTTCGGACCAGGATATTGGAACTGTGACTTGTCAATCACCTCTGTAGGGTGAGCATTACAGTAATTAATATAGAAATACTTGGTGATGCCCGTTCCGTGATGAGTAGTGATGAAATCCTTTATGATGCCTGGCAGACCCACCTTCTCTGCCATCTTCAGACCTTCTGAAACATGGCTTATGATAATCTGTGCACTCTCAAGGTCGCTTAACTGGTCGTGAGGATTAACGCCCGCCTGATTCTCTGTGAAGAAAACAGGGTTAGTCATCTTACCGATATCATGATAGAGTGCTCCGGTACGTACCAGAAGACTGTTGGCTCTGATGCGGTTGGCAATCTCTGCTGCCAGGTTACCTACGGTGATAGAATGCTGGAAGGTGCCTGGAGCAATCTCACTCAGGTTGCGAAGTAATCCCTTGTTGGTATTTGACAACTCGAAAAGTGTAACATTAGATGTAAATCCAAACATCTTTTCTATAATGTACATGAGCGGATAAGAGAGTAGCAGGAAGATGCCGTTTACGGTAAAGTAGGTATACATGCTGGCATCTACGTTGAACACCTGGTTGTCCTGCATCAGCTGAAGGGCAAGATATACTACACCGCTGGCTATAGTTACCAACAGGGCTGTGATGAATATCTGTGAGCGCTTGCTGAGTTCACGCAAACTGTAAATAGCAACAAGACCAGCTACCAGCTGTACGATGATAAACTCGTATTGGTACTTTACTGCTGCTGCACAAATGAGAATCATCGTAACGTGGCTGATAAAGGCTGTACGCGAGTCCATAAACACACGTACGAAGATAGGCGCCATGGCAAATGGGATGATATAGACACTGAAGAAATTGTGTTTCATCATGAGTGACACAAAGATTGGGAACAGCGTAATCATCGCATAAAGCATGGTAATGCTGCGCGGCTTATCAAAATAGTCTTTTCTGAAAAGTGAGAGATAAGAGGTAAACAGCATGACAAGAATGAAGATAAACAGTACCTGTCCGATGATAGTGGTTGTCAGCTCTTCCTGGGTAGAACTGCGGCGCTTCATCTCCTTATCGAATGAATTGAGCACCCGATAGGTGTTGTTCGTAATCACTTCGCCACGATCCACAATCTTCTGTCCGCTCATCACCATTCCGCTTGCCAGTGGAATGCTGCTCATCATGTCGGCTTTCTCGGCCTCGCTTCTTTCCTTATCATATATGACGTTAGCTTCAACATAATTGTTAAGGTTGCAACGGGATAAAAGCTGTCGCTGGGTTGCCAGTTTCTCATCGTAGAAGATGCGTTCGTAAGCGGCAATAGTAGAGTAGAACGAACCGATAGGTACGCTCTTCACATTCTTTCCGTTGATTATTCGTATCATACTGGTAGAATCTTTGTAGATACGATTATATTCCGTGGTAGCGATGATGCCGGTCTGATAAAGGCGCTGAAGCTGGTGGGCTATGAGTCCCACATATTCTTTTGGCAAACCTGGTACACCTTGGCTGAAGTCGTGCAGGAAACGGCTCACCTGTTCGCTGCCGATGGATTCATTGACAGAATAATAAGGTTGGAATTGCTTCATCAGCGAATCCTGTTCACGCTTGATGGCTTCATCGGTCTTATAGATCGGAAAGTCAAATTTTGCGATGACGGAACCATACATCCATGGCTTTCCAACATCGTACCGGAACATCCTTCCTTCGTTGCGAGGAAGGAACCAAACAATGATAGCAACGGTAATTAATATCAAAACCGTTTTTGTGGCGAAATTGCGCCAATAGTTCTCTTCTGGGTTGTTAAATATGCTCATTTTCCTACTTTTTTCTTACTTATTTCGTTTTACAGTGCGAAAATACGAAAAAAAACGGCTAAAATCGCAAAAAAAGATGTAAATTTGCAGAAAAATTTGAAAATAGCTATAAAAAGACATGGCAGATAGAAAAGTAAGGGTGCGTTTTGCCCCTAGTCCAACGGGTGCATTGCACATTGGCGGTGTTCGTACCGCTCTGTATAATTATTTGTTTGCTCGCCAACATGGAGGTGAGCTGGTGTTCCGTATTGAGGATACAGATTCTCATCGTTTCGTGCCTGGAGCCGAAGAATATATCCTGGAATCTTTCAAGTGGCTGGGTATCCAGTTTGACGAGGGTGTAAGTTTCGGTGGAGAGCATGGACCTTATCGCCAGAGTGAACGTCGTGATATCTATAAGCAGTATGTTCAGCAGCTCCTGGATAATGATAAGGCGTATATTGCTTTTGATACTCCTGAGGAGTTGGAAGCGAAACGTGCCGAAATCCAGAATTTCCAGTATGATGCTCATACTCGTATGCAGATGCGCAACTCTCTGACTCTTTCTAAGGAAGAGGTTGATAAACTGATTGCTGACGGAAAACAGTATACTGTACGTTTCAAGATTGAACCGGGACAGGAAATTCACGTGAACGATATGATTCGTGGTGATGTGAAGGTAATGAGTGATATCCTGGATGATAAGGTACTTTATAAGAGTGCTGATGAATTGCCAACTTATCACCTGGCAAATATCGTAGACGACCACCTGATGGAAATCTCTCATGTAATCCGTGGTGAGGAGTGGTTGCCTAGTGCGCCTTTGCACGTACTTCTTTATAAGGCTTTCGGTTGGGAAGATACCATGCCTCGTTTTGCGCATCTTCCTTTGCTTCTTAAGCCTGAAGGTAAAGGTAAGCTGAGTAAGCGTGATGGCGACCGCCTCGGTTTCCCGGTATTCCCGTTGGAGTGGCATGATCCTAAGACTGGCGAGGTTTCTTCCGGTTATCGTGAGAGTGGCTACTTCCCAGAGGCTGTAGTCAACTTCCTGGCGCTCCTCGGCTGGAATCCTGGTACAGAACAGGAAATCTTCTCTCTTGATGAACTGGTGAAGGCTTTTGATATTTCACGTTGCTCTAAGGCTGGTGCCAAGTTCGACTTCAAGAAGGGAATCTGGTTCAACCACGAATACATTCTCATGAAGAGCGATGATGAAATAGCTAACCTCTTTGCCCCTATTGTTGCCAACAATGGTGTAGAGGAACCTCTGGACCGCGTAAAGCAGGTGGTACACATGATGAAGGATCGTGTGAACTTTGTCTATGAACTGTGGCCATTGTGTTCTTTCTTCTTCATTGCTCCTACAGAGTATGATGCTAAGACAGCCAAGAAGCGCTGGAAGGAATATTCTGCACAGCAGATGACAGAACTTGCTGATGTGCTTGAAGGTATTGAGGATTTCTCTATCGAAGGTCAGGAACCTGTCGTGATGAAATGGGTAGAGGATAAGGGCTATAAGCTGGGTGATGTGATGAACGCCTTCCGTCTGACTCTCGTAGGTGAGGGTAAGGGCCCGGGTATGTTCGATATCTCAGCCTTCCTTGGCAAGGAGGAAACTCTGCGCCGTCTTCGCAAGGCAATCGAAGTTTTGGGTTAATTCACAATAATTTCTCTCTGAATGGCTTTCTGCAGAATATTGCTGGAGGCTATTCAGAGAGTTCACGTATTTATAGATAGTAACCAATATAAAGAAATATCATGATCTATAATATCGTAATATATTTCGTCCTTTGGGGCATAGCCATTGCAAGTCTGTTTAATGAAAAGGTGCGCAAGATGTGGCGTGGTGAGCGTGAGGCTTTCAAAATATTGAAGCAGAAGGTGGATCCTAACGCTAAGTACATTTGGTTTCATGCTGCATCGCTCGGTGAGTTTGAACAGGGACGACCTTTGATGGAACGTATCCGCAAGGACTATCCTCAGTATAAGATTCTGCTTACCTTCTATTCTCCTTCAGGTTATGAGGTGCGCAAGAACTATGAGGGAGCTGACATCATCTGTTATATGCCGGTGGATACTAGGTTGAACGCCATCCGTTTCCTTAGACTGGTACGTCCTGTGATGGCTTTCTTCATCAAGTATGAGTTCTGGTCTAATTTCCTTCATATTCTGAAGCATCGCAACATTCCTACTTATAGCGTGAGCAGTATCTTCCGCGAGGATCAGGTGTTCTTCAAATGGTACGGCAGAAGCTATGCTGGAGTGCTGAAGTGCTTTACCCGTTTCTTCGTGCAGAACGAGGAGAGTAAGCGATTGCTCGAAGGTATCGGCATCACGGCTGTGGATGTGGTAGGAGATACCCGTTTCGACCGTGTTCTCCAGATAAAGGAGGCTGCCAAGCACTTGCCGATTTGCGAGGCTTTCAGAACAGGAGTAGCTTCATCTCAGTCTGCGGATGTACCTCATCATGATTTCAAGGTATTTGTTGCCGGTAGCTCTTGGCCACCAGATGAGAATATCTTTATACCTTTCTTTAATGAGCACAAGGATTGGCGCCTGCTGATTGCTCCTCATGTCATCGCTGAAGAGCATCTGAAGTTGATTCTTTCTCTGATAAAGGGCAAGAAGGTGGTGCGCTATACGCAAACAACTCCTGAAGAAGCTGCGGAGGCTGATGTCTTGATCATCGATTGTTTCGGATTGTTGAGCAGTATGTACAACTATGGTGATGTGGCTTATATCGGTGGTGGCTTTGGTGTAGGTATTCATAATACCTTGGAGGCTGCCGTATGGAATATGCCGGTTATCTTTGGTCCGAACAACAAAAAGTTTCAGGAGGCTCAGGGCTTGCTGAAGTCGGGTGGAGGTTTTGAAATCAATACCTATGAAGATTTCTCAGGTTTGATGAGTTCTCTGATGAATGATGAGACCTTCCTGAAACAGGCTGGCGATAAGGCTGGCACCTACGTGGCTCATTTGGCTGGAGCTACTGATAAGGTCTTGGCAAGTGTAAAGTTGTAATAGCTTCATTATATACATATACAAGAAAAGGTCTCATGAATGTTTTTCTTCATGAGACCTTTTCTTGTAAATGTATGTGCCGTAAACCAGGCATCCTGCCTTTATTTGATAATGCGGTAGTAATCCTCTTTTCTTGGTTTTACGGTATGAGGATGCGAAGAAGCATAACCCAAGGCTAAGGCTCCTACTCCCATCAAACCTTCTGGAAGATTCCAGTCTTTCATCAACTTCTTGCCTTCTTCTGATGCAAACATGCCGTCTTCACGGTTAATCCAGCAAGATGCAAGGCCGATAGAGTGGGCAGCAAGCATCATATTGCCTAAGATAAGGCTGCCATCTTTCACACCGTTAACGTTGCTTTCTGGTGCCAGAACGATAACGATGGTTGGCGCTCCATAGTAAGGATCGCTTTCTACACCCATGATTTCTGCGTTCATCTTGCGAAGCTGGGCGCAAATCTCAGGATTCTGAACGGCAATGATGAAAGGCTCCTGGGTTCCATGACCTGTTGCTGCCCATGTGCCGGCTTCCAATACCGTCTTCAACTCTTCGTCGGTAATCTGATCTGCCTTGAAGCGACGAATGCTTCTTCTCTCCTTAATGGCTTTCAAAACTTCATTTTCCATCTTATCTTGTTTTAAACATTTTATTTAGAAATCTTTTCTCTTTCTTCGCTCTTTTATGCAGGGCATCCGCTTAAATCCTCTTCATCCATATACTGGCTGAGAACCCGAGCAATGCGAATCAGACCCTGCATCAGGGTCTTGCGAGGACAGGCGATGTTGAGGCGTAGGTAGCCCTGACCAGCCTTTCTGCCATACATCGTACCACTGTTGACGAATACCTTACCATCGTTCATCAGCTTTTCATAAGCCTCGTCGCTTGACAGTTCGAATGGCAGGATATCGAGCCATACCAGGTAGGTGCCTTCAAGGCGGGTAACGCGAACTTGTGGCAATTCGGTATTGAAGAATTCCTTTACTGCCTGATAGTTCTCGTAGAGATATTGGTTCAATTCATCCAACCATTCTTCTCCCTCATTGTAAGCTGCCTGGAGAGCGATAACGCCGAATGGGTTTACGTCACAAACCTCGTTGATGTTGACGGCACGGTTGATGCGGCGGCGCAATGTTGCATCCGGACAGATTATGTTGGCTATCTGAAGGCCTGCAATATTGAATGACTTTGATGGTGAATTCAATACTACGCAGTTGTCACGGCAAGCTTCGCTGATGCCGGCAAATGGAGTATACTGATAGCCTGGCATGATGAGCTCGCAATGAATTTCATCTGCGATGACCTTTACCCCGTGCTTGAGACAGATGTCGTTCATTCGCTCAAGTTCCTCTTTCTTCCACACTCTTCCGGCTGGATTGTGAGGATTGCAGAGGATGAAGGCTGTGGTCTTCTCATCGGCACATTTGCGCTCGAAGTCTTCGAAATCAATCTCATAAGTGCAGTTGCCCACACGTTTCAGTTCGTTTTCTACTACTTCGCAGCCGCTGTTTGTAATGCAGGAGAAGAAGCAGTTGTAGACAGGTGTCTGTACCAATACCTTTTCGCCAGGCATGCAGATGGCTTTCAGACAGCAGGAAATGGCTGGTACAACGCCTGAAGTATAGAGAATCCAGTCTTTCTCTATCTTCCACTGGTGGCGGCGGGAAAACCAGCTGATGATAGCCTCGTAATAAGAATCAGGTACGAGGGTATAGCCGAAGATGCCATGAGCTACGCGCTTCTGCAGAGCTTCGATGATGCAGGGAGCAGTCTGGAAGTCCATATCTGCTACCCACATCGGAATAACGCCGTCTTCCTTCACCAGATCCCATTTGTATGAGTTGGTTCCACGACGTTCGATGATTTCATCAAAATTGTATTTCATATTTGTTTTCTATCTATGTTGTTTCTTCTATCTATATAGGATAAATCTCTTATTTATATAGGATGATTCTCTTTTTCTCCTAATTGAGATCTTCGTTCATAGACTTTGAATCTCCGTTCAAAGACATTGAACGTACATTCAAAGCTTTTGAACGGCCGTTCAGTGTCTATGAACGGAGATTTCAGTTAAGTGTAAGAATAATTAGTTATGGGAACAATAAGTAATTTACTTGATTGTTGTCATTTCTGTAATTACCTCTTAAACTATTTCGATTTATCTGTGATTTTACATGCACCCTTTGGCGCTTTGGCAAACTCAGTATATGTTACGCTTCCCACTTCGTTTGCCTCGATTCTTCCGGAGATAGGGTTCTTGATATTGGTGATACTTCCCTTAATCTGTGCATCGATGTTGGTGCAATCCTCGAAGGCACGGTCGCATTCCTTATCAAAGGTGCAATCCTCCAGAGTTACATGGTCCATGTAGCAGAGAGGCTGCTCGCCGCTGATGTGGCAACGTACGAACTTGATGTTCTTGCTGTGCCAGGCCAGATACTCACCATTCAGTTCCGAATCATAGACGGTTACATTCTCGCATTCCCAGAAACTGTCCTTAGTTGTAATCTTTGCGTTGTGAATCTCCACATTTCGGCAGTATTGGAATACATATTTAGAGTCGCTCTCAAGTCCGTCTACATAGATGTTCTTGGAAAACATGAATGGATAAGTTCCATCGTGGAGTTTTACGTTCTTCAGTTTCAAGCCATCTACCTTCCAAAAAGTCTCATCAGCATCTGTGATGTTTACGTTCTCCAAATCCAGATTCTTCATTTCGCGGAAGAACTTAGGCCCATCGATGGTGCAGTCTTTCATCACCATATTATCACTATACCAGATGGCAGAACGGCTTTCTGGGGCGAAGTAGCAGTCTGTGATAAGGGATCCGTCCACATGCCACCAAGGGTATTTGCCATAAAACTTGGAATGGTGGCATTCTATGTTTTGGCAGCACTTGATGCCCGATTCGCCATCTGTAATCGTAATATCTTCTAAACGCACATCGTGGGCACCGAAAAGAGGGCGCTCGCCCCCGAATGATTTGTTCTTTATCAATTCCATAATTTTCTATTATCCTTTTTTATTTGTTATTTCTGTGTGCAAAATTACAAAAATAATACCAAACTCGTATAACCTGATTTACAGAAAAATGTAACGATATGGCGTATTTGGGGATAAATGGTCGCTATAGGGGAAAAATAAATGAAAAAAGGCTGAATCATGAAGCATTTTCACGATTCAGCCCTTATCGAGTTAACTTCTAAAAATCCGAAGCGGAGAATTACAAGTTAGGGTTCATCTCTTTCCACTCAGCTACTGGAGGAACGATGCCGAGCTCTACGATCTCATCGCGCATCTTGCAAAGGTGCTCGTAAGACTTCTGGAGGCTAGCGAGCTCTTCCTCAGTACCTGTAGGCTCTGTGAAGTGAACACCAGTCTTGTCGATAGTAGTAGGCATAGCCATCATTACGTTCTTGAAACCGCACTTGTCGCAGTTTACATAGCAACCTGCTGGCAAAGTGAACTTCTCACCACCCATAGCAGCCTCGATCATCTTAACTGCGTTGTAAGCTGGGCTCTGGAATGAAGAACGGCCACGGAGCTTGATGATGTTAGAACCACCCTGTACTGTGTGGTGCTTGATCTCCTCCCAACGCTCGTCAGAAAGACCCATCTCTGCCAATGGCTTGCCGTCAACCTTAACCTGAGAAGCAAATACAGCCATCTGCTCGCCGTGACCACCATAAGTGTGAGCGCCAGTAACCTTATCCTGCTGTACACCGAACTCGAGGGCCAAAGCCTGCTGCAGACGAGTAGAATCGAGAGCTGCGAGTGATGTCAACTGGTTTGGCTTCAAACCTGAGTGGATAAGTGCTGTAAGAGCTGTAACGTCAGCTGGGTTGAAGATAACAACTACGTGCTCAACCTCTGGGCAGTACTTCTTGATGTTGTCACCAAATTCTGCAGCAATCTTGCAGTTACCCTTAAGAAGATCCTCACGAGTCATACCCTCCTTACGAGGAGCACCACCAGAAGAAATAATATATTTAGCACCAGTGAAAGCCTCCTCTGGGTTAACAGTATAAGTTACGTTAACACCTGGGAATGCGCACTGCTGAATCTCATCGAAAACACCATGTACACCTGGCTCGAAGATATCATAAAGACAGATGTTTGGAGTAAGACCGAGCATCAAAGCGCTCTGTACCATGTTAGAACCGATCATACCGCCTGCACCGACGATAACGAGTTTGTCATTTGTTAAAAAATTCATAACTACAATTCTTATTTAAATGTTTATAATCTTTTTCTCCTGAAAAATAGCGGAATGTATCTGGAATAAAGTTTGTAAAACTCCTTCTTTTTACTTTCCGACCGCAAAATTAATAAAAAGTAATGTAAATCGAGCATGTTTTTGCGCTTAAATTTGTTGTTAATTCTTAAAAATGTTATCTTTGTAATCTCTAATTAGCAAAATGCATTATTTTGAGTTAAGTTAAACATTAAATTGCATAACAATTATGAATGAAATCGAATTACGTTTAGCTAGATTGAGGGAGTTGATGAAGCGTGAACATCTTTCTGCTTTCATCTTCCCTAGTACAGATGCTCATCAGAGCGAGTATGTTGCCGACCATTGGCGAGGAAGAGAGTGGATCTCTGGTTTTAATGGGTCGGCTGGTACTGCTGTCGTTACAATGAAATCGGCTGCTTTATGGACTGATTCCCGCTACTTCCTGGCTGCGGAAGAACAGTTGGAAGGTACTGAATATCAGCTGATGAGGCTGAAAATGGAAGGTACGCCTACTATCGCAGAATGGTTGGGAAAAGAATTGCAGAATGTACAATCTCCTGAGGTTGGACTTGATGGCATGGTCAACTCTTATAATTATGTTAAAGATTTAATCTATTCTCTCCGTAAACTCGGTGGAATTACGCTTAGGACTAATTTGGACCCTTTGGAACAGATTTGGGAGAATCGTCCTTCGCTTCCTGCAAATCCTGTAGAAATTCAACCATTGGAATATGCTGGAGAGACGCTAGCCTCTAAAGTGGCCCGTATCCGTAAGTCTTTGAGAGAACTTCATGCAGATGGTATGCTCGTTTCTGCTTTGGATGATATTGCTTGGGCTTTGAATCTTCGTGGTACAGATGTTCATTGCAATCCTGTATTTGTAAGTTATTTGTTGATTGAGAGCGATAAAGTTTCTCTTTTCGTGGATGATAATAAATTATCTCCTGAAGTAAAACAGTATCTTCAAGACAATCAGGTTTCTCTCTATAATTATAATAAGGTGGAAAAATGCCTTGAATCATATTCGGAATATAATATCCTGTTAGATGGAGATGAAACGAGCTATTATCTGTGGAAAGCTGTAAAATGCCAGGAAATTGTTGCTGCAGGTTCTCCTATTCCGGCTATGAAGGCTGTGAAAAATAAAGCAGAAATAGAGGGCTACCGTAGTGCGATGCTTAAAGATGGTGTTGCTATGGTTAAGTTCTTGAAGTGGCTGAAACCTGCTGTTGAGGCTGGCGGACAAACTGAGATTTCCATTGATGAGAAATTAACATCGCTACGTGCCGAACAGAAACTGTTCAGAGATATTTCTTTTGATACGATTGCCGGCTATGCGCAGCATGGAGCAATTGTTCATTATGAGGCAACTCCTGAAACAGATGTCGTTCTGAAACCGGAAGGCTTGATCCTGATAGACTCTGGGGCTCAATACCAGGATGGTACTACAGATATTACCCGTACCATAGCCTTGGGGGCCGTATCTGAAGAGATGAAGCATATTTATACCTTGGTTCTGAAAGCGCATATTCAGTTGGAATTGGTTAAATTCCCCGATGGTGCATCAGGAACACAGTTGGATGCTGTAGGAAGAGAGTGTATGTGGCGTGAAGGATATAATTTCTTGCATGGTACAGGCCATGGAGTAGGTTCGTATCTCTGTGTGCACGAAGGCCCTCATCAAATAAGAATGGAGTGGATGCCTACACCTTTGAGAGCAGGAATGACCTTGACTGATGAGCCTGGTTTGTATCTGGCAGGTAAGTTCGGCGTAAGAATAGAAAATACGGTGCTGATTTCAGACTACATGTCTACTGAGTTCGGTAAATTCCTGCAGATAGAGCCTCTTACACTTTGCCCTATAGATACAACTCCTATAGATGTTGATATGTTGTTGCCTGAAGAGATTGACTGGCTCAATGCTTATCATCATTCAGTTTATGAAAAATTGTCTCCTTTCCTTGATGAAGAGGAGAAAATATGGCTTGAAAATGCTACAAAACCCATAAAATGAACATTTTAGAGTAAAAAGTTGAAGAAAAACTTGGTAGTTTGATAAAATAGATGTAATTTTGCACCCGCAAATTGTGGCATTGCCATATTTCGCATTGAATAACATAAGTTTAACATAATAAATTAAAAGCAAAAAAATGATTATTGTACCAGTTAAAGACGGTGAGAACATCGAGAGAGCTCTCAAGAAGTTTAAGAGAAAATTCGAAAAGACAGGTGTTGTAAAGGAGCTTCGTGCTCGTCAGCAGTATGACAAGCCTTCTGTTTTGAAGCGTCTCAAGATGGAACACGCCATCTATGTACAGCAGTTGCGTGCAAACGAGGAATAAAAGTAAAAAATCCTCAAAAAATTTGGTAGTTTAAAATAATTTTCGTAACTTCGTTGCCGAAATGAAAAAGGTACGACGTTATGTTGAGTATAGATAAGTTCTTGGAATATTTGCGCTCTGAACTGAACAGGTCGCAGAGGACGGTAGAAAACTATCGCGAAGATTTGAAACTCTTTGAGCAGTATGCTAGGAACTTGTCTGAATCCTTCACTTGGGAATCTGTTGATTCTGATATGATTCGCAACTGGATGGAGCATATGATAGATGCAGGAAATAAGGCAACCTCGGTTAATCGCCGGTTGAGTGCTTTGAAAATGTTCTATCGGTTTGCTTTAGTCAGACATTATGTGGAGTCAGATCCCGCTCATAGCCTCAAAGGGCCTAAGGAAAGTAAACCGCTACCTCAATTCTTGAAAGAAAATGAGATGGATGAGTTGCTTGATAGGAAAATGTGGGGCGATGATTATGATAATGTACGCGCACGTACTATTATAATATTGTTCTATGAGACGGGGATGCGATTGTCAGAGTTGATAGGACTTGATGTTGACGATGTGAACTTTATCAAAAAAGAGATAAAGATTACGGGTAAGGGAAACAAACAACGTATAGTTCCTTTTGGTGACGAGCTTAAAAATGCTCTTTCAGAATATTTGACTCTAAGAGCACAAAGGGTGATGGTTAAGTCTGGAGCTCTTTTGCTTGCGGATAAGGGCGGACGGATGAGTCCGGTTCAAGTCAGAGAAATCGTGAAGGAGAACCTCGCAAGGGTTTGCTCGTTGAAAAAGAAAAGTCCGCACGTGTTGAGGCATACGTTTGCTACTGCAATGTTGAATCATGGTGCAGGAATTGAAAGTTTGAAAAGACTGTTAGGACATGCGAAACTCTCGACGACCGAGATTTATACGCATACAACGTTTGAACAGTTGAAACGAGTTTATATTGAAGCCCATCCTCGGGCGTAACCTTTTAAAAAATGGAGGTAACTATGGAAATTAAGATTCAGTCGATTCACTTCGACGCTACCGAGAAGTTACAGGCGTTTATCGAAAAGAAAGTCGCCAAGTTAGAAAAAACTTTTGAAGATATACAGAAAGTAGAGGTGCAATTAAAGGTCGTGAAGCCTGCTACTGCCTTGAATAAGGAAGTTCATCTGGAAGTTGCTGTCCCTGGAACTAAGTTGTTCGTTGAAAAGACATGTGACACTTTTGAAGAAGGAATTGACCAGGCAGTGGACTCTATGAAGGTTCAATTGACCAAATTTAAAGAAAAATCAAGGAATCGATAAAAAAAAACTCGAAAAAATTTTGTTGATTCAAAAAATAGTTGTATCTTTGCAGCCGTTTTCCGGTAGATGGAAATTTAGCCGTATTGCGGCTGTAAAGATTGCCTCTTTAGCTCAGTTGGCCAGAGCACGTGATTTGTAATCTCGGGGTCGTTGGTTCGAATCCGACAAGAGGCTCAGGAAAAGAAATTTGGGTAGTTACCAGAGTGGCCAAATGGGGCAGACTGTAAATCTGCTGGCTATGCCTTCGGTGGTTCGAATCCATCACTACCCACTTTCTTTGATAAGCGGAAATAGCTCAGTTGATAGAGCACTAGCCTTCCAAGCTGGGGGTCGCGGGTTTGAGCCCCGTTTTCCGCTCAATTTATTAACTTGCTGTAATAGCTCAGTGGTAGAGCACTTCCTTGGTAAGGAAGAGGTCCTGAGTTCAACTCTCAGTTACAGCTCTATCGTTCTAGATGCTTAGGATGGTAGAGGAACAGATTATTCATTTATATAAATAAAAAGAAAAGCTATGGCTAAAGAAGAATTCGTGCGTACCAAACCGCATGTTAACATTGGTACAATTGGTCATGTTGACCATGGTAAGACTACTCTGACCGCTGCTATCTCTAAGGTATTGAACGAGAAGCTCGGTACAACTGAGGAAGTTAAGTCATTCGATCAGATTGATAATGCTCCTGAGGAGAAAGAGCGTGGTATCACTATCAACTCTGCTCACATCGAGTATGAGACAGAAAAGCGTCACTATGCACACGTTGACTGTCCTGGACATGCTGACTATGTAAAGAACATGGTTACTGGTGCTGCTCAGATGGATGGTGCAATCTTGGTTTGTGCTGCTACTGATGGTCCTATGCCACAGACACGTGAGCACGTACTTCTTGCACGTCAGGTAAACGTACCTCGTTTGGTTGTTTTCTTGAACAAGTGCGATATGGTTGATGATGAGGAGATGCTTGAGCTCGTTGAGATGGAGCTCCGTGAGATCCTCGAGCAGTATGGTTACGAGGAGGATACTCCAATTGTACGTGGTTCTGCTCTCGGTGCTTTGAACGGTGTTGAGAAGTGGGTTAAGTCTGTTGAGACTTTGATGGATACAGTTGATGAGTGGATTCAGGAGCCAGAGCGCGAGATTGATAAGCCATTCTTGATGCCTATCGAGGATGTATTCTCAATTACAGGTCGTGGTACTGTTGCTACAGGTCGTATTGAGACAGGTCGTTGCAAGGTAGGTGACGAAGTTCAGTTGCTCGGTCTTGGTGAGGACAAGAAGTCAGTTATTACTGGTGTTGAGATGTTCCGTAAGATCCTTGCTGAGGGTGAAGCTGGTGATAACGTAGGTTTGCTTCTCCGTGGTATTGATAAGGCTGAGGTTAAGCGTGGTATGGTAGTTGTACACCCAGGTGCTATTACTCCTCACGATCACTTCAAGGCTTCTATCTATGTATTGAAGAAGGAAGAGGGTGGTCGTCACACTCCATTCGGTAACAAGTATCGTCCTCAGTTCTATCTCCGTACTATGGACTGTACAGGTGAAATCAAGCTTCCAGAGGGAGTTGAGATGGTAATGCCTGGTGATAACGTAGAGATTGAAGTAGCGTTGATCTACAAGGTTGCTTTGAACGAGGGTCTTCGTTTCGCTATCCGCGAGGGTGGTCGTACAGTAGGTTCTGGTCAGATTACAACTATTCTCGACGACATCAAGTAATTTAGATTTATCTAATTTGCTATATATATCAGACTCCCCTCCTAAGGGAGTGGGAGTCTTTCTACGGGTTTAGCTCAGTTGGTAGAGCACTGGTCTCCAAAACCAGGTGTCGAGGGTTCGAGCCCTTCAACCCGTGCTAAAGAGAAGATAATATGAATAAAATAGTAAATTATTGCAAGGCATGTTACGATGAACTTGCGCATAAGACTACTTGGCCATCACGTGCCGAACTTACTCATAGTGCAATGGTTGTATTATCTGCTTCCCTAGTCATTGCACTTGTTGTGTTCGCGATGGATTCTATTTTCAAAGCCTTTATGGGTGTAGTTTATCCAGGTTAATTTTTTTAAGGAAATGGCAGACGCAGGAAATAAATGGTATGTGCTTAAAGCCGTAAGTGGTAAAGAGGCTAAGGTGAAAGAATACATCGAAGCTGAAATGAAGCACAATGACTTACTAGCAGCAAATGTTTCTCAGGTGTTGATTCCAGTTGAGAAGCATGCAACTGTGCGTAATGGAAAGAGAGTCGTTAAAGAAAAGGTTTCTCTTCCAGGTTATGTTTTTGTGGAGGCCAAACTGAAGGGTGATGTAGCGCATACGTTGCGTTTCCTCCCTAATGTTTTGGGTTTCCTTGGAGGTTTGGATGAACCAACACCAGTTCCACAGCGCGATATCAATCGTATGCTGGGTTCTGCTGAGGAGACTGAGTTTGAGGAGAATCTTGATTGTCCTTACTTGGTTAATGATACCGTTAAGGTTATGGAAGGTCCATTCAGTGGTTTCAGCGGAATCGTTGAAGAGGTTAATGCTGAAAAGCATAAGCTGAAAGTTACGGTTAAGATCTTCGGACGTAAAACTCCGTTGGAATTAGGTTTTATGCAAGTAGAAAAGGAATAGGATTCTGTTACGAGATTGTTATTCCTTATAAGTTTCAATTTTAAATATTAACAAAGAAATGGCTAAAGAAGTTGCTGGATTAATCAAATTACAGATTAAAGGTGGCGCTGCGAATCCTTCACCTCCAGTAGGACCTGCATTGGGTTCTAAGGGTATTAATATTATGGGATTCTGCAAGGAATTCAACGCCCGTACCCAGGACAAAGCAGGTAAAGTGTTGCCAGTAGTTATTACTTATTATACTGACAAGTCTTTTGATTTTATTATCAAGACTCCACCTGCTGCAGTTCAATTGAAAGAGGCTGCCAAAATCAAGTCAGGTTCTGCTCAGCCTAATCGTCAGAAGGTTGCTTCTCTTACTTGGGATCAGGTAAAGGTAATCGCTGAGGATAAGATGAAAGACTTGAACTGCTTTACTGTAGAATCAGCTATGAAGCTCATCGCTGGTACTGCAAGAAGTATGGGTATTACTGTAAAAGGGGACTTCCCTGGTAAATAATTTAAAACTTCAATTAGAAAAATGAGTAAACTGACAAAAAATCAAAAATCAGTAGCTGATAAGGTTGAAGCAGGGAAGGCATACACATTGAAGGAGGCTTCAGAGTTGGTAAAGGAAATTACCACTACCAAGTTTGATGCATCTCTTGATATTGATGTACGCTTAGGTGTTGATCCACGTAAGGCTAACCAGATGGTTCGTGGCGTTGTTTCATTACCAAACGGAACAGGCAAGGTTACTCGCGTGCTCGCACTCTGTACTCCTGATCAGGAAGCTGCTGCTAAGGAAGCAGGCGCTGATTATGTAGGTCTTGACGAATACGTTGAGAAGATTAAGGGTGGTTGGACAGATATTGATGTCATCATCACAATGCCTTCTTGTATGGGTAAGATTGGTCCTTTGGGTCGTGTACTCGGTCCTCGTGGTTTGATGCCTAACCCTAAGAGTGGCACTGTAACTATGGATGTTGCTAAGGCAGTAAAGGAAGTTAAGCAAGGTAAGATTGACTTTAAGGTTGATAAGGCTGGTATTATCCATACTTCAATCGGTAAGGTTGGCATGACTCCTGAGCAGATCTATGAAAATGCTAAGGAATTCATCAACACAGTTATCAAGCTGAAGCCTGCTGCTGCTAAAGGTACATATATCAAGAGTATCTTTATTTCTAGCACTATGAGTAAGGGTATCAAGATTGATCCTAAATCAGTTGAATAACTCTAAAAGTTTTGTAAAATGAAGAAAGAAGTTAAAGATACTATTATCGCTGAACTTGGACAGAAGTTGCAGGAGTTTCCTCATTTCTATCTTGTAGATGTTACAGGATTGAATGCAGAGAAGACAAGCGCACTCCGTCGCAAGTGCTTCCAGCGCGAGATTAAGATGGTTGTTGTTAAGAATTCCTTGCTTCACAAGGCGTTCGAGGCTTCAGATATCGATTTCTCTGAGCTCTATGGCTACTTGAAGGGTACTACTGCTGTGTTGTTTGCTAATACAGCTAATGTACCAGCTAAGTTGTTGAAGGAATATGACAAGGAAGATGTTCCAACATTGAAGGCTGCTTATGCAGAGGAAAGCTTCTACGTTGGCGCAGACAAACTTGCAGAGCTTTCAGCTCTCAAGAGCAAGAACGAAGTTATCGCAGAGATTGTTGCTTTGCTCCAGTCACCTGCAAAGAACGTTGTTTCAGCTCTTCAATCAGGAAGCAACACTATTCATGGTGTGCTTAAGACATTGGGCGAGCGTCCTGAGTAATCAATCACAATGTTATCATTAATTATAGTATAAACAAAAATAAAATTTAGAATAAAATGGCAGATATCAAAGCTATTGCAGAAGAGTTAGTAAATCTTACTGTTAAGGAAGTTAATGAGTTGGCAACAGTCCTCAAGGACGAGTATGGTATTGAGCCTGCTGCTGCAGCTGTAGCTGTAGCTGCTGGTCCTGCTGCTGGTGGTGCAGCTGCAGCTGAGGAGAAGTCTACATTCGACGTAGTCCTCGCTGAGGTTGGTGGCGCTAAGCTCCAGGTTGTAAAGGCTGTTAAGGAGGCTTGTGGTCTCGGTTTGAAAGAGGCTAAGGATCTCGTAGACGGTGCTCCTTCTACAATCAAGGAAGGTGTAGCTAAGGACGAGGCTGAGAACCTTAAGAAGGCTATCGAAGAGGCCGGTGCTAAGGTAGAGCTCAAGTAATTAGAGTAATACATTTTTTTATATAAATGGTTAGGATTCTCCAAGTAGGTGAGTCCTAACCTTTTTGTGTCTTTTATTATATTATTAATAAAACCCATTTAATAACTTCTAATGGCTACAAAAATTGTTGATAACAGAGTAAATTTTGCCAGCGTGCATAATCCGTATCCATATCCGGATTTCCTCGATGTGCAGTTAAAGTCTTTCAAGGACTTCTTACAGTTGGATACTCCGCCTGAGGAACGCAAGAATGACGGTCTGTATAAGGTGTTCTCTGAGAACTTCCCTATTACCGATACACGTAACAATTTCGTTCTTGAGTTCTTGGATTACTATATCGACCCTCCTCGCTATTCTATTGATGAGTGTTTGGAGCGTGGTCTTACATATAGTGTACCTTTGAAGGCTAAGATGAAACTGTATTGTACTGATCCTGATCATGAGGATTTCGGTACATTTATTCAGGATGTGTTCCTTGGTACTATCCCATATATGACCGATAATGGTACTTTTGTGATTAACGGTGCTGAGCGTGTTGTTGTTTCTCAGCTTCATCGCTCTCCTGGTGTGTTCTTTAGCCAGGGTGTTCATGCAAATGGTACCATGCTTTATTCTGCTCGCATCATTCCTTTCAAGGGAAGCTGGATTGAATTTGCAACTGACATTAACAATGTAATGTATGCATATATCGATCGTAAGAAGAAGTTGCCTGTAACCACATTGTTGCGTGCTATTGGTTACGAACAGGATAAGGATATTCTTCAGATTTTTGATCTCGCCGAGGAGGTGAAGGTTAACAAGAAGAATATGAAGGCTGCTATTGGTCGTAAACTTGCTGCTCGTGTTTTGAAGAGTTGGAATGAGGACTTCGTTGATGAGGATACTGGTGAAGTAGTATCTATCGAGCGTAATGAAGTAATCATGGAGCGTGAGACTGAACTTACTGCTGATAATATTGAGGAGATTGTTGAGAGTGGTGCGCAGACTATTCTTCTTCATAAGGATGAGGAAGCTGCCAACAAGTTTACTATTATCTTCAATACTTTGGCAAAGGATCCAAGTAACTCTGAGAAGGAAGCTGTTAACTATATCTATCGCCAGTTGCGTAATGCTGATCCTGCAGATGACGCAAGTGCACGTGAGGTTTTCCAAAACCTGTTCTTCTCCGATAAGCGTTATGATTTGGGTGAGGTAGGTCGTTATCGTATCAATAAGAAATTGAATCTTGATACTGACATTGATGTTCGTGTCTTGACTAAGGAAGATATTATTGAGATCATTAAATATCTTATTCAGCTGATCAACTCTAGTGCAACAGTTGACGATATCGACCACTTGTCTAATCGTCGTGTTCGTACAGTAGGTGAGCAGTTGGCTAACCAGTTCTCTATTGGTTTGGCACGTATGACCCGTACTATCCGTGAACGTATGAATGTTCGCGACAATGAGGTGTTTACTCCAACAGATTTGATTAATGCTAAGACAATCTCTAGTGTTATCAATTCTTTCTTTGGAACTAACCCATTGTCACAGTTCATGGACCAGACTAATCCTCTGGCTGAGGTAACCCATAAGCGTCGTCTTTCTGCCTTAGGTCCTGGTGGTTTGTCTCGTGAGCGTGCCGGTTTCGAGGTTCGTGATGTACATTATACACACTATGGTCGTCTTTGCCCTATTGAGAGTCCTGAAGGTCCAAACATCGGTTTGATTTCTTCTCTCTGTATGTATGCAAAGATAAACGATCTTGGTTTTATTGTAACACCTTATCGTAAGGTGAATGATAGCAAGGTCGATATGGCTAATGAGGATGTTGTATACTTGACTGCTGAAGATGAAGAGTCTAAGATTATCGGTCAGGGTAATGCTCCTTTAACTGTTGATGGTTCTTTCATTCGCGATGTAGTAAAGTGTCGTCAGGATGCAGATTATCCAGTTGTTGGTCCAGACCAAGTTGACTATGTTGACGTTTCTCCACAGCAGATTGCTTCTGTATCCGCTGGTTTGATTCCTTTCTTGGAGCATGATGATGGTCACCGTGCGTTAATGGGATGTAATATGATGCGTCAGGCTGTACCATTGCTTCATAATGATGCTCCAATCGTAGGTACTGGTCTTGAGAAGCAAGTTTGTGAGGATTCACGTACTATGGTTACTGCAGAAGGTGAGGGTGTTATTGAATATGTTGATGCTACAACTATCCGTATCCTTTACGATCGTACAGAAGACGATGAGTTCGTAAGTTTCGAACCTGCTTTGAAGGAGTATCGTATTCCTAAGTTCCGTCGTACAAACCAGAATATGACCATCGACTTGCGTCCTATCTGTAATAAGGGACAGCGTGTAAAGAAGGGTGATATCCTGACAGAGGGTTATGCAACAGAAAAAGGTGAGTTGGCTTTGGGTCGTAACCTGCTTGTTGCTTATATTCCTTGGAAGGGTTACAACTATGAGGATGCTGTTGTTATTTCTGAACGTATGGTTCGTGATGACGTATTGACATCTGTACATGTTGACGAATACTCTCTTGATGTGCGTGAAACTAAGCGTGGCGTAGAGGAATTCACATCTGATATCCCTAATGTCAGCGAGGAAGCTACAAAGGATCTTGACGATAATGGTATCGTGCGTGTTGGCGCAAGAATTGAGCCAGGTGATATCATGATTGGTAAGATTTCGCCTAAGGGTGAAAGTGATCCTTCACCAGAAGAGAAGTTGCTTCGTGCTATCTTTGGTGATAAGGCTGGTGATGTGAAGGATTCTTCATTGAAGGCAAATCCATCATTGAGCGGTGTAGTTATTGACAAGAAGTTGTTCTCTCGTGCTATCAAGACCCGTGAGTCAAAGAAGCAGGATAAGATTATTCTTGCTAAGATTGATGAGGAGTATGAGGCAAAGGGTAATGATTTGAAGGATATCCTCGTAGACAAGTTACTTACACTTACAGAAGGTATGACTTCTGAGGGTGTTAAGGATTATACAGGTGCTGAGATTATCACCAAGGGCAGTACCTTTACTGCTACAGCCTTGAAGAATTTGGAGTATGATGGTGTTCAGTCTAATAAGTGGACTAAGGATGAGCATACCAATGGCTTGATTCAGAGACTTATTATGAACTATATCCGCAAGTATAAGCAACTTGATGCTGAATTAAAGCGCCGTAAGTTTGCTATCACTATTGGTGATGAACTTCCATCAGGTATTCTTCAGATGGCTAAGGTATATATTGCAAAGAAGCGTAAGATTCAGGTTGGTGATAAACTTGCCGGTCGTCATGGTAATAAGGGTATTGTGTCTAAGGTCGTTCGTTTGGAGGATATGCCATTTATGGCTGACGGTCGTCCTGTTGATATGGTATTGAACCCATTGGGTGTGCCTTCTCGTATGAACCTTGGTCAGATCTTCGAGTGTATCTTGGGTGCTGCAGGTAAAAAGTTGGGTGTAAAGTTTGCTACTCCTATCTTTGATGGTGCTAAATTGGATGATCTCTCTGAATGGACAGATAAGGCAGGCTTGCCACGTTTCTGCTCAACTTACCTTTATGATGGTGAGACTGGAGAGCAGTTTGACCAGCCAGCTACTGTTGGTATGACTTACTTCTTGAAGTTAGGTCATATGGTTGAGGATAAGATGCACGCTCGTTCTATTGGTCCATACTCTTTGATTACGCAACAGCCACTTGGTGGTAAAGCACAGTTTGGTGGTCAGCGATTCGGAGAGATGGAGGTCTGGGCTATCGAGGCATTCGGTGCAAGCCACGTTTTGCAGGAGATCCTGACTGTTAAGTCAGATGATGTTGTAGGACGTAGCAAGGCATACGAAGCAATCGTAAAGGGCGATCCAATGCCAACTCCTGGTATTCCTGAGTCACTTAACGTATTGCTCCATGAGCTTCGTGGCCTTGGTTTGAGCATCAAACTTGATTAATTTTGAGAACCCCTAATTTATATATAGAAACATGGCTTTCAAAAAAGATACAAAGGTAAAGAATAATTTTACGAAGATTACCATCGGTCTCGCTTCGCCAGAGGAGATCTTGGAAAATTCGTATGGTGAGGTTACTAAACCGGAAACCATTAATTATCGTACATATAAGCCGGAGCGTGATGGCTTGTTCTGCGAGCGTATTTTTGGTCCTACTAAGGACTATGAATGCGCCTGCGGCAAGTACAAGCGTATCCGTTATAAGGGAATCGTCTGCGACCGATGCGGTGTAGAGGTTACAGAGAAGAAAGTTCGTCGTGAACGCTCTGGTCACATTGAGCTTGTCGTACCTGTTGCTCATATTTGGTATTTCCGTTCTCTTCCAAATAAGATTGGTTACCTTTTGGGTATGCCGACCAAGAAACTTGATGCTGTCATTTACTACGAGAAGTATGTAGTTATCCAGCCTGGTATTCTTGAGGGAAAGACTGATGCTGATGGTCTTGAATTGAACGGTTCTCACAAACTCGATCTCTTGTCAGAAGATGAATATATGGCTCTTCTTGACCAGTATGATCCTAATGGTGACAATGAACTTTTGGATGATACGGACCCTAATAAGTTTATCGCAAAAATGGGTGCTGAAGCAATTTATCAGTTGCTCCAGAATGTAGACCTTGACTCTTTGTCATACGAACTCCGCGATCGCGCAAATAACGATTTAAGTCAGCAGCGTAAAACTGAGGCTCTGAAGCGTCTGCAAGTTGTAGAAGGTTTCCGTGCTAGTAAAGGTATTAACAAGCCTGAATGGATGATCATGAAGATTATTCCTGTTACTCCACCTGAGCTGCGTCCGTTGGTACCATTGGATGGTGGTCGTTTTGCAACATCAGACTTGAATGACCTCTATCGTCGTGTGATTATCCGTAACAACCGTTTGAAGAGATTGGTTGAAATCAAGGCTCCTGAGGTTATTCTCCGTAACGAGAAGCGTATGTTGCAGGAGGCTGTTGACAGCTTGTTCGACAACTCACGCAAGAGTTCTGCTGTAAAGAGTGAGAGCAATCGTCCTTTGAAGTCACTCTCTGACTCTTTAAAGGGTAAGCAGGGTCGTTTCCGTCAGAACTTGCTGGGTAAGCGTGTTGACTATTCTGCCCGTTCTGTAATCGTTGTAGGTCCAGAATTGAAGATGGGTGAGTGTGGTCTTCCAAAACTGATGGCTGCAGAGCTTTACAAACCATTTATCATCCGTAAGTTGATAGAGCGTGGTATCGTTAAGACTGTTAAGAGTGCCAAGAAGATTGTTGATCGTCGCGAGCCAGTTATTTGGGATATTCTTGAGAATGTAATGAAGGGTCATCCGGTTATGTTGAACCGTGCCCCTACGCTTCACCGACTCGGTATCCAGGCATTCCAGCCTAAGATGATTGAAGGTAAGGCTATTCAGTTGCATCCATTGGCATGTACAGCGTTCAACGCCGACTTCGATGGTGACCAGATGGCTGTTCACCTTCCATTGAGCAATGAGGCTGTTTTGGAGGCTCAAATCCTGATGCTTCAGAGTCATAACATTCTTAACCCAGCTAATGGTGCGCCTATCACCGTTCCTTCTCAGGATATGGTGCTTGGTCTTTACTATATTACTAAGATTCGTCCAGGTGCAAAGGGTGAGGGCTTGACATTCTATGGTCCTGAAGAGGCATTGATTGCTCGTAACGAGGGCCGATGTGATCTTCATGCTTCGATTAAGGTTGTAGTTGACGACTTGGTTGATGGTACAATCCAGAAACGAATGGTAGAAACTTCTGTTGGACGTGTCATCGTTAATGGTATCATTCCTGATGAAGTTGGCTTCTTCAATGATGTGATTTCCAAGAAAACCCTCCGTGGTTTGATTTCTAATGTTATCAAGGCTGTTGGTATGGCTAAGGCTTGTGAATTCCTTGATGGAATCAAGAACTTAGGTTATCGTATGGCTTATGTCGCAGGATTGTCATTCAACCTTGGTGATATTATTATTCCACCAGAGAAGGAAGCTATTGTAGAGCGCGGTCGCAAGGAGGTTGAGGAAATTACCAATAACTATAATATGGGTTTCATCACCAATAAGGAACGATACAACCAGGTTATTGATGCGTGGACTCACGTAAATACAGATTTGGGTAATATCTTGATGAAGGAGATGACCGAAGCTGACCAGGGATTCAACGCCGTATACATGATGCTTGATTCCGGAGCCCGTGGTTCTAAGGATCAGATTAAGCAGTTGTCTGGTATGCGTGGTTTGATGGCTAAACCTCAGAAGGCTGGTGCAGAGGGCGCGCAGATCATCGAGAACCCTATCCTTTCTAACTTTAAGGAGGGTATGTCTGTATTGGAGTACTTTATCGCTTCTCACGGTGCCCGTAAGGGTCTTGCTGATACCGCTATGAAGACTGCCGATGCCGGTTACTTGACTCGTCGTCTTGTAGACGTTTCTCACGATGTTATTATCACCGAAGAGGATTGTGGTACATTGCGTGGCTTGGTTTGTACAGCTTTAAAGAATGGTGATGAGATTATTTCATCTCTTTATGAGCGTATTTTGGGTCGTGTTTCTGTGCATGATGTTATTCATCCAACAACTGGTGAACTGATTGTCAAATCTGGTGAAGAAATCACCGAGGCTAAGGCAAAGGCTATTGATGAATCTCCTATCGAGAGTGTTGAAATTCGTTCGGTTCTCACCTGTGAGAGCAAAAAGGGTGTCTGCATGAAGTGCTATGGCCGTAACTTGGCAACAGCCCGTATGGTACAGTTGGGTGAAGCCGTTGGTGTCATCGCTGCTCAAGCTATCGGTGAGCCAGGTACTCAGTTGACTCTCCGTACATTCCACGCCGGTGGTATTGCATCTAACGCTGCTGCCAATGCTAAGATTGCTGCGAAGAATAAGTCTCGTATTGAGTTTGACGAGTTGAGCACAGTACCATTCGTAGAGGAAGACGAGGAAGGCAACGATATCAAGTGCGAAAAGGTAGTAAGCCACTTGGCTGAAATCCGTTTCGTGGATCCTAATACAAACATCGTTCTTGCAACTTTGAATGTTCCTTACGGTTCTTCATTGTATCACAAGGAGGGTGAAATCGTAGAAAAGGATACTGTTATCGCCCGTTGGGATCCATTCAACGCCGTTATCGTCAGCCAGTATGCCGGTACATTGAAGTTCAATGACGTTCAGAAGGATCAGACTTATCGTGCTGAGGTCGATGAGACTACAGGTTTGGAGGAGAAGATTATCACCGATTCCAAGAATAAGGCAATGGTTCCATCTTGTGATGTTATCGATGCTAATGGTGAAATCCTTGGTACATACAACTTCCCTGTAGGTGGTCACTTGGCTGTTGAGGATGGACAGACAATTAATACCGGTGAGGTTTTGGTTAAGATTCCTCGTGCTGTAGGTGGTGCAGGTGATATCACTGGTGGTCTCCCTCGTGTAACTGAGCTTCTTGAGGCTCGCAACCCTTCTAACCCTGCTGTTGTATCTGAAATCGATGGTGAGGTAACGATGGGTAAGGTAAAGCGTGGTAACCGTGAGATCATCGTAACATCTAAGACTGGCGATCAGAAGAAGTATCTTGTATCTCTTTCTAAGCAGATCTTGGTACAGGAACATGATGCTGTACGTGCTGGTACTCCTCTTTCTGATGGTAGTGTAACTCCTGGCGATATTCTCGCCATCATGGGTCCTACCGCTGTTCAGGAGTATATTGTTAACCAGATCCAGGACGTTTACCGTCTTCAGGGTGTGGCTATTAATGATAAGCATTTTGAGGTTGTGGTACGTCAGATGATGCGTAAGGTTCGTATTGACGATCCAGGTGATACTACCTTCTTGGAGCAAGAGTTGGTTGATAAACTTGACTTTGCAGAAGAGAATGATCGTATCTGGGGTAAGAAGGTTGTTACTGACGCTGGTGATAGTGAAAGTCTCAAACCAGGTCAGATCATAACGGCTCGTAGATTGCGTGATGAGAATTCTGCATTGAAGCGTCGCGACTTGAAACTTGTACAGGTTCGTGATGCCGTATCTGCAACTTCTACACAGATCCTCCAGGGTATTACTCGTGCTGCTCTTGGTACTAAGAGCTTTATGAGTGCAGCATCATTCCAGGAAACTACTAAGGTTTTGAATGAGGCTGCTATCCGTGGTAAGGTTGATTACCTTGAGGGTATGAAGGAGAATGTAATCTGTGGTCACTTGATTCCTGCAGGTACTGGTCTTCGTCAGTGGGATAAGCTCATCGTAGGCTCTAAAGAAGAATATGAGCGTATGCAGGCTAATAAGAAAAATGTGCTTGACTATGCTGATTCTCCAATAGGAGAATAATCGTAGAATAGAGTACTATATATAAAATAGGTATAATGAGGGTGCGTCATAAGTCTATGGCGCACCCTTTTATTATCTGTAACTGATGAATAAAAGCAAAGAATCAGAATTCCATCTTCTGTTTTCTTATGATGTTTTTTTAAAAATAAGTGGCAGATTATTCGTTTTTTTCAGATATTATGTGTAAATTTGCAATACCATTTAAAGTTTAATCCTATTAACTTAGTAAAATTATGGAAGAAAATAAGAATAATCAACAGCAGCAGAATCAGTTCCAGATGGGCATCAGCCCTGAAGTTGCAGAGGGTACATACTCAAACTTGGCACTGATTACTCATTCTAGTTCAGACTTCATCTTGGATTTTGCATGTGCACTTCCTGGCATGCCTGCACCTCAGATCAAGAGTCGTGTTATCATGGCACCTGAACATGCTAAGCGATTGCTCCAGGCATTGCAGAGCAATATTTATAACTACGAGCAGTCCTTCGGTAAAATTAAGTTGTCTGATGAGCAAGAACGTACAATCGCTCCATTCGGCACACCAAAGGGTGAGGCATAATGTACTACAGCATACATACTAAGACTAAATTCTCTGCTAAATTCCGCTTTTTCTTTATAATATTTGTTTTTAATAGTTATATAAAGTTAAAACTAGCCTTCGTTTTTCTAAAGTCTCCTTAATATTTAGGTAGTTTGCCGAAAAAATCGTACCTTTGCACCCCGAAAAGGCTCTATAAAGTAGTGGCTTACATCGAAATAAGACAATAAATAAAAATAAATATATAAATTAAAAAGTAAAATTATGCCTACTATTTCACAGTTAGTAAGAAAAGGCAGACGAGTTCTTGTAGACAAGAGCAAGTCACCAGCTTTGGATTCTTGTCCTCAGCGTCGTGGTGTTTGTGTTCGTGTTTATACAACAACTCCTAAGAAGCCTAATTCAGCAATGCGTAAAGTTGCACGTGTACGTTTGACAAACTCAAAGGAAGTAAACTCTTATATTCCAGGAGAGGGTCACAACTTGCAGGAGCACTCAATTGTTTTGGTTCGCGGTGGTCGTGTAAAGGACCTTCCTGGTGTACGTTATCACATTGTCCGTGGTACACTTGATACTGCAGGTGTTGCGAATCGTACACAGCGTCGTTCTAAGTACGGAGCTAAGCGTCCTAAGGCAAAGAAGTAATATAGCTTCTTAAATTTTAGACAAAACCGCAGACTCACGGTCGGAGAAGGTCGGGAGTTGGGGTTAAAATATTTAATATAAGTTTTGCTGGAGAAGTAATCAGGTTGAGTAAATGCTCGGGTGCGAGCATTGAAGGACATTATACAGCCCCATGCAGAATTAAAAAAAAGTTTTATTTAAAATGAGAAAAGCAAAACCAAAGAAGAGAGTGATCCTTCCAGATCCTGTCTTCAATGACCAGAAGGTCTCAAAGTTCGTAAATCATTTGATGTATGATGGAAAGAAGAATACATCTTATGAGATTTTCTACAATGCACTTGACATTGTAAAGGCTAAGATGTCTAATGAGGAAAAGTCTGCTCTTGAAATCTGGAAGCAGGCACTTGATAATATTACTCCTCAGGTAGAGGTTAAGAGCCGTCGTATCGGTGGTGCAACCTTCCAGGTTCCTACAGAGATTCGTCCTGATCGTAAGGAGAGTATTTCTATGAAGAATCTTATTCTTTTTGCACGTAAGCGCGGTGGTAAGACTATGGCTGATAAGCTTGCAGCAGAGATTATGGATGCTTTTAATAATCAGGGTGGTGCATTTAAGCGTAAGGAGGATATGCATCGTATGGCTGAGGCTAACCGTGCGTTCGCTCACTTTAGATTCTAATTTAATATATAATATAGTTAAAAGAAAATGGCAAATCGCGATTTACATTTGACTCGTAACATCGGTATCATGGCGCATATCGATGCCGGTAAGACAACAACTTCTGAGCGTATTTTGTTCTATACAGGTAAGACTCATAAGATTGGTGAGGTACACGATGGCGCTGCTACAATGGACTGGATGGTTCAGGAGCAGGAGCGTGGTATTACTATCACTTCTGCGGCTACAACTTGTAACTGGAATTATCTCGGTAAGTCTTATAAGATCAACTTGATCGATACTCCGGGACACGTTGACTTCACTGCTGAGGTTGAGCGTTCTCTCCGTGTACTTGATGGTGCTGTTGCTACATATTCTGCAGCTGATGGTGTTCAGCCACAGTCTGAGACAGTATGGCGTCAGGCTGATAAGTATAATGTACCTCGTATCGGTTATGTAAACAAGATGGACCGTTCTGGTGCTAACTTCTTCGAGACAGTTCAGCAGATGAAGGATATCTTGGGCGCTAATCCAATTGCTATTCAGATTCCTATTGGTGCAGAGGAGAACTTCAAGGGTGTAGTTGATCTCATTAAGATGAAGGCTATTCTTTGGCACGATGAGACTATGGGCGCTGAGTATGATGTAGAAGATATCCCTGCAGACTTGGCTGACGAGGCTGCTGAGTGGCGTGATAAGCTCCTTGAGGGTGCTGCAAACTTCGATGATGAGGTTATGGAACTTTATCTCGATGGTAAGGATATTCCAGAAGAAAAGCTTCTTGCTGCTATCCGTAAGGGTTGCTGTGCTATGGAGTGCTGCCCAATGTTGCTCGGTTCTTCATACAAGAACAAGGGTGTTCAGCCATTGCTCGACTATGTATGTGCATTCTTGCCTTCACCAATGGATACTCCAAATATCACCGGTACTAACCCTGATACAGAGGAGGAAGAGGATCGTAAACCATCTGAGGATGAACCAACATCTGCTCTCGCATTTAAGATTGCTACTGACCCATTCATGGGCCGCTTGGTATTCTTCCGCGTTTACTCAGGTAAGGTCGTTGCTGGTTCTTATGTTTACAACCCGCGTTCTGGCAAGCGCGAGCGTATCAGCCGTCTGTTCCAGATGAACTCTAAGCAGGAAATCCCAATGGAGTCTATCGATGCTGGTGACATCGGTGCAGGTGTAGGTTTCAAGGATATCCGTACAGGTGATACACTCTGTGATGAGGACCACCCAATCGTATTGGAGTCTATGACATTCCCTGATACTGTGATTTCTATCGCAGTAGAGCCAAAGAGCCAGGCGGACATCGCTAAGTTGGATAATGGTCTCGCTAAGTTGGCTGAGGAGGATCCAACCTTCACAGTCCGTACAGACGAGCAGAGCGGTCAGACAATTATCTCTGGTATGGGTGAGCTTCACTTGGATATCATCATCGACCGTTTGAAGCGTGAGTTCAAGGTTGAGTGTAATCAGGGTAAGCCTCAGGTTAACTACAAGGAGGCTATCACTAAGACAGCTCAGAGCCGTGAAACTTATAAGAAGCAGTCTGGTGGTCGTGGTAAGTTTGCTTGTATCGATGTAACCATCGGTCCTAAGGACGAGGATTACAAGGAAGGCGACTTGCAGTTCATCAACGAGGTTAAGGGTGGTAACGTTCCTAAGGAATTCATCCCATCTGTACAGAAGGGTTTCGCTGATTGCTTGTCAAATGGTGTACTCGGTGGCTTCCCAATGACAGGTTTGAAGGTGACTTTGACCGATGGTAGCTTCCACCCAGTTGACTCTGACCAGTTGTCATTCGAGTTGGTAGCACATCAGGCATTCAAGGTACTTTGCCCTAAGGCTGGTCCTGTTTTGATGGAGCCTATCATGAAGGTAGAGGTTGTTACTCCAGAAGAGAACATGGGTGACGTAATCGGTGACTTGAACAAGCGCCGTGGTCTCGTTCAGGGTATGGAAGAAGGTCGTAGCGGTGCTCGCATCGTAAAGGCAATGGTTCCATTGGCTGAGATGTTCGGTTATGTAACAGCTTTGCGTACTATCACTTCTGGTCGTGCAACAAGTTCTATGGAGTACGATCATCATGCACCTCTTTCTTCAACAATTGCTAAGGCTGTGTTGGAGGAGGTTAAGGGTCACGCAGATCTTCTTTAATAACAAAGACATAACGGTAAGATGAGGCGCTGCTTAGCGAATGACTCTTAAGCAGCGTACCTCTTCTTCCATTAGACTAAATAATTCATATAATAATAACTTAATTTTAAAAATGAGTCAGAAAATCAGAATTAAGCTGAAGTCTTACGACCACCAGTTGGTTGACAAGTCAGCTGAGAAGATTGTGAAGGCTGTAAAGGCTACAGGCGCTATCGTTAGTGGTCCTATTCCATTGCCAACACACAAGCGTATTTTTACTGTAAACCGCAGTACTTTCGTTAACAAGAAGTCTCGCGAGCAGTTCCAGCTCTCAGATTTCAAGCGTCTCATTGACATCTACAGCTCAACAGCTAAGACAGTTGATGCCTTGATGAAGCTTGAATTGCCAAGTGGTGTAGAAGTAGAAATTAAAGTCTAATTATTTAAATTAAATTGAAATGCCAGGATTAATTGGAAAGAAAATCGGAATGACATCCGTTTTCAGTGCCGACGGTAAGAATATTCCGTGCACTGTTATCGAAGTAGGTCCTTGTGTTGTAACCCAGGTGAAAACTGTAGAAAAGGATGGTTACAAGGCTTATCAGTTAGGTTTCGAAGAGGCAAAGGAGAAGCGTACTTCTCAGCCTATGATGGGAATCTTCAAGAAGGCAGGCACAACACCTAAGAAGCACTTGGCCGAGTTCAAGTTTGATGAGGAGTACAACCTCGGTGACACAATTACAGTTGAAATCTTCAACGATTGCAAGTTCGTTGATGTAATTGGTACATCAAAGGGTAAAGGCTTCCAGGGCGTTGTTAAGCGTCACGGATTCGGTGGTGTAGGTCAGTCTACTCACGGTCAGGATGACCGCGCTCGTAAGCCGGGATCTATTGGTGCTTGTTCTTACCCTGCAAAGGTATTCAAGGGTATGCGCATGGGCGGCCAAATGGGAGGTGACAGAGTTACAACTCAGAACCTTCAGGTGTTAAAGATAATTCCAGAGCAGAATCTTCTTATTGTTAAGGGTTCTTTCGCTGGATGCAAAGGTTCAACTGTTTTAATTGAGAAATAATGGAAGTTAGCGTATTAGATATCAAAGGTCAGGAGACCGGCCGCAAGGTAGCTCTTAATGATGCAGTCTTCGGCATTGAGCCTAACGATCACGTTCTCTATCTTGACGTAAAGCAGTATCTCGCTAACCAGCGTCAGGGTACAGCTAAGTCTAAGGAGAGAAGCGAGATTAGCGGTTCTACTCGTAAGCTTGGTCGTCAGAAGGGCGGCGGCGGTGCTCGCCGTGGTGATATTAACTCACCTGTACTCGTAGGTGGTGCTCGCGTTTTTGGTCCTAAACCACGTGATTACCGCTTCAAGCTCAACAAAAAAGTAAAGATTCTTGCTCGTAAGTCTGCTCTGTCTTATAAGGCACAGGAAAGCGCAATTGTAATGTTGGAAGACTTTACATTTGAGGCTCCAAAGACTAAAGAATTCTTAAGTATTATTAAGAATCTCAAAATTGAGGGCAAAAAAGTGCTCTTTGTTTTGCCAGAATCAAATAAAAACGTATATTTGTCTGCTCGTAACTTGCAGCGTGCTGAAGTTATCCTCGCATCAAACGTCAATTCGTATAAAGTTTTGAATGCTGATGTTGTAGTGATTACAGAAAAGTCGCTCGAGACTATCGACCAAATCTTAACAAAGTAAAAAGGAGATATTAGAATATGGCATTTATTATCAAACCATTGGTTACTGAGAAGATGACCAAGATTACAGACAAGCAGCCTAACCGCTATGGCTTCGTTGTTCGTCCTGAGGCTAATAAGCTCGAGATTAAGAAGGAAGTTGAGAGTCTGTATAATGTTACAGTAGTTGACGTGAACACTATTCGTTACGCAGGCAAGCGCTCTGCCCGTTATACAAAGGCAGGTCTTGTTAAGGGTCAGAAGAATGCGTTCAAGAAGGCAATCGTTACTCTTAAGGAGGGCGATACAATTGATTTTTACAGCAATATTTAAAATAAAAAATGGCAGTACGTAAATTAAAACCGGTTACTCCGGGTCAAAGACACAAAGTTATTGGCACGTTCGAGGATATTACTGCATCCGTGCCAGAGAAGTCTCTCGTTTACGGTAAACGTTCTACCGGCGGTCGAAACAACACCGGTAAGATGACCGTTCGCTACATTGGCGGTGGTCACAAGCAGAAGTATCGTTTAATCGACTTCAAACGTGAGAAAGATGGTGTTCCAGCAGTTGTTAAGACAATCGAGTACGATCCAAACCGTTCGGCTCGTATCGCATTGCTTTACTATGCTGATGGTGAAAAACGTTACATTATTGCTCCTAACGGACTTCAGGTAGGCGCTACTTTGATGTCAGGTGCAGATGCTGCTCCTGAGATTGGTAACTGTCTTCCTTTGGCAAACATCCCTGTAGGTACAGTGATCCACAACATCGAGCTGCGTCCTGGTCAGGGGGCTTTGTTGGTTCGTTCGGCTGGTAATTTTGCTCAGTTGACTTCTCGTGAGGGCAGTTATTGTGTAATTAAGCTCCCTTCTGGTGAAACACGCCAGATTTTGAGTGCTTGTAAAGCTACAGTTGGTAGTGTTGGTAACTCTGACCACGCTCTTGAACAGTCTGGTAAGGCTGGACGTTCTCGCTGGTTGGGTCGTCGTCCACACAACCGTGGTGTTGTTATGAACCCTGTTGATCACCCAATGGGTGGTGGTGAAGGTCGCCAGAGTGGTGGTCACCCACGTTCACGTAAGGGCTTGTACGCTAAGGGTCTTAAGACTCGTGCACCTAAGAAGCTTTCTAACAAGTATATTATCGAAAGAGCTAACAAAAAATAAAGAGTAAATTATGAGTCGTTCACTTAAAAAAGGTCCATATATCAACGTTTCTCTCGAGAAGAAGATTCTCGCTATGAACGAGAGTGGCAAGAAGAATGTTGTTAAGACATGGGCTAGAGCTTCAATGATATCTCCTGATTTCGTAGGACATACTGTTGCAGTTCATAACGGTAACAAATTTATCCCTGTTTATGTTACAGAGAATATGGTTGGCCACAAGCTTGGAGAGTTTGCTCCAACACGTCGCTTTGGCGGTCACTCTGGTAACAGAAAGTAAGCTAAGGGTTAAACCATTTAAAATTTAAGTAAATAATGGGAGCAAGAAAACATATTGCGGCTGAGAAATTGAAAGAAGCCCGTAAAAACTTGTACTTCGCAAAGTTGGTAGGCGTTCCTTCTTCTCCACGTAAGATGCGCTATGTAGTAGACATGATTCGTGGTATGGAGGTTAACCGTGCACTCGGAGTACTTCGCTTCTCTAAGAAGCAGGCATCAGCTGATGTAGAGAAATTACTTCGTTCAGCTATCGCTAACTGGGAAGCTAAGAATAATCGCAAGGCTGAAGACGGTGAGCTTTATATCAGTAAGGTCTTCGTTGACGAAGGCGTTACAATGAAACGTATGAGACCTGCGCCACAGGGTCGTGGTTATAGAATTCGTAAGCGTTCTAACCATGTAACTCTTTTTGTTGATGCAAAAACTAATGACGAAAAATAATTAAGTAGAATGGGACAGAAAGTTAATCCGATTAGTAACCGACTTGGTGTTATCCGTGGTTGGGATTCAAATTGGTTCGGTGGTAAGAACTTCGGTGATAACCTCGTTGAGGATCAGAAAATCCGTAAGTATCTTAACGAGCGTCTTGCTAAAGCAAGCATTTCTCGTATTATTATCGAACGTACATTGAAACTTGTTACCATTACTATTTGTACAGCCCGTCCAGGTATTGTCATTGGTAAAGGTGGTCAGGATGTAGATAAGTTGAAGGAAGAGTTGAAGAAGCTTTATAAGAAAGATATTCAGATCAACATCTTCGAGGTTAAAAAGCCTGAACTTGATGCTACTATCGTTGGTAAGAATATTGCGACTCAGATTGAGCACATGATTGCTTATCGTCGCGCTATCAAGATGGCAGTTGCTAACACCATGCGTGCAGGCGCTGAGGGTATCAAGGTACAGATTACAGGTCGTCTGAATGGTGCTGAAATGGCACGTAAAGAAATGTACAAAGAGGGTCGTACTCCTCTTCATACATTCCGCGCAGACATCGACTACTGCCAGTGCGAGGCACTTACAAAGGTAGGTTTGCTTGGTATTAAGGTTTGGATTTGCCGTGGTGAGGTTTATGGTAAGGCTGATCTTACTCCAAACTTCTCACAGGACAATAAGAGCAACAACCGTGGTAACGGTCGCTCTAACAACCGTGGTGGTAATCGTAAAAGAAACAATAACCGTTAAATTTTAGAAAGCTATCATGTTACAGCCAAAAAGAGTTAAATATAGAAGACCTCAAGATGGTCGTGGCAACAAAGGCAACGCTCACAGAGGTACACAATTGGCTTTCGGTTCTTTTGGTATCAAAACTCTTGAATCAAAGTGGATCGATAGTCGTCAGATTGAGGCAGCTCGTGTAGCATTGAACCGCTATATGAACCGTCAAGGTCAGGTCTGGATTAGAATTTTCCCTGATAAGCCAATCACTCGCAAGCCTGCTGATGTCCGTATGGGTAAAGGTAAGGGTGATCCAGCAGGATGGGTTGCACCTGTTACACCAGGTAGAATTCTCTTCGAAGTTGAAGGAGTTAGTTTCGATATTGCAAAAGAAGGTCTTCGCCTTTGCGCTCAGAAACTTCCTGTTAAGACTAAGTTTATTGTTAGACGTGATTACGATAAAAACGCTTAATTATGAAGATTGCAGAAATTAAAAATATCGAGACCAAAGAATTGGTTGAGAAGTTGGAGGCAGCTGTTGATGCTTTGAACAAGAAGAAGATCAATCATAATGTAACTCCACTTGAGAATCCATCAGAGATTAAGGTTGCTCGTCGTGATATTGCACGTATGAAAACTGAACTTCGTCAGAGAGAACTTAACAAATAATAATGGTCCAGATGGAAACAAGAAATTTAAGAAAAGTAAGACAGGGTGTTGTTATTAGCAACAAGATGGATAAAACCATTGTTATTGCAGCTAAGTTCAAGGAGATGCACCCTATTTATGGTAAATTTGTCCAGAAGACAAAGAAGTACCATGCACATGACGAGAATAATGAGGCTAACGTAGGTGATACAGTTATGATCATGGAGACTCGTCCTCTGTCTAAGACAAAGAGATGGAGATTAGTACAAATTGTTGAAAAAGCTAAGTAATTATGATACAGACTGAATCAAGACTTACAGTATGTGATAACAGCGGTGCTCGTGAGGCTCTTTGCATTCGAGTTCTCGGTGGTACAGGCCGTCGTTACGCTAGCGTTGGTGACGTTATTGTTGTTGCAGTCAAGAACGTTATCCCATCAAGTGATTTGAAGAAGGGTGCAGTATCAAAGGCTTTGATTGTTCGCACAAAGAAGGAAATTCGTCGTGCAGATGGTTCTTACATCCGTTTCGATGACAACGCTTGTGTATTGCTTAACAATGCAGGTGAGCTTCGTGGTAGCCGTATCTTCGGTCCTGTTGCTCGTGAGCTTCGTGCAGTAAATATGAAAGTCGTTTCTTTGGCACCTGAGGTTCTTTAATATTTAAAAAGTAAGAAGTAATGAGTAAGTTACATATTAAGAAAGACGATACCGTTATCGTTATTGCCGGTGCAGATAAGGGCAAGACTGGTAAGGTGCTTAAGGTCCTCGTTGAGGAGAACCGTGCTATCGTAGAAGGTGTGCACATGGTTTCTAAGAGCACTAAGCCATCTGCTAAGAATCCTCAGGGAGGTATTGTTAAGCAGGAGGCTCCTATTCATATCTCAAATTTGAGTTTGATTGATCCTAAGAGTGGCAAGGCTACTCGTGTTGCTATCAAGCATGAGGGTAAAAACGTTGTTCGCATCGCTAAAAAGTCAGGGGAGGAAATCAAGTAATGGATACAGCACAGTTAAAGAAAGTATATAAGGAGACAATCGCTCCTGCTCTTCAGAAGCAGTTCAACTACTCTTCTGCTATGGAGATTCCAGTATTGAAGAAGATTGTCATCAATCAGGGTCTTGGTGATGCTACTCAGGACAAGAAAATTGTTGATGTAGCAATCAATGAGATTACTGCTATCACCGGTCAGAAGGCTGTTGCTACATATTCTAAAAAGGATATTGCAAACTTCAAGCTTCGTAAGAAGATGCCTATCGGTGTTATGGTAACATTGCGTCGTGAGCGTATGTACGAGTTCTTGGAGAAGCTCGTTCGTGTTTCTCTTCCTCGTATTCGCGACTTCAAGGGTATTGAGAGCAAGTTTGATGGTCGTGGTAACTATACATTAGGTATCACAGAGCAGATTATCTTCCCTGAGATTAATATCGATGAGGTCGATCGTATTCAGGGTATGAATATAACCTTCGTAACAACAGCTAAGACTGATGAAGAAGGTTTTGCTCTTTTGAAGGCTTTTGGTCTTCCATTCAAGAACGCAAATAAAGATTAAGAGATATGGCAAAAGAATCAATGAAAGCTCGCGAGGTTAAGCGTGCAAAGCTTGTAGCTCGTTACGCTGAAAAGCGCGAAGCACTGAAAAAGATTATTGCAACTTCTAATGATCCAGCCGAAGCATACGAGGCAGCTCGTAAGCTTCAGGCTATCCCTAAGAATGCAAACCCAATCCGTCTTCACAATCGTTGCAAGATTACTGGTCGTCCAAAGGGTTATATCCGTCAGTTCGGTATTTCTCGTATCCAGTTCCGTGAGATGGCTTCTGCTGGTTTGATTCCAGGTGTAAAGAAGGCTAGCTGGTAATCCTTTCAAAGGTAAGAATATTTTTTTATTTAATATTGTCGGGGTAGTCCCGATTAATTAAACATTTATATTTTATGACAGATCCAATAGCAGATTATCTGACAAGACTCAGAAATGCAATCATGGCTCATCACCGTGTTGTAGAAGTTCCTGCGTCTAACTTGAAGAAAGAGATCACTAAGATCCTCTTCGAGAAAGGTTACATCCTCAATTACAAGTTTGTAGAGGATGGTCCTCAGGGCTCAATTAAGGTTGCCTTGAAGTACAACCCAACTACAAAGCAAAACGCTATCAAGTGTTTGAAGCGTGTGTCAACTCCAGGTTTGCGTAAGTATACCGGTTACAAGGACATGCCAAGAGTTATTAACGGATTAGGTATTGCTATCTTATCTACATCCAAAGGTGTAATGACAGACAAAGAAGCTTCTGATCTTAAGATCGGTGGCGAGGTTCTTTGCTATATTTATTAATTGGAGGCTTTTATATGTCTAGAATAGGAAAATTGCCAATTAGTATCCCTGCAGGTGTTACTGTAAATTATGATGAGGCTTCTCATATTTGTACAGTAAAGGGCCCTAAGGGTGAACTTTCTCAGTGGATTGATCCATCTATCAAGTTTAATAATGCAGATGGTCAGATTAGCTTTGAAATCGATGAAAATAGTCCTGTAAATATTAAGCAGAAGCAGGCTTTCCACGGTTTGTATCGCTCTCTCGTTAACAACATGGTTGTTGGTGTAAGCGCTGGTTATACAAAGGTTTTGGAATTGGTAGGTGTTGGTTATCGTGTTTCTAACCAGGGTAATATCATAGAGTTTGCTTTGGGTTACACTCACCCTATTTTCATCCAGTTGCCTAAGGAGATTAAGGTTGAGACTAAGTCTGAAAGAAACCAGAACCCAATCTTGACATTGGAGTCTTGCGACAAGCAGTTGTTGGGACTCGTTTGTGCAAAAATTCGTTCTTTCCGCAAGCCTGAGCCTTATAAAGGTAAGGGTATTCTCTTTAAGGGTGAAGTTATTCGCAGAAAGTCTGGTAAGAGTGCTTCAGCTAAGTAATTTTAATTATTTACGATTATGACAACAAAGAAAGTAGAAAGACGAATTAAGATAAAGTTCCGCATTCGTAAGAGTGTGAACGGTACAGCTGAGCGTCCACGTCTTAGTGTATTCCGCTCTAACAAGCAGATTTACGCTCAGGTTATTAACGATTTGACAGGCAATACACTTGCATCAGCTTCTTCACTCGGTTTGGAGAAGATGCCTAAGCAGGAGCAGGCAACTAAGGTTGGCGAGCTCATCGCTCAGAAGGCTAAGGCTGCTGGCGTTGAGGCAGTAGTTTTCGATCGTAATGGTTACCTTTACCATGGTCGTGTAAAGCAGTTGGCTGAAGGTGCTCGTAATGGTGGTCTTAAATTTTAAACGATTATGGCAATGGATAAAGTAAAAGTAAATAACGAAGAAGTACTTAAGGATCGCTTGGTTGCTATCAACCGTGTAACTAAGGTTACAAAGGGTGGTCGTACTTTCACATTCGCTGCTATCGTCGTTGTAGGTGACGGTAATGGCGTAATCGGCTACGGCCTTGGTAAGGCAGGTGAGGTTACTGCTGCTATCGCAAAGGGTACTGAAGCTGCTAAGAAGAACTTGGTAAAGGTTCCTGTACTCAAGGGTACTGTTCCTCATGAGGTTGAAACTTCATTTGGTGGTGCTAAGGTTCTTATTAAGCCAGCTGCAGCCGGTACTGGTTTGAAGGCCGGTGGTGCTATGCGTGCAGTACTTGAGAGCGTAGGTATCAAGGATGTCATCGCTAAGTCTAAGGGTTCTTCAAATGCCCATAACCTTGTGAAGGCTACTATCGCTGCTCTTGCAGAGATGCGTGATGCTTATACTGTAGCAGGTGAGCGTGGTATCAGTATGGATAAAGTATTTAACGGTTAATTAGGAAAAATCGAATATGGCAACAATTAAAATCAAGCAGATTAAGAGTAAAATCGGTGCTCCAGTAGATCAGAAGCGTACTCTCGCTTGTCTTGGTCTCCACAAGATTTCTCAGGTTGTTGAGGTAGAGGATACTCCTAGCAACCGTGGTATGATCCGTAAGGTTCATCACCTCGTAAGTGTAGTTGATTAATTAATCTTTTTAAATTAGGAACGATTATGAAATTAAATAATTTGAAACCTGCTGCAGGTTCTACCCATTCACGTCGTCGTATTGGTCGTGGTCCAGGTTCTGGTCTCGGTGGTACTTCTACACGTGGTCATAAGGGTGCCAAGGCTCGTTCTGGTTATAAGAGAAAGATTGGTTTCGAAGGTGGTCAGATGCCATTGCAGCGTCGTGTTCCAAAGGCTGGTTTTAAGAATATCAACCATAAGGAGTACTTCGCAGTAAACCTTTCAACTCTTCAGGCTCTTGCTGAAGCAAAGAACCTTACTAAAATCGGTATTGAGGAACTTAAGGCTGCTGGCCTCACAAACGGCAAGGAGCTTGTAAAGGTTCTCGGTAACGGTGAACTTAAAGCAAAATTGGAAGTTGAAGCTAATGCTTTCTCAAAGACTGCCGAAGAAGCAATCAAGGCAGTAGGTGGTAACGCAACTATAATCTAAGTAAATGAAAAAGTTTATTGAGACACTAAAGAACTGTTGGAAGATAGAGGATCTCCGTCAGAGACTCCTCATTACCCTTCTGTTTACGGCTATTTACCGTTTTGGCTCGTTTGTGGTACTTCCAGGTATCAATCCGGGCATGTTGGAAAAACTTCAGTCGCAGACCTCTGGCGGTCTTATGTCGCTATTGGACATGTTCTCTGGTGGTGCATTTTCCAATGCATCTATCTTTGCACTCGGAATTATGCCTTATATCTCAGCTTCAATCGTTATGCAGCTTCTTGCTGTTGCTGTACCTTATTTCCAGAAGATGCAGCGCGAGGGCGAGAGCGGCCGCAAAAAAATACAATGGTATACTAGAGTCCTGACTGTGGCCATTTTGGTCTTTCAGGCTCCTAGTTACCTTTTGAATTTGAAAATGCAGGCTGCCAATGCTCTAGCCACCGGTATTAGTTGGACGGTATTCATGATACCGGCAACCATTATCTTGGCTGCAGGAAGTATGTTTATCCTTTGGTTAGGTGAGCGTATCACTGACAAGGGAGTAGGTAATGGTATCTCTCTTATTATTATGATTGGTATTATCGCCCGTTTGCCACAGGCTTTCGTTCAGGAGGTAACTTCTCGTTTGCAGGCAATTTCTGGTGGTGGTCTTATTATGTTCATTGTAGAGATTCTTATCCTTTATGCTGTAGTTTGTGCTTCAATACTTTTGGTACAAGGTACACGTAAGATCCCTGTTCAGTATGCTAAACGCTTGGTTGGAAATAAGCAATATGGTGGTGCACGTCAGTACATTCCTTTGAAGCTTTTTGCAGCTAACGTAATGCCTATCATCTTTGCACAGGCTTTAATGTTTATTCCATTGGCGATAGTTCGCTATCAGTCTGAAAATGCTAGTAGTGTTGTTCAGCAGTTGATGGATAATCGTAGTTTGCTATATAATGTTGTTTATGTAATCTTGGTTATTGCATTTACTTATTTCTATACAGCTATTACATTGAATCCTACTCAGATGGCTGAGGATATGAAACGTAACAATGGTTTTATTCCTGGCGTAAAACCAGGAAAGGATACAGCTGAGTACATTGATACCGTAATGTCTCGTATTACTTTACCAGGTTCGTTATTTATTGCGTTTATTGCAATCATGCCTGCATTAGCAGGACTTCTCGATGTACAGCAAGCTTTCTCTCAATTCTTTGGAGGTACATCTCTATTGATTTTGGTTGGTGTTGTCATTGACACATTACAACAAATCGAGAGTCATTTGCTTATGCGCCACTATGATGGTCTTTTGAATTCAGGCCATACGCGTCAGGGTGGTGTTGCTGCATATTAATCTTTTTCTTTTGAAATGAGAAATTTCTGAAGACAGAAGATGAAATTATTCAGAGTGCGTTTTACTTCATCTTCAAGTAAAGCTGACTTGAATTTACTATATTATGTGAGACGACTCTCCATTTGGATAGGTAATTCCTCATCCACTTGGAGAGCCTTTTCCCGCTAATATGTCATCTAATTATGATTTTTATCTGATAGTGATGGCACAAAGTTGCTCGAAAAGATAAAGCACAATTTTATCTTCATTCGTAGAAGTTTAACATTAAGAAGGACAAATATTTATATTATGGCAAAACAAGCCGCTATTGAGCAAGATGGAACAATTGTAGAAGCATTGTCAAATGCGATGTTCCGAGTAGAATTAGAGAATGGAGTTGACATCACAGCTCATATCTCTGGTAAGATGAGAATGCATTACATCAAGATTTTACCTGGTGATAAGGTAAAGGTGGAGATGAGTCCATATGACCTTACCAAAGGTAGAATTGTTTTTAGATACAAATAAAAATCATATATAAGGTTATGAAGACAAGAGCATCATTAAAGAAGCGTTCAGCTGACTGTAAGATCGTTCGTCGTAAAGGTCGTCTGTTCGTTATCAACAAGAAGAACCCTAAGATGAAATTACGTCAGGGCTAATGTTAAAGTATTGTAAAAGTACCGTTATTTAAAAAAATAGTTGTACTTTTGCACCGCTTTAAACGAAAGGTATTAATTTTTTAATTATTTATTTAAACAATGGCAATAAGAATTGTTGGAGTAGATTTGCCCCAGAATAAGCGTGGCGAAATCGCATTGACCTATATCTACGGTATTGGTCGAAGTAGTTCAGCAAAGATATTGGATAAGGCCGGTGTAAACCGTGACCTGAAGGTTAGCGAGTGGTCTGATGACCAGGCAGCTAAGATCCGTGAAATTATCGGCGCTGAGTTCAAAGTTGAAGGTGATCTCCGTTCAGAGATCCAGATGAACATTAAGCGACTGATGGATATTGGTTGCTATCGTGGAGTTAGACATCGTAATGGTCTTCCAGTTCGCGGTCAGAGCACAAAGAATAATGCTCGTACACGTAAGGGTAAGAAGAAGACTGTTGCTAATAAGAAGAAGGCTACTAAGTAATTCTGAAGGAGGAAATTAATTATGGCAAAGCAAAAAGCAACATCTAAGAAGAGAAATGTACGCGTTGACGCTATCGGTCAGCTTCACGTTCATAGCTCATTCAATAACATTATTGTATCTCTTGCTAACAATGAGGGTCAGATCATTTCTTGGTCTTCTGCTGGTAAGATGGGTTTCCGTGGTTCTAAGAAGAACACTCCTTATGCTGCTCAAATGGCTGCTGAGGATTGTGCAAAGGTCGCTTTTGATCTTGGTCTTCGTAAGGTTAAGGCTTATGTTAAGGGTCCAGGTAATGGTCGTGAGTCTGCTATCCGTGCTATTCACGGTGCAGGTATCGAGGTTACTGAAATCATTGACGTAACTCCATTACCACACAATGGTTGCCGTCCTCCAAAGCGTCGTCGTGTTTAACGCTTGAGGTTAGCATTATTAATTAAGATACAAACAATATAGCATTTATATAATATTATGGCTAGATATATAGGTCCGAAATCTAAAATTGCGCGTCGTTTTGGTGAGCCAATCTTCGGCGCTGACAAAGTTTTGTCCAAGAGAAACTTCCCTCCTGGACAGCATGGCAACAACCGTCGTCGTAAGATGTCTGAGTACGGTGTCATGTTGGCAGAGAAGCAGAAAGCTAAGTACACTTATGGTGTATTAGAGCGTCAGTTCCGTAATATGTTTGATAAGGCTGCTAAGGCTGATGGCATTACTGGTGAGGTTCTTCTTCAGAATCTCGAGTGCCGTCTTGATAACGTTGTATTCCGTCTTGGTATCGCTCCAACACGTGCTGCTGCGCGTCAGTTGGTTGGTCACAAGCACATCGTTGTTGATGGTAAGGTAGTTAATATCCCTTCATTCGCAGTTAAGCCTGGTATGGTTGTTGGTGTTCGTGAGAAGTCTAAGTCTCTCGAGGTTATCGAAGCAGCTCTTGCAGGTTTCAATCATAGCAAGTACCCATGGATTGAGTGGGACGATAATTCAAAGAGCGGTAAGTTCTTGCACAAGCCAGAGCGTGCCGACATTCCTGAGAATATTAAGGAGCAGTTAATCGTTGAGTTGTACTCTAAATAAATCATTACATTAATGGCGATATTAGCATTTCAAAAACCTGATAAAGTAGTAATGTTAGAGGCTGATAACAAGTTCGGAAAGTTTGAATTCCGTCCTTTGGAGCCTGGCTTCGGTGTTACCATTGGTAACGCCTTGCGCCGCATTCTCCTTTCATCATTGGAGGGTTATGCTGTTAACACGATCCGCATTGCGGGTGTTGAGCATGAGTTCTCTTCAGTTCCTGGTGTAAAGGAAGATGTTACTAACATTATCTTGAATCTCAAACAAGTTCGATTCAAGCAAGTAGTAGAAGAATTCGAGAATGAGAAAGTTAGTATCACCGTTGAGAATTCTACAGAATTCAAAGCAGGTGATATCGGTAAGTATCTGACTGGATTTGAAGTGTTAAACCCTGATTTGGTGATTTGTCATTTAGATGCCAAAGCTTCGATGCAGATCGATTTGACTATTAATAAGGGACGCGGTTATGTTCCTGCTGATGAGAATCGTCAATTCTGCACTGACGTTAACGTTCTCCCAATCGATTCCATCTACACCCCTATTCGTAATGTAAAGTACGCTGTAGAACCATATCGTGTTGAGCAAAAGACCGACTATGATAAGCTCGTACTTGAAATTACAACAGATGGTTCCATTAGTCCAAAGGATGCACTGAAAGAGGCTGCGAAGATCCTTATTTATCACTTCATGCTCTTCTCTGATGAGAAGATTACTCTTGAGACTCAGGATCAGGAGAGCAATCAGGAGTTTGATGAAGAGGTTCTTCATATGCGCCAGTTGCTTAAGACTCGTCTCGTAGACATGAATCTTAGTGTTCGTGCCCTCAACTGCTTGAAGGCAGCTGATGTTGAGACTCTTGGTGATTTGGTTCAGTTTAACAAGACTGACCTCTTGAAGTTCCGCAACTTTGGTAAGAAATCGCTCTCAGAGCTTGATGATTTGCTCGAGAGTCTGAATCTGTCTTTTGGAACTGATATTTCAAAGTATAAATTAGACAAGGAATCTTAAAGGTTCGTAGTCCAAAAAGCAAAAACAAAAAATGAGACATAATAAGAAATTCAACCATTTAGGTCGTACTGCTTCTCATCGTAACGCGATGTTGGCTAACATGGCTTCATCACTTATCTTGAGCGAGCACAAAAGAATCACTACGACCCTCGCAAAGGCAAAGGCTCTTAAGAAGTATGTTGAGCCATTGATTACTCGTTCTAAGAACGATACAACAACTTCACGTCGTGTAGTTTTCCGTTATCTTCAGAATAAGTATGCTGTTAAGGCTCTCTTCGGTGAGGTAGCTGAGAAGGTAGCTAACCGTCCAGGTGGTTACACTCGTGTAATCAAGTTGGGTACCCGTCAGGGTGATGCAGCTGAGATTGCTTTCATCGAGCTCGTTGACTTTGATGAGAATATGGCTAAGACTCAGAAGGCTGCTAAGAAGACTCGTCGTAGTCGTAAGGCAACAAAGGCTGAAGAGGCTCCTGTAGCTGAGACTGAGGCTCCTGCAACTGAGGAGGCTCCAAAGGCTGAATAATTTTCAATCATCTCAGATAAATTTAGCGTCCTTGTCTTGACAAGGACGCTTTTTTTGTCCCCTTTTCAAAACTATCTGCTCTTTTAGGGTTTTTCCTAATCATTATTAGGGATTTTTTTGCTTTTGTTCTTTTAGTTCTTTGTATCTTTGCAGCAGAAATTTAAAGCTTAATGAAGATGAAAAAGATTATGCTTTTTGTAGCTTGCTCTTCTTTGCTGTTGAGTAGCTGCGATACTTATACAGGAAGTGGTGCTTATGCTGGTGCCACATTTGGTTCTATTCTTGGTTCTGCCATCGGTGGTTTGTCTGGTGGTCCTAGAGGTTCAGATATGGGTACTATTATTGGCATGGCTGGCGGTGCTGCCGTTGGAGCGGCAATTGGTAGTCAGGCTGACCAGAAATCCCAGCAGCAAAGAGAATCTGTTTATCGGGATAGATCACACCGTGATCATCATTCTCATCAGGATGGAGTTTATCAGCAATCTTCACCTGTTTATTCCAATGACGAAATCTTTGATTCAACTAATTCGGGGGATGATAGGATTTATGATTTCAATGATAGGGATTATACCGGAAGTTATAGTGCTCAGCAGCCTGTAGCTACTATTTCTAGTTCTACTCTGGAAGAACTTGGTCAGAATTATGCTTATTCATCCTCTTTGGAAATAATGAATGCTCGTTTTGTCGATTCAAATGAGGACAATACTTTGAATCGGAATGAAACAGCCAAAGTTATTTTTGAAATCCGAAATAACGGAGCTCACACGTTGTATGATGTAGTTCCAACCGTTATTGAGACTACCGGCAATAAGCATATTTTCATATCCCCAAGAGTTCATGTAGAAAGTATTGCTCCTGGCCATGTGATTCGATATACGGCAATGGTCAAGGCTGATAACCGTTTGAAGAATGGTACTGCTTGTTTCTGTGTCTCAGTGATACAAGGCGGTAAGACGATTTCCAAGGTTAATCAGTTTGATATTCCGACAAAATCCAGATAAGATTCCGGTAAGATCATGAATTTGTATGATAGTATCTTATTGTAGGATTCTGTTATATATAAAAAGGTAAAGGCGAGAATCAATGATGATTCTCGCCTTTACTTTTTGCTATATCTGTATTGTGCTTTTTTAGATCTGCCTTGGTTACTCTTTGCTTTTATGGTGCTCTGTTTTATTTATTACCTTTGAAGTAATTTTATTTGTTTCTTTTTTACTGCTGTGATGTTTTACCTTTTTCCTGTCAGTAGTTCCCCACTTGTTTGGAAATTCATATTCGGTTTCAGCCACTTCGAAATCAATCTTAGGCCATTTTGTGTCCTCAGGCTTGTAAGGAATCGGGTTTTCCACCATTTCAACTTTTACAGACGCTACGCCTTGTGCAATCCTACCAATTTCTTTTGCTGCCTTCCATGATAGGTCGATGATTCTACCTCTTCCAAACGGCCCTCTGTCGATGACTTTTACGATAGTACTCTTGTCATTGCTAAGGTTTGTAACCCTGAGGTGCGTTCCGAAGGTATAAAACCGATCATATCTTCATATTTTATGGCACAAATATAAAAAAAATGTTGAAAGATGCAAGTAAATCTCAGAAAATCAGTATCTTTGCACAAACTTTAACTTCATTTATGGAAAATAATATACCTCAGGAGTGGAATAAATTCTACTTGAAAGACGTATCGTTTGTGAATCTGATGATGCGCCGTATCTACAATGTACTGATTGTAGCCAATCCTTACGATGCGTTCATGCTTGAAGATGATGGACGTATCGAAGAGAAGATATATAATGAATATATGGAGCTGGGTCTCCGCTATCCGCCAACCTTTACTCAAGTTTCTACTACCGAAGAGGCTGCTGCTGTGCTGCGTTCTACCGTCATTGATCTGGTGATTTGCATGCCTGGCAATGCTGATAATGATGCCTTCGACGTAGCGCGCGACATCAAGGGTAAGTTTCCCAATATCCATTGTGTTGTTCTTACGCCTTTCTCTCATGGTATTACCAAGCGTATGCAGAATGAAGACTTGAGTATCTTCGATTATGTCTTCTGCTGGCTTGGCAACACCAATCTTATTCTTTCTATCATCAAGCTGATAGAGGATAAGATGAATCTTGAACATGACATACAGGAAGCAGGCGTGCAGATGATTCTCCTGGTAGAAGATTCTATCCGTTTCTATAGTTCTATATTGCCTAATCTCTATAATTATATATTGGAGCAGAGCAAGAACTTTTCTCAGGAGGCTCTGAACCGGCATGCGGCTACCATGCGTATGCGTGGCCGTCCTAAGGTGGTCTTGGCTCGTACTTACGAGGAAGCCCAGAAACTATATGATAAGTATTCTGATAACACGTTGGGTGTAATCAGCGATGCACGTTTCCCGTTAAAGAGTGCTGCCAAAGCTTTTGGTAATGAGGTGATGCCTGAAGTAAAGCCTAAGCATCGTACGGATACTTTCGGTCGCGAGAAATGTCCTGATGCAGGTTTGCAACTCTTCCGTTATATTAGGAAGAACGATCCTTTCGTTCCGCTTATCATAGAAAGTTCTGAAAGTGAGAACCGTGCGAAGGCAGAGGCAGAAGGTTTCCGCTTTGTTGACAAGAACTCGAAGAAGATGAGCGTAGATCTTCGCCGTCTGATGGAAGAGCATATGGGCTTTGGCGATTTCATATTCCGTGATCCAGAGACTCATGAGGAGATTATGCGCATTCATAGTTTGAAGGAATTGCAGGATAACATCTTCAATATTCCTAACGATTCCATGCTCTATCATATCAGCCGCAACCATATGAGCCGTTGGCTTTGTGCTCGTGCCATCTTCCCTGTATCAGCTTTCCTGAAGCATGTTACCTGGGAGAAATTACAGGATGTAGATGCTCACCGACAGATTATCTTCGATGCCATCGTGCAGTATCGTCACATGAAAAACATCGGTGTAGTGGCTGTTTTCGACCGCATGAAGTTTGATAAGTATGCCCACTTTGCCCGTATCGGAGAAGGCTCCCTGGGCGGAAAGGGTAGAGGTCTTGCATTCCTGGACAACATCATCAAGCGCCATCCTGAGTTCAACCAGTATGAGAATGCCACCGTGCAGATTCCGAAGACCGTGGTGCTCTGTACCGATATCTTCGACGAGTTTATGATGAGCAACAATCTCTATCCGATAGCTTTGAGTGATGCTAGCGACGATGAGATTCTGAAGCACTTCCTGCATGCCCAGCTGCCCGATTCGCTGATAGCCGACTTCTTCACCTTCTTTGAGGCAACCAGGAGTCCTATCGCAATCCGTTCAAGTTCGCTGCTCGAAGATGCCCACTATCAGCCGTTTGCCGGTATTTATTCTACCTATATGATTCCGTATCTGGAAGATAAGTATCAGATGCTGCAGATGCTGGCCTGTGCCATCAAGGGTGTCTATGCTTCTGTGTTCTATCGCGACTCGAAGGCTTACATGACCGCAACGAGCAATGTCATCGATCAGGAAAAGATGGCTGTTATCTTGCAGCAGGTTGTGGGCAAAGACTATGGTACAAGGTTTTATCCTACCATGAGTGGTGTGCTCCGTTCGCTCAATTATTATCCGATAGGTGATGAAGAGGCTGAAGAGGGTATAGCCAGTCTTGCCTTGGGCTTGGGTAAATATATCGTAGATGGAGGTCAGACCCTTCGTGTTTGTCCTTACCATCCGAATCAGGTGCTCCAGACATCGGAAACCGAACTGGCTCTGCGCGACACCCAGACCCAGTTCTATGCGCTGGATATGAAGCATGTGGGCAATGATTTCAAGGTAGACGATGGCTTTAATATTCTTAAACTTCGGGTGAAGGATGCCGTAGAAGACCAGAGCCTTACCTATATCGCATCTACTTTCGATCCATACGATCAGGTCATCAATGATGGAGTCTATGAGAATGGCCGTAAACTGATAACCTTCTCAAGTGTGCTCCAGCATGGAGTGATGCCTTTGCCAGAGATTCTGCAGATGTCGATGAAGTATGGAGCAGGGGCTATGCGCAGACCAGTGGAGATAGAGTTTGCCTGCAATATCAATAATGACAGGACTTGCGAATTCTATCTTCTTCAGATTCGTCCTATCGTTGATGCCAAGGAGATGCTTGATGAAGATGTGAAGGCTATCCCTGATTCCGACTGCCTGTTGCGTTCGCACAATTCGCTGGGTCATGGCATCAGCGAAGATGTGGTTGATGTGGTTTATGTGAAGTATGATGACCACTTCTCTGCGATGAATAATTTTTATGTAGCCGATGATATAGAACGAATCAACCGTAAGTTCCTTGCTGACGGCAAGAACTATGTGCTGATAGGTCCTGGCCGTTGGGGCTCCAGCGACCATTATCTGGGTGTACCTGTAAAGTGGCCGCATATCAGCGCTGCCCGGGTTATCGTAGAGGTGGCTCTGAAGAATTACAATATCGATCCTAGTCAGGGTACTCACTTCTTCCAGAACCTCACCTCTTTTGGCGTGGGATATTTTACAGTAGATACAAATACCGGTGAAGGCGGCTTTGTAAATAAGGAAATCCTGGATGCTATGCCGGCTGTAGAGGAGACGCAATATGTCCGTCATGTACGCTTTGAGCACCCGATGAGAATTCTGATGGATGGAAAGAAGCAGGAGGGAGCCGTCTTGATTCCGAAGGAATGACGGGAAGAGTTGTCTCTGAATAGACATCAGAAACATTCTATTTCTAGTTAAAGATGTATTTACAGTAGAATAAAATCTTCGTTCATCGACGTTGAATGTCCGTTCAGCGACGTTGAACCGCCGTTCAAAGACGTTGAACCGCCGTTCAACGTCGATGAACGGAGATTTCACCTGACTGTAAAGACAATTTTATTTGATATAAACAACAAATAATCCTGGGAAAGTTTGGAATTTCCATCGAAAAGCCTTACCTTTGTTCCCAGCTAAAATGAATGCCTTATGAATATGTTAACAGAACAACAGACAGATACAAATCAGACAACCGACAGGAAATATCTTGTCCCGTTCATTCTCATTACGTCGCTCTTCTTTTTGTGGGGCTTCGCTCGTGCCATTCTGGATGTGCTCAACAAGCACTTCCAGAATGCTCTGCACATCAGTATTACTCATTCCGCCCTTATTCAGGTTACCACCTATCTGGGTTATTTCCTGATGGCAATACCTGCTGGCTTTTTTATCAACCGGTATGGTTATCGCCGTGGAGTAGTCTTCGGTCTGCTCCTCTTTGGTATTGGCGCTTTGCTCTTTATCCCGGGTGCTACGGTGGGCAGTTTCTCAGCATTCCTGGTCTGCCTTTTCATTATCGGGTGCGGTTTGGTGTTTCTGGAAACAGCCGCCAATCCCTATGTTACCGAACTGGGTGCCAAGGAAACAGCTACCAGCCGACTGAACTTATCGCAGTCGTTTAATGGATTGGGTGGCATTTTCGCCACACTTTGCATCGGTCAGTTCCTTTTCAACCAGACCGAAGAGGGCGGCAATGTGGTGGTGCCTTATACCATTCTGGGTATTCTGGTTTTGGTGATAGCTCTGGTCTTCTCACGTGTAGATTTACCGGAAATCAGACATGTGGCTACAGCAGAAGATGAGGCAGCCGGTTCTAATATCAGCAAACTCTTTTCCCATCACAAGATGTTTGTGTTTGGACTTCTGGCTTTGCTGAGCTATGAAGTGGCAGAGATTTCAATCAATTCCTACTTCATCAATTTCGTTACGGGCATGAAATGGATGGACGACCGCACAGCTTCCGTAGCCCTGACTTGTGCGCTGGCATTCTTTATGGTAGGCAGATTTCTCGGCTCCTGGATTATGCGCCGAATCAAGGCAACAACGATGTTGCTGATCTGCGCTGTGGGGTGTGTTGTCTGTATACTTTTAGTCCTGTCAAATCTGGGTAAGCTATCGCTGGTAGCCCTGCTTTGCAACTATATGTTCGAGGCCATCATGTTCCCTACCATCTTCAGTATCGCCCTTACGGGTTTGGGCAACCTTACCAAGACAGCCTCTTCGCTTCTGATGATGACGCCAATCGGAGGTTGCGGTTTCCTGTTGATGGGGCTCATCGCTGACCGTACTCATTTCACGCTTCCTTTCCTGGTACCGCTCGTAGGATTTGTCATCGTTCTGGCTTATGCGACTCGTGAATATAAACTTGCCAAGAAGTAACTGGCGGTTGGGTAGAAAGATGTAAATATAAAGATGTTAAATTGCTAACTGCGTTTAGCAAAAGCTTTGTGTTTTGTAGGGTATTGGTGCGGAATTAACTTTTTTAACTCGATTGCAACACGAAAAATCGAATTATCATTTTGTTGTCTCAAAAGAAAAAGGTAAATTTGCACTCGGTAAGGAAAGAGCCTCATAAGTTCTACACCTTATTATATATAAGAAAAAAGAATGTTTCATTAAACAATAAATTAAGTAAAATTATGGCAGTAGATTACAAGAAAATCGGTCTTGTGAACACTAAGGACATGTTCGCAAGAGCTATCAAGGGCGGTTGGGCCGTTCCTGCTTTCAACTTCAATAACTTGGAGCAGCTCCAGGCTATCATCCAGGCTTCTTCAAACTTGAAGTCACCAGTTATCCTTCAGGTATCTAAGGGTGCTCGTAAGTATGCTAACCCTACATTGCTCCGCTACATGGCAGAGGGTGCTGTAGAGTATGCAAAGGAGTTGGGTTGCAACCATCCTGAGATCGTTCTTCACCTCGATCACGGTGATAGCTTCGAGACATGTAAAGACTGTGTAGATTTCGGTTTCTCTTCTGTAATGATCGATGGTTCTGCACTTCCATACGAGGAGAACATTGCCTTGACAAAGAAGGTTGTTGATTACGCTCATCAGTTCGGTGTAACTGTAGAGGGTGAGCTCGGTGTCCTCGCTGGTGTTGAGGATGACGTAGTAGCTGAGGAGTCTCACTATACAAAGCCTGAGGAGGTTGTAGATTTCGCTACACGTACAGGTGTTGATTCATTGGCTATCTCTATCGGTACTTCTCACGGTGCTTACAAGTTCAAGCCAGAGCAGTGCACACGTGACCCTAAGACTGGTCACCTCGTTCCTCCTCCATTGGCATTCGACGTATTGGCAGCAGTTGAGGAGCAGCTTCCTGGTTTCCCTATCGTTCTCCACGGTTCTTCTTCAGTTCCTCAGGAGTATGTTGAGATCATCAACAAGTTCGGTGGTAAGTTGCCAGACGCAGTTGGTATCCCAGAGGAGCAGTTGACTAAGGCTTCTGAGAGCGCTGTTTGCAAGATCAACATCGACTCTGACTCTCGTCTTGCTTTCACAGCAGGTGTTCGTGAGACATTGGCTCTTCACCCAGAGTACTTCGACCCACGTCAGTACTGCGGTAAGGCTCGTGAGTACATGGTTGACCTCTATAGCCACAAGATCAAGGATGTTCTTCATTCTGATAACAAGTTGGCTAACCTCGACTAATCTTCGAGATTTTACAACACAAGATATGAGCGGGAATCCGAAAGGGTTCCCGCTTTTGTTTTATCCCCTTTTTTCTCGCAATCATACAATCTGTCAGCATGTAATACATATTGTGCACGATAACAAGAAAATCTTTACATGATTTAACTAAGAAAACTTGCATCCTATTGCCTTTTTTCCTATATTTGCAATGTTCAAACGAAAGAACAGGACATGTAAGAGGGGTATAAGCCCTATAGTAAATGATAACCAATAGTAAATGATAAGCAATAGTAATTGATAACCAATAGTAAATGATATCACTCCTCCCAACATATCATTTGTGTAATTGTAAAAGATGATTTAAACCGAAAGGTGTTTGTTTTTAAAAGCATCGGATGGTAATGGCCGAAAGGCTGGAATCTGAAGATGACAGGGTTAAATGATAATGAAAACAATTAGTAAATGGTATAACTATGAAGAAGTATTTTATGATGGTCATCGCTATGACTATGATGACAATAGGATTTGTAAGTTGCAGTGCATCTGACGATGAAATGGGTGAAACAGTTAGTCGCGTTACCACCGATGAGTCAGGTTTCTCTTTGCTCAGCTATTCCATGACTGCGGGCTCTGCCGTAAGCGAGGAGTCTAACAGTAAGGCTGAGAATGATGAGAAGTTGGTTTGCAAGGTTCTTCCGGGTGGTCAGCTGATGCTGACTCATAAGAATGTAATCTTCGACCAAGGTACAAATATCAAGTTTGCAACTCAGTTGGTTGGCAAGAAGTTGATCATTACCGAAACAGGTGATTATGGAAAGTCTGGTCAGTATGGTTATTATACGCTTGTTGCCAAGGTAGGAACAGTTAAGGATGGTGACTATGTGATTGTTGTAATGCGCAATGATCACGCCCGTGAGGAGTTCAAGTTGAAGTATGACTCTTCCCGAGCTAATTAAGATACATATAAATAGTAAAATTCAATTCAGATATATAATAAATGATATGAAGTTACAATTATAATGAATGGTATGTTGATGTATAATATACGAAGTTAAGACAAATGATAGTAAATGATATGTTTATTTAATAAAAGATGTCGCTTCTTTCGACCAGTCTAGTTTTTTACTTTCTGTTTTCATTTCCCCGTAATGCTTCCATGAGCTGTTCTGGTGTACAGTCTTTTAATATCACCTTATTCTCTTTATCCAACAGGTAAATGGTTGGCATGGCTTTGAGCCCGTAAATCGTGCTCAAGCGGTTATCTGCTACGATGCGGAGCAGACTGAAGCCGGCTGGTATTGTCTGTTTGTTGAGCCATGCAGATATCTTGTGGCAGTTCTCGCAGTCAGGATCGTAGAAATATAAGATAACCTTCTTTTCCCGGTAATCGCTCAACTGATGAGTCTTGCCGTCTTCCAGCATAAAACTGATGTTGGTAGCCTGTGTGCCAGGCAAGTTCTTTCTTGCCTGTTTCAGTTTAAATTCTATTCTTTCTTTCTCGGTTACATCGAAGTATGGCGATTTAGCCATGTCTTCCAGAAATAGGGCATATACCCTGTCGTTGCGCATGGGCGACTCAGGGTTCTCATAATAATGCTCGATGAGGCTTTCAAACTTCTCTTTAGATGGCTTCTGCTGGTAAGCTTTGGCTGTAAAGGCAGCAATACCCTTCTGGGCTATTTCCTGGTCGAAACGTGCCAGAATATCGATGAAGTTGACAAAGCCCTGTTCTGCCATCTCCTTGTTTGCCAGTTCCAGGGTATCGGAAAAGTTGAAGTTGTCCCAATAGTGCTCACTCAGGTATGTTGCGCGTTGCTCTACGCTGCGCAGACTGTCTGGCAGAGCAGGGTATGGGAAACTGTTCTGAGCCTTGGTTGGGGCTAAGGCTCCAACCAGCATGAAGCAACTGAGGAATATGAATCTTGCCATCATCTTTATATTGGAATTAATGATATTATTTAAGTTTCGCAAGTTCAGGAGTTAAAGAAGTTAAAGGAGTTATCGCTCCCTACGGTCGCTGAGGAGTTAAGACAATAGCCTTTTTGGCGTAGTTCTTAAGCTGCAAGACATACGTCTTAACTCCTTAACTTCCTTAACTCCTTTAACTTCCTGATATGCGAAAGTTCAGTGATATTACTAACGGGTGCAAAATTACAAAATAAAATTGAAAGTGGCAAGGTTTTTATATAAAAAAAAGCCGCGGAACTATAGAAGGTGAGATCACCTCGGCAACTACAGTTCCAACGACCAGTCTAGTTTTATTTATTGGTTCCCGCATACTATTTGTATAGTAAATGATAATTATTTTATTACCTATTTCATTGATATTTGGGGGCATTTAAATTTTGAAACGATATGCGCCCCGATACAGATATATGAACTAAACTTTTCTTAAACTTATTACTGACTCAAGTTTCGCATGTAAGCTCCATACGCCCTGAAAGGGCAGAAGCCCCTAGCCCAGGGCATCGCCCTGGGTTATTACGGACGCAAACCTGTCGCCCTGTAAGGGAAAAAGCTTTAAAACTCCAGACAAAACATAAGGCTTTTGCCCTTACAGGGCGTCTTGCTGATTGCTATTATACCCAGGGCGATGCCCTGGGCTAGGAGCTTTTGGGCCTTCAGCCCGTTCTTGAACCACATGCGAAAGTTCAGTTACTGATAGGTGAATTCAAACTTCTTGGCCTTTCCTTGGTTGAAGTTATCAGCCTTCAGCCAGAAGCATACCTTTTTGGCATTGCTGCGCACATTCCTCAACTTAAAGGTATATGTATACTTTCTTTCTTCAGCCTTATAGGTAAACCAGCTGCCTGTTTTGCATTTGCCTTCCGTTTCGGCTTGAGTATCACCTATTTCTACCTTCCAGTCTTCTGGGTAGATATCGTTGGATGCGATTTTGAAATTCACAGGCACCAGTTCGTCAGGATAATCCTTAGGAATGGTGATGGTGAAATCTCCTTCGCTGTTCAATTGGAAGTCATAACTAGCCTCACTCACACTATAGAGATGGATGTTTCTATTGAGTCCATGCACTTTGTCGATGAGGTGTATGATGCCCTCTCGCCAGGTCTTGTCTACCGTGTCCAATTTGTACTTAATGGTACCGGTACCGGTCTTTGATGCTTCGTTATAATCATAGCTGGTAACCACTGGCGCAGCTGCAGTTCCGAATGACAGGTTCTCAGTCCATAAAGCCACGAAATCCGTAGGCTTCTTGTCGGCTGCATCATCGCCCTTATAGGTGAATTCGATGAATTGTTCAGAACCGGAAGCTGCATTGGTGGTCTGATAGGTGCCCTCGTTGATGGCGAGTTCATAATTACCATCCTTCACTCCCGGAATGTATTGTTCCACTCTAATCCAAGGGTTATTGACCGGTGCACCTTTTATCGCTTCCTCAGAACTTCCTTTGCCATAGCTTTCGTCCAGTTTGTCTATGATGATTCTGTATTCATAGTTACGCTTGATGGCGTATGGCTTGTTGTTTTTATCCTGAAGGTATATGAAATAGAATTTACCATTATACCTTATAGTAACCTTAGCAGGGTCAGTTGGCAAGTTACTTTCTTCAAAGGCTGCTGTCGGATTGTACATTTGCCCATTGCTACCTTTCAGTCTCTTAGTGCTTACGGATGGTGTTATATATGTAGCATTCCATGTCCAATCTTTGCCTCCTGTAGTATCATCGAACTTCAGACTGTCTCGATTGAATGGTGCTATAGTTCCGTATTGTACACCATTGAAAACAGATATTCCGAAATCGCTGCTTTTAAGGTTCGGGTTTGCTTTTTTAGCCGCGTCGCTCCAAACGGCAGAAATCTTCGCTCTGTCTCTTATAAGATGGATGATGTAGTCTTTTTGTTTGTCGGTATTGGTAAGATACTCCTTCAGTTGATTAGGGGTGTCTCTTTTGATATATCCCCAATAGCGAGTCATCACATGTTGCAGTTCTGTATGATTTGTCTCGAAAGTTGTCATAAGCATGTTTTCATGCATTCCTACCCATTTCCATTGAACGTTATGCCCGTCTTCATCTATATCGTTAAGGGAATTATATTGTTCAGTAGCGTTAGCTACTAAGTGGATACGAGAAGTCTTGTTTGGGATTTCTGCCTTGAAATCTCTAAGTACTGAACTTCCGTCCCCATTTATGTCACCTCCTGATACAGCGGTACTGTCTTGCTCAGCTTTTTTCTCACTTGTGATCCAGTAATTACCATCATTGTCTCTATAAAACCCTTTGATGGGGTTGAACTGATCTTTAATATTTCCAAAACCAACAAATTGGCCTTCGTTGTCGAAGCAGAATAGTTTTAAATCATCTTTACTTCTAATACCTTCGTTCATGTAAACAGTACTTCTTGTAGCTGTTTGCTTCTCGAAGCTAGGTATGGCTATATTGAAGTGAGCGGTATAGTAACCATCTTCAGCCTCGTTGCTTGAAGTCTCGTTGTCTACTATACAATCGGTGCAGGCTGTCAACATAAATGTTAACAGCACTGCTATCATACCAATATGTAATCTTATTTGTTTCATATCATTAACCTTCTTTATTCTATACCTTGATCCTCTATTTTCTCGATTTCATCTGGTGTCAAGTCATGTACGCAACGAACATAGGCTCCCTTGTAATTAGCGTTACTTTGTTCTTCAGACTTATCGCCATCGAATGTCCAGTAGGATTCACCTTGTAACAGATCATCAGGAATAGCGTTATTGCCTGATTGTAAACTAATAATTTTTTTAACCTCTTCTTTTGTAGGCAAACGCCAACCGCTTAGATCAAGGTCCTCGCCTTTCCTTGTCTTAGCCTTTTCTTTGTACTGTTCACAGTATTTCTTGGCTTCGTCGTTGCTGCCTATTGATTGCAACCTACTATTGATGGTTGAGGCAATGATGAAAGCAGGTGATACCGTATTGTCATTTTTATCTGATGGCTTTGCCACGCTATAGGTGTTACTACTCTTTGTCACTGAGTGTTGAATCGTGTATAGGCGTTTATTTTGCCATTGATTCAAAGTACCCGTACTTTCTACATTGAGTGAATAGATGGCAGGGTACTTCCTTACATTCACTTTCTGAGATTTGGAGCCGTCGTTAGTCTTTACGAGGAAGTTGATGTAGCTGATGGTATATTCTGGTTTGTTACCATGAATATCTATCTTTCCTCGGTTATCGTCACCAACGCTTTTGTCAGACTGGCTGTTGATCTGACCAGCCAGGTTGTTATCCACTATCTTTTTACCATATTTATCAAAGTAATATCCTTCCTTTTCTGGTTGCTGAAAGATAGGGCAGGATGCAAACCAGTCGATGCACCAGTTATCTGTTCCCCAATCCATCGGTTCCTTGAGGTCCAGTTGGGTAGGATATACCACGAGGAAACTGGCTTTATCTCCCTTCACATAAGTTTCTTCTCCTTGCGTCCATTTCGTAATTTGCCACTTGAGATAACCAAGGTCGTCATCGTAATCAATATCTGTTTTGGTATCCAGATACTTGATGACGGCATTGACGGTATAGATATAGTTGCGGTCTAACTCCTTGTCACCCTGAGGGTCACGAACCGGTATCTTCAATTCCTTCGGAATATCAGGTTTAGAGTTGTCCTTATATTTAAAGTTGACCTTTGCTACAATCTGTGGCATTGTTTCCTGAGTTTCCCATTTGGTGGAATAACTGTAGGTGGTTACCGTGAAGACCTTATTCCCCTTCTCATCTTCTGCAGATGCTGCCGGGCTCCAGGTATTGTTGTCTGATATGATAGTTGGAGTTGCGGTTTGATCACCAGCAAAGATGGTAGTATTGGTATTGTAGTTGATGAGTTTCCACTGAACGTCAGAAATATGGTAATCCTTCACCGTAGAAGAGATGTTCAGCTTGATTTTGGCAGCCGCTCTTACCAGTTCTACCGGGATATTCTGTTCTGCCTTTTCTGTAATCTTGTATGAACCATGACTGCTCATCAGAAACAGCTTCTTGCTGTTGTCTGTAGAGTAAGGCATCCAAATATCATCATCCTTCTGGGTAGCTTTCTGAAGTTCATCCAGGCTTTTGCCTTGCAGGCTCTGACTGGCGTTGGCTGCTGCATAGAATGCATAACTTTGACCTGATTGGAGGTTCAGGCTCTCCTTCCAGTTGCCCGAACCCAGTTCCTCTGCTTTGTTCTCTGCAGGGGCGTCGAACAGACTGTCTATTCTGCGTTCGCTGGATGACGGTCCGAACATCTTAAAGTCAAGAGAAGACAGAGTTTTTTCATGAAGATTCTCTTCTTCCTTCACTCTTGTGGTCTGCAGGTCGTTGATCATGGGAGTCATGCTCAACTGTTGTGTAGCCGAACCGTTTCCCAGTTCGTCTTCAGCTGAGCATCCTGCCATGAGCCATCCTGCCGTAAGAGCCAAGATGCATTTTGCGAATCTTATGTCTATATATAACTTCTTCATGATGAATGTTATTTTCTGTTGTCTTTATAATACTTGTTCAAAGTGAATATCCTTACCGGCGAATTTGCCCTTCTTACATCCTTTATATTTGGAACCTGGATTCAGGATAAACTTATCGTTTGGATATGTCGTCAGGAATACCTGCGCCTTTACATTGTGTGGCTTTGCCAGATCCAGTCTGTTCTTTGGCACGACATAGAAGTAGAGCGTCTTCTTCTCACCACTTTTATTGATGATGAAATCATCTATATGATAAGTATATCCAATAACATTGTCTCCATCGTTTTTGTCTGAAATGTTTGGATCGTAAACCGGATCTTTATGATCATCATAGTTGCCATCCTTATTGCATTCTACGAATCCGAACATCGGGTTGTCTGTCTGGAGAATCCAAGGCTTACCTTTGGTATCGATATCCTGGAGCGTAATCATCGGTCCGCGTTTTGGGAAACCGTAATATACCTTGTAGCCCCAGTCTGTCTTTCCGCTGTCAGGGATTTCAACATTCGTAGAGGCATCGATGAAATCGAATGTTCCTCCATCCTTCCATTCCTGAATGGTAGGAGTAACGGTGAGCTTGCCCATCTGTCCGTTGAGGAAGTAACCATAAACTACCAGTTCTCTGTTTCTGATGGCATTTCCTTTAGAAGGAATATTGAAGGTCTCGTGCTTCTCGGTTGCTCCGCCATCTAATGAATAGTAGATGGTGCCTTGGATGGCTTTGTTGGTTTCACGGAGATAACAGAGATCATGAGATTTGATTCCTTCCTTATTAAGAGCATCCAGATATTCCTGGGCAGACTGATTCTTTTTGATGAAACTCTCAGGATTATCCACTTCCTTGATATCCGTGTTCTCTACACCTGCCAGTTTCAGAGTGTCTGATACGTAGGTTGTAGCCGAATTGTATTTCTGACTTGTAACGTCCTGGTTGTAACCATTCTCGTTATATGTCGCTTCGTCTGGGAAAACATAGCTGGCAGTAGGAATGGTATTGCCTTCTACCTCTATTCTTATTACCTTTACCTGACTGGTGTTGGCATCAGTACCCTTTTTGCGGGCAAAGTAAAAATGGAGTTTCGAAACTGCGCGAACCAAAGGAATCTTGATGCCTTTGTCTTTGGCTCCTTCTTCTGTATCAGCCACATGGCTGTCTACAGAGATTTGAGTGATGGCACGGGAGATAGGGAGTCCCTTTTCCTTTGAAACCTCTTTTGTTTCTGCAGTACCATCGCCATTGATACCGAAAGGTGAGGTAAAGCTGACTTCTTTCAGATCTTTGCGGGTAACAGAACTGAGGTCTTTGCCTTTCATCTGGTCCGGCATGTTGATGCTCTCAGAGTTTGCCAGGATGTAAAGGTCGATATTCTTTACTTCTTCGCCGCCAATCTTTCTCAGGAATCGGAGGTTCAGGGTATAGTTACCGTTCTTCACTTCGCTCAGCGTCTCTGCTTTATAAGAGATAGGAGTGGCTTCATCGCCGGTATTTGATTTGAACACCCACACCTTGATGTTATGGATGTCGCTCTCCTGAGTAGGATTCGCATCAGTCTCATTGTCGGCAAGAGCCTTTCCGCTAGTTTCTCCGGCTCTGGTACTGTTTCCGGTGCCGGTAGAGAAACTGAGGCTCAGATAGGCATTGTCGCTTTGAGCTGTTTCTGTATTTTCGTTCTCTGAACAGGATGCCATTGCGCCTACCATGAGCAAAGCAGCGAGTGCCATACACACTGGGCGTGTCATCTTGGTCAGAGTAGATTGATAGCGTTTCATGTTTTCTTTCTTTTACTTATACTTCTTTCTTTTTTATTTTCCCAGGTCGGCATTCTGAAGATTCAGAACCCAGTTGTTTACCTTGATTCTTGCATCCATGCTGTAGGTAGAACTTGGAGCTGGCACGTAGAATACCAGGGTGTAATGGTCCTGACGGTCCAGATACTGCTGGTCGCTCCAGTCTTTGCCGTAGCGGTCGCTGGCACAGAGTGAGAGGAACCAAGGCAGGGAGTGGTTGAAGATGACTTTGTTGATGCGCTTGTCTGTGATGACGATGCGCTTGTCATCATATTGGCTGGATCCGTCGGCAGCGCGACTCTTGTTGTCATCTTTGGTTTCGAACATACGTGATGATGACAGGTCGTAAACCAGCGCCTTTTCTACGTCTTCGCCTTCTACCTCGGTCTTGCCGCTGTGGTTTTCTACCAGTTTCTTCTCATAAGGAAGATAGGTGATTGCCTTTGGCTTTACCTTGTCGCCCTTATAGTCGAGTAGGGCAGCGGAACCTTTGATTTCTACATCGAAGTTTTCGGCTGTGAATCCTTCCTGGTCGGGTTCGAATGGAAGCATCACCACGCGGTATGTCTTGGTACACTTCATCAGACTCAATTTTCCCTGCACATCGTTTTCTCCATCAAAGTTGAGGGAGTCTTGTGCGGTATAGAGGGCGGTGAAGTGCTTGTCGTTAACGGATTCTTCTTCGTTTTTTTTGCCCATTTCCTCTTGCAGGTCGTTGATGGTAGAGATACCTGGGGTAAGTTTAGTAAAGCTAAACTCGGTCTCATCATCATCTTCGGCTCTTGTTCCCATTGCGGCAGGCTGCTTGTCACGAGCCAGGCAGACGAAGGTATACTTGCCTGCTTGCAGGTCTGTGATTTCCATCTTATGACCTGTTTCAAACTTGTCAGCCGACTCGGTATAGTTATCTACGAACTTACCGTTCTTGTCGAATACATAAACGTTGAGGTTCTTCACCTCAGCAGAGAAAGCATCTGCCTCTTTCACATTATAAGTATAGTCGAATTTGAGCGACAACTTAGCTGTAGGGCAGCTCGTGATATCATCTTTCATGCATGATGAAAGAGAAGTGAGTGCGATGGCTGAGATGCAAACCAGCTTGCAACATTTGTTGTTGAGGAAATGTGCCATATTCTTTATCTTTTATAATCTTTTACTTTTACTTATTTTATATAGAGAGTGCCGTAGGTAGCGAATATCTTTGCTTCATCAGCTCTCTGTTTCGTTGCCTTCGGCATCGTTATTATCTAAGGATGAAAAGTGCCAGTCTTTCGGGTTGGGGGTATGACGGCACGTCTTTGTATCTCCCGCCTTTTATACATGGGCGGCAATGTTAGTTATCTTTTAAGAATGTTTTCGTTCTTTTCAGAACGAACGTTTGATTGGTAAACTCTCGGAGGAGGATAGCTCCCCCGAGAGTATTGGTATATATATAAGTATTTATATTTTATCTGTCTGGTTTGACGGAATATTACTTCAAGCTAACTGACTGCTCGCTTACTACCCACTGATTAACAGTAACAGTGCACTGCAGGTAGTAGTTTGGCTTCTTGTCGTCTGGTGTAGGACCGTTTGGAACGTCTCTACCGAGGTCGTAAACGTTATCTACTTTCAATTTGTAGATGCTGTTACGGAGGATAGAGTAATAAAGGTTAGTTGATGAGAACTTGTAAGATTGGTCATCCAAAGCTACGCGGTAATACATCAAACCCTGCTCATAAACGTCGATGTTGTACTTCTCGCGGAATGTAGCCAATATATTTTCGTCTTTCAGTTTGCCATTCTCGTCCTTGATTTCCTTAATAGCCTCTGCTGGTTCAACCTTAACACCTGTATCTTTGTTAACAAATGGATATTCTACAGTAGGGTCTTTATAAATCTGCTGGAGTGATGTATAGATCTTGCCATCATAACGATAGAATGTACCATCTTCGAAGTCCTTATCTGCTGTATTCTTGACGTTTGCCTTGTAACAGAGGTACACTGCTGTAGCCTTCTTAAGGTCGCCTGTTGTGTTCTCCAAAACATAGTTTGAAGCAGCTTTACCGAAGTTATCCAAGCTACCGTTGTTGTTGAACTTATCACCATAAGTATCATAATCAAGAGTATAAGTACCAACTGGAGCCAAGAACTTAGCGTACTCGTTCTCCCACTGCTGCATTACGTTAGTCTTGGTGTTCAAGTTAGATACAGCATAGTTCTGGTATGCGATGCCCTCAACCCAATCAGCAATATTCTCTGTTGCTGGAGCATTCTCACCTGTGACTACTGTAATATTTTTTGCATCATCTGCAGAAGGAGCATCGATACGAGCAACAATACGATCCAAGTAGATGTTCTCGCATTGTGCTGGATTTGTGGCAGTCTTGTTGGCACTTGTGAATGTTACTGTAGCCTTATCACCACCCAACTTGTTCTGTTTGTCATTCTGGTTAAACATTACGAATGAACCCGCTGTTGCCAAACTAGAGTTTGTGCCAGTATATGTTGCTGTAAATGTATCTGAAATAGGGTTGCTGCTAGTCTCGTTACCTGCGAGGAAATATACCTGATATTTCTTGCCTTCAGTAACACCATTTACTGAAACCTTGATAGCCTTTGTGATACCAGTGTTCTGCTTATCAGAAGTCTTCTGCTGCCAATCAGCGTCGGTAATCTGCTTCTTGAAAATACACTTGTCGCCATCATAAAGGTAGAATGTACCTGTTGTTACCTTTGCCTCATCGTCTGTTGCTTTCTCTGTTGTACGATCAGTCTGGCTAGTTCTTGTGCCATTAGCCTTTGGAGTCTGTACATTCAATGTGATGTAGAAACCATCTACATTCTCCTGACCTGCTTTGTCATTAGCCAAATCCTCACTGTCGCTGCAGCTAGTGAAAGACAAAGCTGCGGCTGAAACCAAGCTCATTACGAGCAAATTCATTTTTTTCATAATCTTTTTACTTAATACAAAAAAAGTTATACAATATATTTAATTAATTCTTGTTCTCAAAATTAAGTTTCGCACATATTGGCACAATCCGCTGAAAACAGATCGTATTTTACATCATCTTTTATCTTATACTTATATAAATAGAAAGTAAATAGTTACTTTAAAGTGCCTGGTTAACTTTATCCAGGTTTTCCTGCGCCTCCTTCAAACCACCGGCAATAGCTTTCTCAAAGTATTGCTTGGCTGTCTGATAATCTTCCTTCATGGAAGCCAGACAACCGCGGGCATTGTTTGCCTCGGCGCTGTCGCCAGCTTTCTGGAGATATTTCTCTGCACTCACCTTGTCGCCACGTTCGATGGCTGCTGAGGCTGCATTGAGATTGGCAAGCTTATCTTCAGGGAACATTCTTACAGCTATGTCGAAAACATTGTTGAATTCGGCGCTACCCTTAGGATAAGTCTGGGCTACCAGATACATCTCCTGGAGAGAGAGCTTCTGAGGACGGGTCTTGATAACCTCTCTAGCCTTTGCTACATTGAATGCCTGAACATCATATTCTATCGTATAGTCGGTACGGCGAAGTGATGGCCATACATTCTGCAGGAGATAGCGATAAGCCTGAGGAGCCTTCTTGAGCAATGCTTTCTCTTTGGCATCTGGCTGCATGTTGCTGTTGATAATCTCAAGTGCAGCTTCCTTCTGAGGAATCTCATTCTCATTTACATACTTGATGGTTCCTGCCCAGTCTTCTGCTGTAGCTGTGGCCGCAAACAGTTTTGAAGAAATTGGATAGGTCTTCAGAATATGCTTCAAAAGCGCCTGTGTACGGTTATTCGACAACTTGTTGTTGTTGGCATATCCGCCATCAGGTGATGCATAGCCGTGGAGGGTTATCTTGGTGATGGTAACATCCGAATCGTTCTTCACGAGATCGAGTGTCTTGCGGATATTATCCAGTTCGTTGGCATTGTTGCCCATATCGTACAGGATATCCCACTTATTCACCTTGAAGTTCAAACGGGCAGAACCATTCTCCTTTCTTGCCTTTACGGCTTCTGCCTTAGGCTGTACATAAGCGTTGAAGAGATTCTTCGGAGTAGAGAATGCACGTCCTTCCGGATTCAGAATACCTTCGTCGAGAAGTTGCTGGTTGCAACCGCAGGCATCATTGCTGATGGCGAAGTTTGAGTTCTTCATCCAGTCGCTGAACGGAGCGGCGTATTCATAATGAAGCGTCTGTGCTGTCTTGTTCTTACGGAGTGCCACGATGAGTGGGTTTGCCGTAGCCGTTTTCTGGTTACGCTGATAGTAAATATATCTCTTTTTACCCATCACCTCAACACTCGGCATGAAGAGCGTATCCTTTTCGTTGAGGATCATTGGGGTATAGATGAGACCTTTGTTGCTGGCAAGCTGAATTTGGTCGAGGTTCAAGTCCATAGCCACTTTCACCTGGTTGCCAACCTTTCTGATTGCCTTATTCTGGATTTTCAGATTCTTGTAAGCCTGCTGGGTATTATCGGCTGATATAGGAAGAGCGATAAGCAAGGCTCCGAACATACTACCTATTATATTATATGTATTCATCACTGATTCTTTTTAAAAAACATACACTAAGTTGAGGGCTGCTTTTGTCGGGCCCACATAGTTGTGTGCCTTGTCATCTTCAAGTTTATCTCCGCATTGAGCACAGTTAAACTTATCTGCCTTAGAGTAGATATAGCCTACACCAAGTTCAGCTTCCAGATTCCAATGTTTCGAGAGAGTCCAAGCGTAGCCGTAAGCTACACCTGCACCGATAAACCATCCTTCATACCGATAGTCTTTCAGCTTAGAGAAATCAGTGCCCAGGAACTTGAAGTCAAGATCCATGCCACCGATGTTGTGAGATCCACCCAAGGCATGGAAGCCGATGAATGAACCCATCATTTTGTTACAGAACCAGTATCTGGCCTCTGGCTGAACGAGCCAGTGTTTCCATTTCTTGTTCTTTGAAAACGTCCAAGGATTGTAGTTTCCGGATACGTCAAGTGTCCATTTAGGAGAAAGACCGAATTCAACACCCAAGTTCATGGTTGTCGTTGCATCATACAGCAAGTTGGTCTTTACCGCAGCTTCCTGCGCTAGAGCAGGACAGATTAGGCTGCCGAGTGCTACTAACGCAATTAAAATCCTTTTCTTCATACCTCAATTAAACTTTTCTTTTTTTAAAAATACATTGAGCGATTTTGAATCACCTTTTACTTTCTTATACTCTTTTTATATTTATAATGATCACCAATACCTGAATCTACTGAGAACTCATGTTTCCTGAAGTTTACTTTCAACTGTTCTTTTTCTCCTTTCAGTTTACTTTCAACTTACTTTTTAGTTCGTCTGTATCTCATATCGTTGGATTTCAGGTGCAAAAGTAGAACGAATATTGGATACAACCAAATTTTTAAGCACTGAAAAATACTGAAAAATGCTATTTTTAGCAAAATAGTACACTGATTTATGCTTAAAATCGTTAAATTTGTACGATTTTCGGATAATTGAACAAGAATTTCTGATATTATTTGTATTTTTGCAGCCGGAATCAATAATTCCCTAAAAGAATGGCAATTTCCAAGAAAAAGAGCCGTTTGACTTACGAATGTATACATAAGATTTAAGAAAATAACCAATACGAAATGAAACTGAAGAATGACATTGTAAACCTGATTGTGAGGGTAGAGCATCATTTATGCCCTCAATATTGTGGTGTGGTAGACCGTCGACGCGTTATCGCCTTTCTACTTCTGACGATAAGCGAGCTGATTATCATACCTTATCATATTATGCTCTTTCTGCTGGTGAAAGAACCTTATGGTTTAAGCCTCTGTGGCTTGCATACATTCGTGTTCTGCATCCTGCAGTTCCTGGTCTGGAAACGGAAGATAGCTTTCGTGAAAGGTATTTCTTCTCTTTACCTTCTGATGTTCGCCAAACTGGCTCTTGATAGCGTATTTTGCATCAATTTCGGTTTTGCTAATGATGATTTGAGCGTTATCTGCAACCTGTTTGTCGTCTTTATCCTGGCTATTACAGCGTTGAGCCAAACTTTGTATAAGACTTGCACCATCATCACGGTAGGTACGATACCTATGTTGCTGATATACCTGTTCAGCACTCCGCTTATGCAAGCTCTTTTCAGTATGAAGGCTGTTTTCCTGAGTTTCATGATGCTGGTTTATGTGGCAGTATATAATATGAGTATTGTAACCAAGGGGTTGCGCCCGCCGAAACGGATGACTCGGGTTGAAAACAAGGCGTTGAATATGCTTGCCGATTTGAAGGATAATGAACCGGAAGCAGCAGAAAGCCTGATGAAGCGTCTGACTCCTGATGTCCGGCAGAAGATTATTACCCATGCTTCTGAACATCTGTTTAATGAAGAATTGAATAGAGTGGCATGGGATCAGGTTTGTGATGGTCTTACGTTCAGCGAAAAGGAAATATGCAAGCTGATTCTTCAGGGGCATACTTTAAAGGAAATTTGTGCAGAACTCAATAAGAGTGAATCAAATATCACCAGCCAGCGTTGTCATATCCGCAAAAAGTTGAATATGGACCGTCGCGATGATTTGAGGAGAACCTTGGAAGTAAGGTTCTATGATGCGCAGAAACAAGTAAAAAAGTCAGAAGCCGAGAACTCCTGACTTTTATGGATATTCTTATTCCCTGATAATTCAAGTTCAGAAGTTAAAGGAGTTAAAGGAGTTATCGCTCCCTACGGTCGCTGAGGAGTTAAGACAACAGTCTTTTTGGCGTATTTTTTTAAGCAGCAAGACATACGTCTTAACTCCTTAACTTCCTTAACTCCTTTAACTTCCTGATATGCGAAAGTTCAGTTGATCATTATTCTTCCAATCTGAGAAATGCTTTCGGAAGATACTGGATAATATCGCTGGCGATGAGGCTCTCTTTACCCAGATCTTTGGCTGCAAGATCGCCAGCCAGACCATGAAGATGCATACCCAGTCGACAGGCATCTTCCTGTTTGTATCCTCTTGCCAGAAGACCGGTGATGATACCTGTCAGCACATCACCGCTGCCTGCTGTAGCCATACCGCTGTTGCCCGTACTGCAGAAATCAATCTTTCCGTCAGGGTGGCAGAGTGCAGAATAATGTCCCTTTAATATAATGTATGCCTGGAGTCGTTCTGCCAGTTCGCTTGCCTTCATCAGTCTTTCGGTACAGCTGCTGCTCGCATTTCCGGCAAGCCGGTCGAACTCCTTCGGATGAGGTGTCATGATGATATTCTTTGGCAACTGCTGCATCCACGCCCTGTGGCTGGAAAGAATATTGAGCGCATCGGCATCAATGACGAGCGGACAGGTAGCACGGCGCAGTTGGGCGATGAGGGCGATGGCTGTTGTTTCGTTCTGTCCCAATCCGGGACCTACGCCCAGCGCATCGAACATCTCTGTATCTACCGGTTCGCTGAATATGGTTTCTTCAGCATCCATCTGCAGTACCGCTTCAGGTACCGAAATCTGCATGATTTCATAATTCCGTTTTGGGGTATGGGCTGTTACCTTGCCTGCACCGGTTCTCAGACAAGCCTTGGTGGCTAATACCGAAGCGCCGCTCATGCCGTAACTTCCCGCTATGAGCAGCGCATTACCCATGCTGCCTTTATGGGCAAAGTCGCTGCGCGATTTCAGGAGCGGACGGATGTCGTTCTCTTCGAGTATGCGGCACTGGCACTCCGTATTCTGGATGAATTCCTGGGAAAGTCGGATGTCGAGAACGCGCAGTCTGCCCAGGTACTGCTGGTTATCCGCCATCAGCATCGACAGTTTCTTCTGCTGCAGGGTAAGGGTCAGACTGGCACGGATGATGTTGGCATGGATATTATAGGAATTGTCCTCGGTCATCAGTCCCGAAGGGATATCGATGCTTACAACCTTGGCAGGACTCTGGTTGATATATTTCACCATCGCGGCGAATCCGCCAGCCAATGGTTTGTTGAGTCCGCTTCCAAAGAGTCCGTCCACCACCAGCGTTTCTGCATTGAGCTTAGGAGGGTCCAGATTGGTGGTAATCTCAGTAAATTTCACTCTCTTTGCATCCAGCAGACGCTTCTTGTTGGCAAGACAGTCTGCCGACAGTTTATTCTGCACATTAAAGAGGTATACACTTACATCATATCCATCCTCGCTGAGCATTCTCGCCACAGCAAGCGCATCGCCGCCGTTATTACCCGGACCGGCGAAGACAACTACTGGAGTGCGGTTAGACCATTCCTCTTCTATGGCGCGTTTCAGCGCTTTGGCTGCACGTTCCATCAGGTTGAGCGAACTGATAGGTTCGTGCTCAATGGTGTATTTATCCAACTCATGAATCTGAGCGCTTGTGAAAATCTTCATATTATCTGATAATCTTAGTATTATCTGCGCGAACTGTCGTGATAATTTGTCAACTCATGCAGATAAACGGTTATTTTCATGCAAAAGTACAAAAAATAGTTGATGAAAGCACGAAGTTTCATGTTTTTTTCGTAATTTTGCAGAAAATATTATTATAGAACAGACTATGAGCATAGTAAAGATCAAGGATAAGAGCTTCAAGACATCGATTCCTGAGGCTGAGATTCTGAAGAAAGTACAGGTCGTAGCAGACCGTCTGAACAAGGACTATGAAGGCAAGACCCCTGTGTTCTTGGCAGTATTGAACGGCGCATTTATCTTTGCAGCCGACTTGATGCGAATGATTACCGTGCCAAGCGAGATTTCATTCGTGAAGTATGCTTCTTACGAGGGTACCTTCTCTACGGGCAGCATGAAGACCCTGATGGGTTTGAACCAGGATTTGGCAGGCCGCCACGTGGTTATCGTAGAGGACATCGTAGATTCCGGTTTCACCATGGCTCACATGATTGAAGACCTGAAGAAGATGAACCCAGCTAGCGTTGAGGTTTGTTCCCTCCTCGTGAAACCAGGCAACTTGAAGGTTGATCTTGATATCAACTATGCTGTTATGAAAATCCCTAACGATTTCATCGTGGGATATGGATTGGATTATGACCAAGAAGGCAGAAACCTCCGCGACATCTACACTATTGTAGAAGAATAGGAGGTGAAGCATGTGGGAGAAACTGAGTGATTATTTTCTTGATATCTCCAAATATCTTATAACAGCTACGTTTATTACGACTTTTGTTGGAGATATGGGGGAAGAACTGCATTGGCTTATTTATCTGGTCAGTTTTATCTTGGCAACGGGACTTTTCGGGTTCGCTCTGTATTTTGATAAGAAAGGTAAGAAAGAAAAAGAAGCAAAGCGTAAAAAATATAATAAGTTTAATAATAAAAATAGGAGGATGTAAGTATGAACACTTTAATTTTTTTAGGCATGTTTGCCGTTTTCTTTGGTGTTACTATAGCTATACTTTTGTCTCCTTGGGGACAGAAATGGATGAATGAATATTAGTTTCTGACACAACATAAATATTTTATATATATATTAAGGTAAAAATGAAAAATATCGTAATTTTCGGCGCTCCAGGTGCAGGTAAGGGCACACAGAGCGACAAGATGATCGAGAAGTATGGTCTCGGTCACATTTCTACAGGTGATGTACTTCGTAACGAAATCAAGAACGGTACAGAACTTGGTAAGACAGCTAAGGGTTATATCGACAATGGTCAGTTGATTCCAGACGAGTTGATGATTGACATCCTCGCAAACGTATACGATAGCTTCGGTAAGGATCACGCTGGTGTAATCTTCGACGGTTTCCCACGTACCACTCCACAGGCTGAGGCTCTGAAGAAGATGCTTTCTGAGCGTGGTCATAAGATTGCTGCAATGATTGAGTTGGCTGTTCCTGAGGATGAGCTGATGGCTCGCCTGATTAACCGCGGTAAGGAAAGCGGCCGTTCTGATGATAACGAGGAGACTATCAAGAAGCGTCTCAATGTTTATCATACACAGACCGCTCCGCTCATCGACTGGTATGAGAAGGAAGGCATTCATCACCACATCGAGGGTCTCGGTACTGTAGATGAGATCTTCGCTCGTGTTTGCAATGTAATCGACAATCTCTAATTAGTATTTAGTATAATGTTAAGTGTTAAATGTTAAATGTTAAGTTGGGCGTACGCCTTTCGGGGAAAACCTAGCCTGATGTTGAAACGGAATATTCCTTTCGGGATAATTTAACACTTAACATTTAACATTTAACATTACAATATAAAAATGGCTGAATCCAATTTCGTAGACTACGTAAAGATACAATGCCGCTCTGGTAAGGGTGGCAAGGGCTCCATGCACCTGCGCCACGTAAAGTACCAGCCTAACGGCGGTCCTGACGGTGGCGACGGCGGACGTGGAGGAAGCATCTATCTCCGCGGCAACCATAACTACTGGACGTTGCTGCACCTCAAGTATCAGCGCCACTTCTTTGCCGAGCATGGTGGAAATGGTGGCCGTGATAAGTGTCATGGAACCGATGGCAAGGATATTTATATCGATGTGCCTTGCGGTACCGTGGTATATAATGCCGAAACAGGCAAGTTTGTATGCGATGTGGCTTATGACGGGCAGGAAGTTCTGCTCCTCAAGGGCGGTCGTGGCGGATTGGGCAACTTCCAGTTCCGTACCTCTACCAACCAGGCTCCTCGTTATGCACAGCCGGGCGAACCTATGCAGGAGATGACCATCATCATGGAACTCAAGCTCCTTGCCGATGTAGGTCTGGTAGGTTTCCCTAATGCCGGTAAGTCAACTTTGCTGAGTGCCGTATCAAGTGCCCGTCCTAAGATTGCAAACTATCCGTTTACTACGCTCGAACCATCGCTGGGTATCGTAGATTATCGCGATCACCAGAGTTTTGTCATGGCTGATATTCCTGGCATCATCGAGGGAGCGAGCGAAGGAAAAGGTTTGGGCTTGCGATTCCTCCGCCATATTGAGCGCAACTCTCTGCTGCTCTTCATGGTTCCGGGCGATACTGACGACATCAAGAAAGAATATGAAGTATTGCTGGGCGAACTGAAGAACTTCAATCCGGAGATGCTCGACAAGCATCGCGTGCTGGCTATCACCAAGTGCGATCTGCTCGACGAAGAACTGATTGAAATGCTCAAGGAAACCTTGCCTACCGATCTTCCGGTGGTCTTCATCTCGTCTGTTACCGGACAGGGTATCCAGGAACTGAAGGACGTGCTCTGGAAGGAACTCAATTCAGAGAGCAACAAGCTTCAGGAGATTACTGCCGAAGATACGCTTGTTCACCGTGACAAGGATATGTCTCGCTTCCAGCAGGAACTGGCTGCAGAGGGCGAGGATGTAGTAGAATATATTGATGAGGATGAAATCGAGGATGTTGACGACCTCGATGATTTCGAATACGAATAAATGTTATGATCAAAGAATATCAGGTAGCCGCTGGTGTCAAGGCTTTCTCTACTACCCGCAAGGGAGGAGTGAGCCAGGGCAACTATGGCGAATTTAATATCAATGAGTTTTGCGGTGACAATGCAGAACATGTGGCTGAAAACCGCAAGCGTCTTGCCACAGAGTTGGGTATTGATACAGCCCATATCATCATGCCCCATCAGGTGCATGGAGTAGAGGTGCGCAATATTGCCGGTGAGTTTCTCACCATGCCTGAGAATATCCGCAAGATGGTGCTCGAAGGTGTAGATGCCGTGATGACTGACCAGAAAGGTGTATGTATCGGTGTTTCTACTGCCGATTGCATCCCTGTGCTTCTTTATGATGAGGAGCATCATGCTGTGGCAGCCATCCATGCCGGCTGGCGTGGCACGCTGGCTCGCATCGTGCATAAAACCATTCAGGAGATGGCGTTTACCTATCATACTGACCCGAAGAAGTTGAAGGCTGTGATAGGTCCGGGCATTTCGCTCGACCATTTCGAGGTGGGCGATGAAGTTTACGAGGCGTTCGAGCAGGCAGCTTTCCCTATGGAAGAGATTGCCGAACAGCGTCCTAATGCCGCCTTCTCGGTTGATCCTGCTGAGCGTGAGCGTCTGGCTGCTGAGGGTAATATCATGCAGCCGCTGAAATGGCATCTCAATCTTCCGCTCTGCAACAGACAGATTCTTCTGCATTGTGGAGTGGCCGAAGAGAATATCCAGGATTGTGGCATCTGTACCTTTGCCCATAGCGATGAGTACTTCTCTGCCAGAAAGCTGGGTATCGAGAGTGGCAGAATCTATACAGGCATCTTGTTGAAGTAAAAGCCTGGTAGCAGGTAAGTATCAGATTAATGAAAAGAATGAAAAAAGGATTGCGGCTATTGGCTGTGGCAGGACTCATGGTGTTCTCGCTGAGCAGCTTTATGCCCGCTAAAAATGTATTCACGGCAGCCGAACAGCAGCAGGTGAGTATTGCAACACCCGGTCTCTTTGCCCAGAGTCAGGCTTTTAATGTAGACTTTGAGATATTCCGTGCTAAGGAATATTCCTTCCCGCTTCCTGTGGGCAAAGCAACCCTTCTGAACAATCATGTGTTGCGTATCTCTACCTCTAAAGGCGATGCTGTCAAGGCGATGCTCGAAGGTTATGTGCGACTTTCCAGAAAGTCGGAATCAATGGGTAATGTCATCGTGGTGCGCCACGATTGCGGTCTGGAAACCGTTTATGCCAACAATGCCGAGAACCTGGTTAAGGTAGGACAGCATGTGGATGCCGGACAGACGATTGCCATTGTAGGCTCTAAGGAGGGTGAAACTTATTGCGACTTCTCTATCATGGTGAATGGCGGTAGGTTGAATCCGGAAACTTTCATAGAGTTGAAATCGCATAAGTTGCGCCGCCAGACCGTGCAGTTCCGCAAGCATGGTGCCCGTGTCATCGCTTCGGTTATCGGTGGCAAGGATTCTTCTGTAGGAAGAAATGCTGAGGCTGACAAGGAGGCATCTGGCAAGAAAAAGGGTAGAATAGGAGATGGAATGACGCTCGATCCTGATGAGGTTTATGATCCGTTTACCATTACCAATACTTTCGAGCTTGATTTGGAGAAGATAGAAAAGACAGCATGGGCTTATCCTTTGCCGGGTGCCAAGGTAATCAGTCCTTATGGTGGCAAGCGCCGCCATTCGGGTGTGGATCTCAAGACGCGCCCGAATGATGAGATTGTGGCTGCCTTTGACGGTACGGTTGTTGCATCAGGACCCTACTATGGTTACGGCAACTGCATCCGTATCAAGCATGCTTATGGTTTCGAGACGCTCTACAGCCATCAGAGTAGGAACAAGGTGAAGAAAGGCGATAAGGTAAAGGCTGGTCAGGTAATCGGTTTGACGGGCCGTACCGGTAGGGCAACCACAGAGCACCTCCATTTCGAGGTTAGCTTTGATGGTAGACGACTGGACCCAGCCATCATTTATGACCACGGCAAGCATCAATTGAAGCCTGTAGCCCTCCATCTAACGAAGGGCAAGGGCGTTAAGAGTGTAAAGAAGCAGTAACTAAGAAGAACAGCCCACTGGCAATACGCTTGCTAGTGGGCTGTCTTACTGATACCAGTATCCTGTCTTTCGCTTGCCAGCACTCTATTCATGTTTTCCATTATCAGAAAACAGTTCGCCCGTGCGCTGTTATCATACAGCACTCGGGCGAAACATATATTTATGATAGAGAAGTATTATTTCTTCTTCTGGGATTTACGATTGGCTCTCTGCTGGCGATACTTTGCCTTCTGACGGGCAGAGCCACTACCGTGAGCACCCGTTATGTACTTTTTCTTCTTGGCTTTGGTCTTCACCTTGTCGTCGTCATCCTTCTTAGGACCACCGCCGCCTTTGAAGACCATACCGCCCATGATAATATCGTCAATGTCACTCATATACCTTAATTATATAATAAATTAGTGATGGAAGAGGCGAACGTGAGTAAACGCCATGGCGATGCCGTACTTGTCGCAGGTATCAATAACATTATCGTCACGGATACTACCGCCTGCTTCTGCTATGTATTCAACACCACTCTTGTGAGCACGCTCAATATTGTCGCCGAATGGGAAGAAAGCATCACTACCTACAGATACACCCTTGTTCTGGGCAATCCAAGCCTTCTTCTCCTCGCGGGTCAATGGCTCAGGCTTCTCCGTAAAGAACTGCTCCCAAACGCCGTCCTGCAATACATCCTCCCACTCATCAGAGATATAGACATTGATGGTATTGTCGCGGTCGGCACGACGGATCTTCTCCTTGAAAGGCAGGTTCATCACCTTAGGACACTGGCGCAACCACCACTCATCAGCCTTAGAACCAGCCAGACGGGTACAGTGGATACGGCTCTGCTGACCGGCACCGATACCGATAGCCTGACCATCCTTTACGTAGCATACAGAGTTACTCTGAGTATACTTCAGGGTGATGAGCGAGATAATCAGATCGCGCTTAGCCTCAGGAGTGAAAGTCTTGTTCTTGGTAGGAACATCCTCGAAGAGAGCAGGATCATCAAGCTTCACCTCGTTGCGTCCCTGTTCGAAGGTAACACCGAACACCTGCTTGCGCTCGATAGGAGCTGGCACATAGTCAGGATCAATCTTGATAACGCAGTAGGTACCCTTGCGCTTTTCCTTCAGAACCTCGATAGCCTCAGGAGTATAGCCAGGAGCAATGACACCATCGCTCACCTCACGCTTGATGAGGAGGGCTGTAGCCTCGTCGCATACATCGCTCAGCGCAACAAAGTCGCCATAAGAGCACATGCGGTCAGCGCCACGGGCACGAGCATAGGCACAAGCCAATGGAGAGAGCTCAAACTTGACATCATCAACGAAGTAAATCTTCTTCAATGTGTCGCTCAGAGGCAAGCCGATAGCTGCACCGGCAGGAGAAACGTGTTTGAAACTAGCGGCAGCAGGCATTCCTGTAGCAGCCTTGAGCTCCTTGACCAATTGCCAGGAATTGAAGGCATCCAGGAAGTTGATGTAGCCAGGACGGCCGTTGATCACTTCGATAGGAAGCTCCCTTCCGTCATCCATATAGATGCGAGAAGGTTTCTGATTTGGATTACATCCGTACTTAAGTGCTAATTCTTTCATCTTCTAAGAAATGTATTTTGGAATTTGGCGCAAAGTTACAAAAAATGATTGAGATATTGGACTTCTGTTTCGTAAAAAGCCCTAAAAAACAGCATTTTTATGATATAAAGCATTTTTTTTACCTCAAAACATAAAAAAGTCGGGAAAAATGTACTCTGTTTCATTCTTTTTCAGTACTTTTGCTCCCAGTTAGTAAATATGAGAGGATTGTTATGAAACAGGATTTGAAAGTCCTTGCTGAACACATAGAAAAGAAGGTTGGCAAGGCACATGTTTTCTACAAAATGTGGGATGTTTTGAAAGGGAAGGAGAAGCCTTCCCGCCAGACTTTGGACAAGCTGGCGCTGCTTGCCGGATTCCAGAGTTGGGATGATTTCCAAGGTGCTTTACACGGCACGGAGGATGGGCTCGTGAATTATGATGCGGGCGAAAAATAAAAGAATGGAGCATGGTTGGTTTAGTAGGCTGCCATGATTAATTTAATGGTAAAGATAGTTGTTTTTCGGTTAAGATTATTAACATAAAAAGGGAACCCGGTCGTGAGACTAGATTCCCTTTATTTTTTTCTGATTAGGTCTCCTAAGAAAAATTATTCTTCACCCTTAGCTACAGTCTTCTTCTCAGCGATACGAGCCTTCTTACCAGTAAGCTTACGCAAGTAATACAACTTAGCGCGACGAACCTTACCACGCTTGTTCACCTCGATAGAATCGATAGCTGGTGACTCGATAGGGAAGATACGCTCAACACCTACAGTACCAGACATCTTGCGAACTGTGAAACGCTTCTTGTCACCATGACCAGAGATCTTGATAACAACACCACGATAGAGCTGGATACGCTCCTTAGTACCCTCGACGATTTTGTAAGCGACTGTGATAGTATCACCTGCCTTGAACTCAGGGAACTTCTTGCCGGTTGCAAATGCTTCTTCAGCAACTTTAATCAAATCCATTTTTTGTATAAAATTAAAAATTGTTTGTCGTTCCAACGCAACATGGACTTGGACAACACTTCTGCCCAGACAACAGCGGTTACGCCGAAAAGCGGGTGCAAAGTTACTACTTTTTCTTGTATCTCGCAAATTTTCAGACACTTTCTTTCTTTTTTCTCGCAGATTTAACTATTTTTCTTTCTGGTCAGCGTCTTTTCCCACAGATTTCACGGATTTCACAGATTTATTTTGTATTTTTGCACTCCAAAACATTAAGATAACAATAAATATGAAGAAAAAGAATGGTATGAAGGTGGCACTTGCATCAACGGTCATGCTGCTGATGGCAAGTCCGGCTTTCGCCCAAAAATACAAGGTGGCAAAGGTGGAGAGAACCCGGATATTGGTTGATCAGAAATGGGATGCACAGCCTGATGCTGAGGCTGCCAGGTTTATCGCTCCTTATAAGAGTAAGGTAGACAGTATCATGGGTCCTGTTGTAGGTCATATTGCTCATGATATGACCTGTCACCGTCCGGAGAGTGAACTCAGTAACTTGCTCTGTGACATCCTTGTATGGGGTGGCAAGCAGTTTGAAGAACAGCCTGTTTTCGCTGTTTACAATATGGGTGGCATCCGTTCTAATCTTGCCAAGGGTAAGGTTACTGTAGGCGATGTGAACGATATGGCTCCTTTCGAGAACAAAATCTGTTTCCTGACCCTGAAGGGCGATAAGGTTCTGGAGCTTTTCCAGCAGATAGCTCATCGTGGCGGCGAAGGCTTGAGCCATGCTGTAAGAATGGTTATCACCAAGGATGGCAAGCTGAAGAGCGTTACACTGAACGGTGAACCAGTTGTTCCGGAGAAGAGTTACCGCGTTGCAACCCTCGATTATCTTGCCGAAGGTAATGACCAGCTCGTTGCCTTCAAGAGCGGAACCGATGTCTTTGCTCCTAAGCAGATAGAGAACAATGTGCGCTACATCATCATGAATTATTTCCGTGAGATGCAGGCACAGGGCAAGATGGTGGAATCTAAGATTGAAGGCCGCTGCGTGGTAGAATAGTTGATAGTTAATAGTTTATAGTTGATCATTCTGATGAAACATACATTATTATATATAGGTCTGGTTCTGGCATCCTTCATGATGCAGCCGGCAGCCGTTCAGGCTAAAACTAGGAAAGAGGCAAAGGTGGTAAAGCAACTCGTAGTGCTCCATACCAACGATACGCATTCATGCGTGATGCCCATCAATCCGAATCTCGCAGATACTGCAACAGCCAACCGTGGCGGTTTCCTCCGTAGGGTAGCGATAATCAGTCAGGAACGTAAGGCGAATCCCGACTTGCTGCTCTTTGACAGTGGCGATTTCTCACAGGGTTCACCTTATTATTCTCTCTTCAAGGGAGATGTGGAAGTAGGACTGATGAACGAGATGAAATATGATGCTGCTACCATCGGAAACCATGAGTTCGATTTCGGCATCGACAACATGGTGCGCATCTTCAAGATGGCGAAGTTTCCTATCGTCTGCTCCAACTATGATTTCACCGGTACCGAACTGGCAAATGTCGTAAAGCCTTATACCATTATCAAGCGCAAGGGACTGAAGATTGGCGTTTTCGGCTTGTGTCCGGAACTTGCCGGCTTGGTAACCGAAGCCAACTATGGCTGCATCAAGTATCTCGATCCTATCGCCAAGGCAAATGAAATGACAGAGATATTGAAGAAGAAAGAGAAGTGTGATGTCATCATCTGTATCTCCCACCTGGGCTGGAAGATAGATGGCATTGACGATTCCGAGGTAGCCCCAGCCACCCGCGACATCGACCTGATACTGGGCGGTCATAGCCATACCTACTTCAAGCAGTTGGAGTATCTGAACAATCTCGATGGCAAACCGGTGCCAATCGACCAGAACGGCAAGAGCGCCATCTGGGTAGGAAAAATGACATTGGATATTGTGAAGAATAAATAAAAGAAGAAGGTTGATACCAGGCAAAACGCGAGGTATCAACCTTTTCTTTAATTATCTATTCCTAAAATGTTCATCTTTGCTCAAATCCTTATTCCTTGTTGGAAGAAGCATAGAGACCGATGCAGGCACCGAGGAAGCCACCGCTCTTCTGGGTGCTCAGGTTAGAGGCATCTACACCCTTGGCAAGAAGCTGCCAGCTGCCGCCTTCTTCAGCATAATAGAAATCATAATATCTGTCATGACCTTCTACCTTCAGCTTCAGCTTACCTCCCTTGATAGGAGCAGAGGCGATAGTAACATTGTTCTTCTCGGCACGGGTCAGGGTAATCATCAGCTTGCCATTCTTCATGGTCTTACCCAATACGAAGTTGTGGTCTTCCTTCTGGAGAAGTGCCAAGCCTGCGATATCCTTGTCGTTGCGAGGAGTAAAGTTGATTTCTGTCTCAGCTGTGAAGGTGCCGTGCTGCTGACGTGCCCAGATGGCAGACATCGGTTCACGCTTGTAGATATTGCCTGGCAGGAGATTGAACTTCAATTTGCCGTTTTCTACCTTGTAACAGTCAACGAAGTCGCGGAGGAACATCCAGCGTGGATTCAACTCTTTCAGACCCGCCTTATTGTTATCTGCTTCGAAGTTATCCACATAAGAGAAGTTGCCTGAGAACTCATTCTTTGCGGCAGGCTTCAAACCAGCCTTCTCTCCAACGGTAGAGATAGGAGTATTCTTGGCAAGAATCTCTGGCCATCCATTCTTCCAGGTTACAGGCAGGAGATAAGTATCGCGACCTGTATTGTACATATCTTCTTCGTATGGACGGCAAGCCAGGAATACAGCCCACCAGTTACCCTTGCCATCTTCTACGATGTCGGCATGACCGGCACTTGATACTGGGTCCTTGCGGTTAGGGTCGAGACCGGTTCGCTGGGTAAGAATAGGGTTGTTAGGGCATTCCTCCCATGGTCCCATCGGATTCTTGGCACGCAGGATAACCTCGCTGTGCCATCCGCCTGTACCACCTTCTGCACACATCAGATAATAGAACTTGCCCTTCTTGAAGAGGTGAGGACCCTCAATCCAGATAGGACGCGCCTCTACATGGGTTCCGCCACGCAGAATCTCCTTGAAGTCTCCCTTGATGCTGTCGCCCTTCACGTCGAATTCGAAGCAGCGGATAGCACGCTGACCCTCATAGTCGGCACCGCCAACTACCGGACCGTTATGCACGATATATCCCTTTCCGTTGTCATCGAAGAAGAAGCTAGGGTCGATGCCGTCAATCTTCTTCAGATAGATAGGCTCGCTCCAGCCTTTGGAAGGATCTTTTGATTTCACAAAGAAGTTGCCGGCTCCCACATTGGTGGTAATCATATAGAAGGTCTTGTTCTTCTTGTTATAGCTGATGGCTGGTGCGAAGATACCGGCTGATACCTGCTGGCCCTTCAATGGAACCTGTGATGTGCGGTCGAGGACATGACCGGCAGGCTGCCAGTTGACCAGGTCTTTACTGGTTGAGAGAGGCACACCTGGGAAGAAGGTAAACGAAGAGTTTACCAGATAGTAGGTGTCGCCTACGCGACAGAGTGATGGGTCTGGATAGAAACCAGCCAGTACCGGGTTGTAATACTGGTGAGTCTTGTCGATTTCAACATTGAAGCGAGCGTCATTGCCCGCATACTTGAAATAGTCAAACTCAGCTGTCTGCGCCTGTGCAGCGGCTGCAAGCGTCAGGGAAAGCGATAAGATTGCAATTTTCTTCATTTTATTATTGGGTTTAAAATTACAGAATGAGTATCTGAACTCATGGCTGAAACATGTATTCAGAATTCTGCTGCAAAGTTACCGCTTTCCTTTTAAATATACCCCCACAGAATGTTACCAACACTTTGCGAGGCGTATCATAAACATCTCTATTTGTAACAAATACTTTATTTTGGGAAACATCTGGCCTTTTCTGCAGTGAAAAGGCTAGATTTTCCGGTGTGCCTGCATATAATCGCGAGGCGAAGAGCCATAAAAGTTCTTGAACATGGTGCTGAAGCTGGCTGGGTTGGAGAAACCGCAGCTAAACATGATGTCTGATATCGTCTTGTTAGAGTGGCTCAGCAACTTTTCGGCATATTGCAGACGGGTATTGCGGATGAAGGCATGTGGTGTCTGGTTGGTCAGTTCCTTCATTCGGCGGTGCAGATGCACACGGCTCAGTCCTACTTCGCGGGCAATCATATCCACACTCAGGTCCTCATTACCGATGTTATCATTGATTACCTTCATCACCTGTTCCATCAGCTGGTCTTTTGGCGACAGGTCTTTTTCTATCGCAATCTGCCTGTCGCTCTGTCTCTCGTTGCCTATAAACTTGTTTTTCAAAGTACGGCGCACGTTGAGCAGGTTGATGATGGTGCGGCGCAGAATGTCCATATTGAACGGCTTCACCACATAGGCATCGGCACCCGACTGCAAACCGGTCAGCTGGTCTTCCTCTCTGCTCATCGCTGTGAGCAGAATCACCGGAATGTGGTTGGTGTTCACATTGTTCTTGATCTTGGTACAGAGCGTATTGCCGTCCATTTCTGGCATCATGATGTCTGAGATAACGAGGCTTGGCTTCTGCTTGATAATCTCCGGCAGCGCCTCCTTTCCGTTGCAGAAGGTAAGGATATTGTAGGTTTCCTGTAGTTGGGTCTTCAGGAAATTACGTATTGCCTCATCGTCTTCTACCACAGCGATGGTGCTCTTTGCCTTGCTCTTGAAATCTTCTTCGGCGTCATTGGCTGTATCGGCAGCATTCTCTTCGTTTCCTTCCTCCATGTTTTCTTCCAGTTCCTTGATGTCTTCAGCAGTCTGTGGCTCCGGTGCATCTATCATTTCTTCCGGTTTCAGATGCTCGTTGCCCAGAGGCAGCGTGATGAGAAACTGGCTTCCTTCCTTCCAGTCGGCTTCATCAAGTGTCTTGTTGTGGGCGGCTGTAATGGTTCCGTAGTGCAGTTCCACGAGCGAGCGTGTCAGGTCGAGACCGATTCCCGTACCTACATTCCGGTCATTAGAAGTAGTGGTACTCTGATAGAAGCGCTGGAAAATCGTTTCGAGCTTTTCCTCCTGAATGCCCTTGCCGCTGTCCTTGATGGCGATGCGGACATGATGAGGCGAGTGGGAGAGGGTGATACGGATTCTGCCGCCTGCAGGAGTAAACTTGAAGGCGTTTGACAGGACATTCATCAATACCTTGTCAAAGTTGTCGCGGTCTATCCATACCGGGAGAGTTTCGTCTTCGTGCTCAAAGGTGAATTGGATGCTCTTGGCTATCGCCTGCTGGCAGAAGAGTTTGTATTCATCGCCAATAAAGGCAACCATATCGGTTTCGCTCATGTGCATCACCATCTGTCCCTTGTCAATCTTTCTCAGGTCCATCATCTGGTTAATCAGGTGCAGGATTCGTTCCGAGTTCTTGCGCATCATATCGTAGATGCCCTGTCGGTGAGCGTCTTTATCTTCCTTAATCAGCGTGAACAGCGGAGTGAGGATAAGGGTCAATGGGGTACGGATTTCGTGGCTGATGTTCATGAAGAACTTCAGTTTTGCTTCGCCCATCTCTTCCGCATGGATATGCTGCTGCAATATGAGCTGGTCTTCCATCTTGCGTTTGCGGTGCTTGATATAGCGCAGACAGAGCCCCAGGAAGGCAAGCAGATAGCAGAGTCTTGCCCAGATGCTGGCGTACCAGGCTGGGTGAACGATGATGGAGAACTCCTTGACAGGGGTTTCGTATCCGTTGCAGATGGCCTTGACACGGAACTTGTAGGTACCTGCAGGCATGTGTGAGAATGACTGCTCGTTCATGCCAGACTGTATGGTTCGCCAATCCTCACCATTGATGCTGTAGGCGTAACTGATCTGCTCTACATTATTATATGTAAGAGTAGACAGTTGGATGGTGAAGGTGTTGTCTTCATGAGATAAGGAGAACTTGTCGCTGTTGTAGGCGGCTTTGTCGGTGATAGTATAGATGCCCGATTCCATATCCGGGTATACAGGTTGGTTGCCCAAAAAAAGTCCTGATATGGTAACTTTTGCCTGCCAAGGATGCTGTTTTACCTTGTCCGTATCAAACCAGTTGATACCGCCGGTTCCGCCCATCACCAGCATCTTTCCTCCCCAGAGCGTGCAGGCTGCTGCATCGCTGAACTCATTGCTCTGCAAGCCATTGTCTGAGTAGTACTTGTTGATGGTACCTTTTTCTGTATCTACCTGGTTTAAGCCACAGGTAGTTCCTATCCAGATTCTACCCTTGTAATCTTCTATGATGCTGGCTACGCTGTTGTCTGAAAGTCCAAGTTCTGTGTTATAGATCTTCGGATGAGCATATCCCTGCTTCGGATCATAGCAGATTGCGCCGTCTTCAGTGCCAAACCATACGCGGTTCTTGCTGTCAGTATAAACGCAATGAGAGAAACTGCCCTTGTTCAGACAGTTGACGCCACCGAAAGTGGAAGTCCAGCTGTTTTTTTGCCGGTCATAGCAAGCCAGACCCACAGAAGTGGCTACGAAAACCCGCTTACCATCTTTTGAGATGCTAAGTTTCACGAGGTAATCATTAGGAATACTGTTCTTTTTCAGGTTGTTGTCGGCACCATCTTGTTTTTTCCATTGCTTGATGCTTCCATCTGGAGAAAGGCGGAAAAGTCCTTTGCCCATGGTAGCAAACCATATATTGCCCTGCGGGTCTTCCTGGATATCGAAGATGCCCGCCTGGTTGCCAATGCCTAGGCTGAATGGATGGAAAGATCCCCCCGCATCTATAAATCCGATGCCGTTACTATAGGTTCCTACCCATGTTTTGCCCTTCTGGTCTTTGCAGAGTGCCAGTACCGTGGTGTTGCTTAATAAATGGTCGTTGATACTACCGGTTTTTATGTCAAAGAGGTAAAGACCATCCTTGTCGGTGCCCACCCAGACTTGATCGCCCTGGTTGGCACACAGACTTGTGATGCAGTTTTCACCTATCACGTTGCGGCTGTCCAAACGGTAGCCCATATAGTTGAAATCGCATTGAGCCTGCGACTGCATGAATACGCCCTTCTGGAGCATACTCACCCAGATGTTTCCCGTAAAATCTTCTATAATGCTGGTAATCTTGCTCTTGGCAATATTTACTTCATGGCAGAACAGAGGATTATTTTGCAAGAATCCTGTTACAGGATTATACACGAAGATACCCATACCATCGCAACCGATAAACAAGCGCTGGTCGCGGCTGATATAGATGTTGTCAATAGGAAGATTGCCTATGCCGGCTATCTTGGTGAAGATGGTTGAACCTGCCTTGAGTAGGTAAACACCATCATTCTTGGTAGCAAGATAAATGTTGCCCTTGTCGTCTTGCCTGATATCTTGTGTGTTAAGTTGCTCTGTTCCCATGATGCGTGAAACAAGCTTGCCGTTCTTTTCTTTCCGTAACAGCTTTCCGTTTTCCAGGATAATCCAGAGCCTTTCTTGTTTGTCTTCCAGAATCTTATGTATGTATTTCAGGTTCTCCACTTCTCCTTTCACGGTGTAACAGGCGTTTGCATCTATTTTCTTGGTCATGATGCCGTAACCGGAGGTAACGACAGCAATATCGCCATTGTGCAAACGGCTTACCTGGGTAACGTAAGTGTTTATAGGCTTATTTCTTGAATCGAGCATAGGTACGTTGCAGTACCTATTACCATTAAGTATAAGTAGCGACTTGTTTGTTCCCAGCACAATACGCCCCTTTTCATCCTGTGTTATGCAGTTGATATAGTTGCTGTTGAGCCCGTTACTGTTGCCGTAGGTTTTTTTGATGACCATAAAGTTATAGCCATCATAGATATTCAAGCCGTTACGGGTGGCAATCCAAATGAAACCATTTGAATCCTGGAACACCTGAGTGGCAAGGTTGCTCGAAAGCTGGTTGTCTGAATTGAAAAGTTTTCCTCGCTGCGCCATCATGTTCTGTGCAGTGAGACAGAAGATAAACATCAGTAAAAGACCGATGTATCTCATTGTTCTGAGGTTTGATTTCATGGAAATCATCATGATTCTTGGTTTCATTGTCTTTTGGCTTTTTTATATTCGTTTGCAAAAATACAAAATTTATGGGGAAAAAGTGCACGGAAATATATGTTTTTTATAGATTTGTGCTAAAAAGATGTTAAAATGTTACGTAGAGTAAAGATAATGTTACATGTGGTACGAGAGGAAAACTATTGGTTACTTATTATAAAGTATATATGATAGATTAGGAGTATCTTTGCATTGGTTTTTAAAGTTGTATATGTCGGAACATTTAGGTTAGTTAGGTTTATACATAATAGTTAGTAGAATAGGTTTAGAATTTCTAAAAGATTTTGATATTATGGTTTTTCTATAGAATCATGATTAATTGGTTTTCGGGAATGGTGCGTAGTGATTACGCGCCATTCTATTTGAAAAGACCAGCATCCTTTTCTGTAAACTGGAACCTGACAATCCTTCATAATATAATAAGTTGACTGACAATAAATGATAAATCTAAAAATAATTATAACAATGAACAGAAAGAAAATGTTAATATCACTCGCTATGGCTATGCTGTCAATGGCGGGACTGGCTGCCGATAATCTGCCGGCACTCCGTGTGCAGGGTAAGAACCTGGTGGATGCCAATGGTAAGATTGTTGTCTTGCATGGTGTAATGGATACGCCAAACCGCTACTTCAACGGCAATCGTTGGGGCAAGGGCGGATACAATGTCGACGAAATCGAACCTTGCCTCAATTATTTCGAGAAGATGTTTACCGCCATCACTGATAAGGAGCAGGGAGCTTATTGCACCGTCTTCCGTCTGCACATGGACCCATGCTGGACTAACTGGGGTGCGCCAGCAGGAACGGGTGAAAACAATATCCAGTATTTTAGTGATTATCGATACGAGACATTCTTGAGCAGACTTTATGTCAAGCTTGTGGAGAAAGCCTTGGCTCATGGACTATATGTAATCGTTCGCCCTCCTGGCGTTTGTCCAAAGGATATCAAGGTGGGAGATGCATATCAGGCATATCTTAAGAAGGTGTGGAATCTCTTCGCTTCCAATGCCACCATCCAGAAGAATGCAGGACAGGTGAGCATCGAGCTAGCCAATGAGCCTATTAATGTGTTGCTGGCAGATGGCTCTCAATCAGACAAGGCTCTCCATGATTTCTTCCAGCCTGTGGTAGATGAGATTCGTGCCACTGGCTTCAAGGGTATTATCTGGGTGCCAGGTTCTGGCTATCAGAGCCAGTACCAGGATTACGCCAAGTATCCTATCACCGATAGCGAGAACAACTTCTCTTATGCAGTACATGTTTATTCCGGATGGTATGGAAATATGACCGATAAGAATTGCAATCATGATACTTTCATTCGCAACTTCAAAAGTCAGGTGCCGATGGTAGAAACGAAACCTATCATGGTAACGGAGATAGACTGGAGTCCGGAAGATCCGGACAAGGCGAGCGAAGGTCACTACAATGAGTGGGGACAGTGGACACAACCTAACCTGGGAAGCTGGGCAACAGCATCTACCTCGAAATGGGGATTGGCATGGAAGGCAGTTCACGACCACTTTGGCAATATCGGTATGACCCTTACCCATCCGCAGGAATATTACGATATTGATGAGTACTTGAAGAGCGGAATTGTGCAGCCGGGTTTCCAGAATGCCAAGAAACACGGACTGTTCGAAGACTGTTGCGGCTATGCCTGTATGAACTGGTATAAAGAGTGGTATTTGAAACAAAATCCAACAGGAATTAAACAATTAGAAACCCAGGCAGACGTGGTTTCCACCTTATATTATAATATAGAAGGAAAAGAAGTTGAAAAGCCAACTGCTGGTGTTTATATAATAAAACAACTGTTAAGTAATGGAAAAATACGTTCTCGCAAGATTTTTCTAAAATGATAAACTTTCTGTTACACCACGCAAAGTATGTTTCGAAAGAAATCCATACCTTTGCCGCCGTGAATAAACAATTTAGTACACGCCTAAATTTTTAAAGCATAAATCAAAAATGAATAGAACATGATTGAACAAGTGTTAACAATGAAACGGACAGCAGCCTTATGCTTGGTCGGAGCTTTCTGCAGCCTGAATGCTCAGGCTCAGAAGATCCAGGTCAAGGGTAATCTTGTTGACGGTACAGGTGAGCCTCTGATAGGTGCCACTGTAAAAGTGAAAGGTAATGCCAGCGTCGGTACGGTCACCGACTTTGATGGTAATTTCAGTATCAGTGTTCCTTCAGAGAATTCTATCCTCGTATTTACATACGTAGGTATGAAGACCAAGGAAGTAAAGATTGGTACGAAGAGAGAGTTCAAACTTACTCTTGAAGACGACAACGCCATCGGCGAAGTTGTAGTTGTTGGTTATGGTCAGCAGAAGAAGGCTTCTGTCGTAGGTTCTATTGCGCAGACCACAGGTGAGGTGCTGGAACGTGCTGCCGGTGTCAGCGACATTGGTGCTGCCTTAACTGGTAACCTTCCTGGTGTGGTAACTGTTCAGGGCAATGGTATGCCTGGTGAGGAGGAGCCACAGATCATCATTCGTGGTGCTAGTTCTTGGAACAACAGCGACCCTCTCGTCCTAGTCGATGGTATCGAGCGTCCTATGAGTAGTGTAGACATTGGTTCTGTAGAGAGCATCTCTGTATTGAAGGATGCATCTGCCACTGCCGTTTATGGTGTGAAGGGTGCCAATGGTGTCATCTTGATTACTACCAAGCGCGGTAAGGAAGGCAAGGCTAAGATTGATGTGGGCTTCAATGCTACATTGAAGGCTCCTTCTAAGTTGCCTAACAAGTATGATTCATACGATGCCTTGATGTTCCGCAACAGGGCAGTGGAGCATGAGTTGGGTGTTTCTCCTGAATCTTGGTCTTACATCCGTCCTCAATCATTTATTGAGAACTATCGTAACCAGACTACGGATGAGCAGCGCGAGCGTTATGCTAACGTGGATTGGCAGGATGCCCTCTTCAAGAAGAGCGCCATGTCATATAATGCCAATGTCAATGTGAGCGGTGGTACAAGCTTCGTGAAGTATTTTGCTTCTGCCGATTTTGTACACGAGGGTGACCTCTTCCGTGAGTATGATAACGGACGTAACTATAACTCTGGCTATGGATACAATCGTATCAATGTGCGCAGTAACTTGGACTTCTCTATCACTAAAACTACTACATTAAAGGTAAATGTATCTGGTTCTAATGGTGTGCGCAAGGCTCCTTGGAGCAACATGAGCAATAGCGAGTGGCAGATAGGACAGCAGTGGGCTGGTGCTTATAACATCGCTCCAGATGTATTCTTGCCTCAGTATAGCGATGGCTCTTGGGGTTATTATCCAAATGCGTCTAACGTAAGTAACTCTGCTCAGAACCTCGCCATCGGTGGTACAGCGCAGGCTACTACTACTCGTATCAATACCGACTTTACCTTGGAGCAGAAACTCGACTTCATCACCAAGGGCTTGAACTTGCGTGGTACCGTTTCTTGGGACAACGTATTTGTTGAGACGAGCCGTGGTATCAATGACTTGAACAATACAGCTCAGACCAAGTATATTGATCCAGAGACTGGCAATATAACATATGGTCAGGTATATGAGTCAAACAATAAGTTCGACTGGAAACAGGGCGTTAACTGGAGTACTTCAGGTGGTTCGGTTGATAACAACCAGACTGTTCGCAATCTTTACTATCAGTTGCAGCTCAACTGGGCTCGCAAGTTCGGACAGCATGATGTTACAGCCATGGGCTTGTTCTCTCGTCAGGAGAATGCACGTGGTAGTGTGATGCCTACTTACCGTGAGGACTGGGCGTTCCGTGCTACTTATAGCTATGCTGGTCGTTACAACATCGAGTATAACGGTGCTTACAACGGATCAGAAAAGTTTAGCAAGGACAATCGCTTCGCCTTCTTCAATTCTGGAGCTATCGGTTGGACCATCACTGAGGAGAACTTCATGAAGAATCTTCGTGACAAGCACATCATTGATATGTTGAAGTTCCGTGCATCTTACGGTGAGATTGGTGATGATAACCTGGGCGATCCATTCGACTCTTCTCGTCGTTGGCTCTACATGAACCAGTGGGCATACGGAGGCAACACAGTGATGGATCTTGACCATACCAACAGTATCTACACATGGTATCGCCAGAATACATTGGGTAATAAAGATGTGAAGTGGGAGACTGTGAAGAAGACCAACTTCGGTGTCGACTATGGTTTCTTGGGTGGTTTGATTACCGGTTCGCTCGATTTCTTCTGCGACCGTCGTAACGACATTTTGATCTTTGGTGATAACCGCTCCATCCCATCTTACTTTGGTACTACAGCTCCTACTATCAATAAGGGTAAGGTTCGTACCAGTGGTTACGAGTTGGAGTTGAAGCTCAACAAGAAATTTGCCAATGGCATCCGCCTCTGGGGTAACATCAATATGACCCATGCCAAGAACAAGGTGCTCTTGAAGGATGACGCTCAGCTCACTCCTAACTATCAGAAGGAGGCAGGCTACTCTATGGGTCAGTATCACTCATACATTGATCGTGGCTTTATCAACGACATCGATGACTTGATAGGTTCTCCAGCTCATGAGTCTAACGACAACCACCGCTTGGTAGGCGATTACTACATCGTAGACTTCAACGGTGATGGTGTGGTAGATAGCAAGGACTCAGCTCCAGTAGGTTATAGCTCAAATCCTCAGAATACATACAATGCCACTATCGGTATCGAGTATAAGGGCTTCTCTGCTTTCGCTCAGTTCTATGGTGTAACCAATGTAACTCGTGACGTAACCTTGACAAGCTTTGGCAATAAGTTGGACAATGTTTATGACACTGGTACTTGGTGGGACAAGAATGAGTCTTCTCCAGAATCTATCATTCCTCGTTGGGGTGCTACCCAGTCTGATTACAGCAATGGTACTCAGTTCCTCTATGATGGTTCATACATCCGTCTGAAGAACGTAGAGATTGCTTATACTTGGACCAAGGGATGGATCAAGGCTCTCGGTATGAACTACCTCAAGGTATACTTGAATGGTAACAACCTCTGGCTTTGGACTCGTATGCCTGATGACCGTGAGGCTAACCTCGGTGGTGGCGGTTTCCTTGGAGCATATCCTACAGTACGCCGCTTCAACTTAGGTGTTAAATTCTCATTGTAATATTAAAATGAACATTCAAATGAAAAATAAGATAAAGAATTTTTTGTTGATGGGATGCGTCTCGCTGGCTCTCGGCACCTCGCTCAACTCTTGCCAGGACTATCTTGACAAGGAGGCAGATTCTACAGTCTCAGAAAATGACGCATTTGTAAACTTCCGTAACTTTCAGGGTTACGTAGAGGAGATTTACAACTGTATCCCTGATAAGGAAAAATGTAACTGGTGTCCTTCTTGGAACTGGGGTGATGATGAAATCTTCAACCCAGAGGCTGATAACCGTATGACACACCAGGTAGACTTGGGCAACTTCCGTGCTTGGCAGACCACTGGTAACTGGCTTTACAAGGATGGCAGCAACCCTACATCTACAGATAAGTTCAACCACTCACTTTGGCCACATGCTTGGTATTGCATTCGTAAGGCTAACCAGGGCTTGGCTAATCTCGATAAGTTGGTAGCTAGCAAGGCAGAGAAAGACCTCATTGCTGGTCAGCTTTACTTCTTCCGTGCATGGTGGCACACTGAGTTGATGCAGTACTTTGGTGGTTTGCCATACATTGATACCTATTTGGATCTCAATTCAGAGCTCAATTTGCCTCGTCTCTCTTATCAGGAGTGTGCAGAGAAGGCTGCTGCTGATTATCGCAAGGCTGCCGATCTGTTGCCTATCAACTGGGACAATGAGTATGATGGTGCTGCCACACAGGGCAAGAACGACCTTCGTATCAACAAGATCATGGCACTCGGTTATCTGGGCAAGACTTATCTCTGGGCTGCCAGCCCATTGATGAAGAATGGCGCACAGGCAGGAGCTAGCAAGAATGGTAAGACATACGACTATGATGAGGAGTTTGCCAAGAAGGCAGCTGAGGTCTTCGGTGAGTTGCTCACATTGGTTGAGGGGGGCCAGACACAGTATGGGTTGGCTGAGTTCAAATATAAGGACGTCTACAATCATGAGCGTTCTGCCGATGCTAACTCTTGCTTCTCTGATATCTTCTATACCAAGAAGCAGAACTGGAAAATGCCTGGGTCTATTGAGGCTATCTTCCGTGGTCCATCTGCAGACTTCAACGGCTCTAACTGGAATACCTCTAAGGTGTTTGGTCCTAAGGTTGACAAAGTGGTTGGACATGACAATGTGATTCACCAACCTACAGCTAACTTGATAGCTGCTTACGGTATGGCTAATGGTGAGCCCGCTTACATCGTAGAGAATGGCAAGTTGGTTCCTAACATAGCAGGTGGTTTCGATCCTACTCATCCATATAAGAACCGTGACCCACGCTTCTATCACGACATCGTGTTTGATGGCTTCAAGTATCTGAATGGTACTCCTGGTCAGTGGGCTAACTTGCAGTACTGCCAGTTGTATACAGGTGGCAATATGCGTCCAGTGGCTAATGGCAGCCGTACAGGTTACTTCATCCAGAAGTTGGTGCCTCATACATGTAATGAGGTGGATCGCGACTACGATTGGGGTTCAGCATTCCACTGTTACTTGCCATATATGCGTCTGGCTGACATCTATCTGATGTATGCTGAGGCTTGTGCTGCGTTTGGTGGTGCTTCTGGCAAGGCTACTAACTTTAGCAAGACTGCTGAGGATGCCATCAATACCCTTCGTGATCGTTGTGGCGCTGGTCATGTGGCTCCAGAGTATGTAGCTGATGCACATAAGTTCATGGACGAGGTTCGCCGTGAGCGTGAGGTGGAACTTGCTTTCGAGGGCTTCCGTTTCAACGACTTGCAGCGCTGGTTGCTCCTGACCGAGGCTCCTTACAATGTAAAGTACTCTGATGAGTTTGACCGTGTGGAGGGTGCCGATTTCTACAAGAATAATGACCCAGCTGATGCTAAGGTGGATAACTTCCGCCAGGAAGCGATCTTGACTCGTCACTTCACAGCCAAGCACTATTGGTTCCCATTGCCTATCAAGGATGTTTATCTCTATCAAGAGCTTAGTCAGAATCCTGGTTGGTAAAATAACATTATATAGTAATACTAAAATATGAATGATAGTATGAATTCAAAATTCAAATCATATAATTCAAAGTTCCTGTTGGCAGGTCTTGTGTCATTGGCTCCTATGGCTGCCGATGCCAAAACTGCTGCTGAGAACGAAACCGATACCGTTGCTGCCGACAAGGAGATGGTCAATGTGGCTTATCGCAAGGTAGCCAAGGGTGACATCTTGGGCGGCGTTTCGGTAGTCGATGTAGAGGGATTGATGAAGAAAAACTACCACACTTATAGCCTTGACAACATGCAGGGCTACGTGGGTGGTTGGAATGGCAACTCTCTCTGGGGTATGGATGCTGACAATGCAGGTTACTTGGTATTGGTAGATGGTGTGCCTCGTGAGGCAACCAACGTGATGCCTAGCGAGATTGACCAGATTACATTCCTCAAGGGTGCGCAAGCTGTAGTGCTCTATGGTAGCAAGGCAGCTAAGGGTGCTGTGCTCATCACTACCAAGCGTGGTCATAATGACGGCTTGAAGGTTGAGGTGCAGGCTAACGCTGGTCTCAATGTGGCTAAGTCATTCCCTGAGTATCTGAGCTCTGCTGAGTATATGACTCTCTACAACGAGGCTCGTGCCAATGACGGTTTGACTCCTCTCTACTCTGCTGAGGATATCTACAATCATGGCTTGGGCGCCAACCCATATCGTTATCCTAATCTCGATATGTACTCTTCTGACTATCTTCGCAAGATGAATAGTCGCTACGAGGCTACTGCTGAGATTAGTGGTGGTGGTAAGCGTGCTCACTTCTATAGCAACATCAACTATTATCGCCAGGGCGACTTCCTGAAGTTTGGTGAGGCTAAGAACAATAACACTCAGCGTTTCAGTGTACGTGGTAATGTAGATGTCAACATCACAGATGACATCAAGGCTTGGGTCAACTCCAATGCCACATTCTATGATTCACATTCTGCTATTGGTGATTATTGGAATGCAGCTGCTACTTGGCGTCCTAACTTCCCACAGAATGCTAGTCCATTGATCTCTACAGACATGATAGCTCCTAATGCCAAGGCTGCTTGGGACTTGATGAGTGTGGCTAAGCTGGTGGATGGCAAGTACTTCTTGGCTGGTACACAGGCTAACTCTTCTAACATCTTCGCAGATTACTATGCTGCTGGTAAGAGCAAGTATACTAGCCGCCAGTTCCAGTTTGATACAGGTGTTAACATCAATCTGCACAAGTTGTTGCAGGGCTTGTCTTTCGAGACTCGTTTCGCAGTAGACTATGCTACCTCTTACACCACATCTTTCAATAATAGCTATGCCATCTATATCCCAACATGGTCAAACATCGACGGCAAGGATATGATCGTAGCTTTGAAGAAGGAAGGTGAGGATAAGAAGTCTGGTGTACAGAACATCGCTAATAGTGTGGACAATCAGACCATGCTCTTCTCTGCTCAGTTCAATTACGCCAATACATTTAATAAGGTACATAACCTCTCTGCGATGTTGATTGCCTCTGGCTTCCAGCAGTCGAAGTCTGGACAGTATCATAAGAACTCAAGTGCTAATCTTGCCTTGGATGCATCTTATGATTACGCCAAGACTTATTATGCAGACTTCGGCTTGGCAGCTATCCACTCTGCACAGTTGGCTCCAGGTCATCGTGTAGGCTTCTCTCCTTCACTTTCATTGGGTTGGAGACTCAAGAACGAGAACTTCTTGAAGAACAGCAAGGTGGTAGACGATATGATGATCAGTGTATCTGGTAGCATCATCAACGAGGATATTGACTTGGCAGTAAATGACAACAGATACTATCTCTATGACACCAACTGGCAGACAGCTGATGGTTATGGATGGTATGATGGTTCTGCTGGCAAGTACACATTCTCTAAGCGTTCTGCCAACAAGGATCTCGACTTCATCAAGCGTAAGGAACTTTCTGTCAACTTCAAGACTTCCTTGTGGCAGCAGATGGTAACATTGGATGCTAGCTTCTTCGTTAACTCGATGGAGGGTTATCTGATTTCTACTCCAACGTTCTATCCTTCTCACTTTAAGCCAGGCTATCCTGATGCTTCATTCATGCCTGTGCTCAACTTTAACAATAATCGCCGCATCGGTTTCGACTTCGCAGCTAACTTCAATAAGAAGGTGGGTGATGTAGACTTGCAGCTCGGCGTAACAGGTACTTATTATAACACCAAGGCTACCAAGCGTGATGAGATGAACGCATGGGATTACCAAAACCGTGAGGGCAAGGCTCTCGATGGTATCTGGGGTTATAAGTTTGCTGGCTTCTTCCAGAGTGAGGAAGAAATCAAGAACTCTCCAGACCAGAGCCGCTTGGGTAGTGACGTGAAGCCTGGCGATATGAAGTATGTGGATGTAAACGGTGATGGCAAGATCGACTCTTACGACCAGGTGTTCCTGGGCAAGGGTGGTTGGTATGGCTCTCCATTCACATTGGGTGTAAACCTCACTGCTAAGTGGAACAACTTCACATTCTTCGCCCTCGGTACTGGCAACTTCGGTGCTTATGGCTTGAAGAACAATTCTTACTGGTGGGTAAAGGGTGACGGCAAGTACTCAGCTGTGGTTCGCAATCGCTGGACTGAGGCAACCAAGGAGACTGCTACTTATCCACGTCTTACCACACTCTCAGGTAGCAACAACTATCAGACATCAGACTTCTGGATGTACAGCACAGACGCTTTCCGCTTGGCTAAGGTACAGATTACATACGACCTGCCTAGCACGCTCTTCCAGAAGACTTGGCTTAAGGGCTTGTCTGCTTATGTAAGCGGTGCCAACTTGCTCACTATCTCTAAGAACCGTGAGGTATTGGAGATGAACATAGGTAGTGCTCCTCAGACACGCTATTATAATATAGGTGTGAAGGCTACATTCTAATCATTATTAAATGTATACAGAAATGAAAATTAATAAGTTATTTATATTAGCTGCATTGTCACTCTCGTTGGTGTCTTGCTCAGATCTCTTTGAGCCTGCACAGGAAAACAACCGTAGCTTGGACGAGATTTACGAAGAGCCTACTTATGCTCAGGGACTTCTCGGCTATGCTTATGCCGTGCTTCCTTATAATACCAAAAGTGTAACTGATGTGGCAACCGATGATGCTGTAAGCAATGATTTGTCTAACAGCTACCTGAAAATGGCTACTGGTTCTTGGGCTGCCAATAATGACCCTATGAGCAAGTGGACTAGCTGTCGTGCTAGCATCCAGTACTTGAACATCTTCCTTCAGGAAGTGGACAAGGTAGACTGGGCTAAGGACAAGGGTGCGCAGCAGATGTTCTGTGAGAGCCGTAAGGGTGAGGCTTATGCCTTGAGAGCTCTCAATATGTATTATCTCTTGATGAACCATGGTGGTTGGACTGAGGATGGTCAGCTCCTGGGTGTGCCAAACTTGACAAAGCCAGAGGATACTTCTTCTGATTTCAATCAGCCACGTGCCACATTCCAAGCTTGCTTGGATCAAATCTATAGCGACTTGGACCAGGCTGAGCAGTTGCTGCCTTTGGACTACAATGATTTGACTAAGTCAGATCCTGTGCCAGAAAAATACACTGCTATGGGTGTGAACAACTATCAGGACTATAACCGTGTATTGGGTTCTCTGATGCGTGGTCGTGTGAGCGGTCGTATCGCCAAGGCTATCCGTGCACAGGTTTCTCTCCTTGCTGCCAGCCCTGCTTTTAATAAGGGTACCAATGTGGATTATAAGCGTGCTGCTGATGATGCAGCCAGCTTGCTCGATTTGATAGGTGGCGTAAGCGGCTTGTCTGAAACAGGTAATTCTTGGTATGCTCAGACTAATGAGATTAATAATTTGCAGTCTGGTGCATGCCCTAAGGAGATTATCTGGCGTGGTAATAAGACTAATGGTGCAGATGATTGGGACCTCGGTTTGAACCAGGAGGCTGATAACTTCCCTCCATCTCTCTATGGTAAGGGACGTATCAATCCTACCCAGAATTTGGTAGATGCTTTCCCTGCTGCCAATGGTTATCCTATCACAGATGAGCGCAGTGAGTATGATGACTTGGATCCTTATAGTAATCGTGATCCACGCTTGAATCTCTACATTATCTATAATGGCAGCAAGTATAAGGGTGCAACCATCAATACCGACATCACCACTGCCAACAATGACAATGGACTGAATAAGATTGGTAACTCTACACGTACTGGTTACTATATGAAGAAGCTTCTTCGTGAGGATTGTAATCCTAATCCAAATGCCAAGAACGCACAGTATCACTATCCTGTGTATATCCGCTATACCGAGATCTTCTTGGATTATGCTGAGGCTGCCAATGAGGCTTGGGGACCTAAGGGCAATGGCACACATGCTTATTCTGCATACGATGTGATCAAGGCTATCCGTCATCGTGCAGGCATCACAGATGATTCTTATCTTGATGAGTGCGCTAACGACCAGGTTAAGATGCGTGAGTTGATTCGCAATGAGCGTCGTATTGAGCTCTGCTTCGAGAACAAGCGCTTCAATGACCTCCGCCGCTGGAAGGCTCCTATCAATGAGGCTGTTCATGGCGTGGAGATTTCTACAGAGGCTGGTATTCCACAGTTCAAGGATATCACAGTAGAGGAAAGAAAATACGACGACTATATGTATTACGGTCCTGTGCCACAGACTGAAATCCTCAAGTGGGATCAGCTGAAGCAGAATGCAGGATGGAAAATTACAAACGACTAACATTTTATAATGATGAAAACTATGAAGATGAATAAATATTTCTCAATGGCTGCACTCGGAGCTTTGGCTCTGACTTTCGGCTCTTGTGAGAACGGCACGCCTGAGTTTGACGACTACGAGGGTGGCACATCAGTCTACTTCGCCCGCCAAAACGTGGAGCGTATATTGGTGTTGGGCAATGACGAGACTCGTGACAATACCAAGGACAACGAGCATATTTTCAACATCGTGTCTACCATGGGTGGTGCTTACAATGGTAAGGACATCACACTGGATGTGGCTGTAGATAATTCGCTTTGTGACAACCTCTATTTCTCTGATGGCGTATCTCCTGTAAAGCCTATGCCTGCAGAGTATTACACCTTGGCAGGTAACACCATCTCTTATGGTGGCAACTTGCAGGGAAGATTACAGGTGAAGCTCAACGATGCTTTCTTCGCTGATCCTGCCTCTGTAAAGAATACTTATGTCATCCCTCTGATCATCAAAGATCAGAAGGGTGCTGGCAAGATCTTGACGGGTACTCCTTTCCAGGAGGGTGAAACTCCTGCGCTGACCAATAGCGATGCGTGGAAGATATTGCCTCAGAACTATGTGCTCTATTGTGTGAAATACATGAACCCTTGGGCTGGATTCTATCTGCGCCGTGGTACAGATAAGATTACTGAGAATGGTCAGACCACAGAAGAGAAGCGTGAGGGTGCAACTATTGAGAAGGACGAGGTTTGCCAGATTACTACCAAGAGCCTTACAGAGGCTATCTATCCTCTCACAGTCAAGAGAGTTGTGGGCAAGGATGCTGAGGGTAAGGATATCCTCAAGTCTTATACTTGCAACTTGAAGCTTACCTTTGCTAACGATGGTACTTGCACTGTTTCTTCCGAGACAGAGGGCGTAACTGCTACAGGTACAGGTAAGTTTGTGGAGAAGGGCGCTAAGCTGGCTTGGGGCAACAAGGATCGTGACATCCTGACTCTCCAGTATACCGTAGACTTCGGTGCTGTCAAGGTAGAGACAACCGACCAGTTTGTAGCTCAAACTCGTGGTAATACCAATGGTATAGTAACTTTCGATACTCAGTATATCGTAAAGTAAGCTGCGGTAATTATCAATTAAGTATCATCTAATAATAGGTAGATTATTATGAAATTGAAAAATATTAATTTTGGTTTAGGCTTGGTAGCTCTCTTGGCTTTGTCATCATGTGCTGATGACAAGTTCTCGGAGTACAGAACTGATATGACCAAGAACTTGAAGGAATATCAGTATCTTAACAACTACGAGCCTTTGAAGAAATATGTCGAAGACATGAAGGCTTCTGGCAAGTGCAATCCCGACTTTAAGTTGGGTATTGCACTGGCTGCGCCCGACTTCAACAAACAGGAGCTTGTATATTGCTTGGCTGGTAGCAACTTCGAGGAGATGACAGCAGGCAACGCCATGAAGTATGCTTCTTGTGTAAAAGATGATGGAACCTTTGACTTTAATACTGTTAAGGATTTCGTTACAAATGCAAAGGATGCAGGTTTGACCATCTATGGTCATACGCTTGCTTGGCATTCTCAGCAGAACAAGACGTATCTTAGTAAACTTATTGCAGATAAGGAAATTCAGGTAGATCCTAGTCAGAAGGAAGAGAAGACAGATTATCAGCTTGATTGCTCTACACTGACAAAATATGATTGGTTTGATCCTTCTGCTTCTTCTGTAACTACAGAGTGGAACAAAGATGGTGCTGTGGTCATAACCAATCCGGAGCCGATTGAACCTTTCTATAAACTCCAATATTGGTTGGTCAATGGAATCTCTTTGGATGAGGGAAAGGATTATAAACTGACCATAGAATGTAAGGCTGAAGGCGCATCTGATGCCAACATCCATTTTAAGTTAGGTGATTGGAATGTTGCTGAGCAACAATTCACGATTCCTGTAGGTAAAGGATATCAGAAAGTTGTTTTGTCTGTATCTCCAAAAATGGCAAATAATGGCATTATGTTCCAACATGGAGACTTTGCTGGTAAGATTTATTGGAAGTCTATCACAATTTCACACATGGAAACTCCTGTTATGGAAATCCCTTCAACTGTGGCTAAGCTTGATTTTGAAGGAGAGGAGTCTCTAGGTGGTTGGGGTATGGATCATACTCCTGAGAATGTGAATGGAGTTTGCCAAGTTGGTAATGATGCAGCTAAAAGCGCAGACTGGAATGCTCAGGTTAATTTTGAGCCTGGATTTATATTCGAAAATGGTACAACTTATCATTTGAAGATGAAAATCAAAGGTTCTGTAGCTGGTCAATTTGGTGCTCTATTTCAGAATCCTGACGGTTATAAGCCTTGCGGTAATTTCCAGAACATTTCTGTTACTAAGGATTGGAAGGAAGTGGATGTCACAGCTAAGTGTAATGGTGATGGTGCTTCTCGCTTGCTCTTAAATATCGGATTGTATGCCGGTACACTCTATATTGATGACTTTGAGGTTTATATCACGAAGTCTGCTAATTCCATTCCTCTTACGGATGAAGAGAAGAAATCTCTTCTTACTGATGCAATGGGCAAGTGGATTGATGGTATGATGGAGGCTACTGATGGTTATGTTACATCATGGGATGTTGTGAACGAGGCCCTTTCTGGTGACGATAAAGATGGTGATGGCAAGTACGACTTGCAGCATGCTGCTACAGCTTCTGCTGACGACAAGAAGAACTGCTTCTACTGGCAGGATTACCTGGGTGACATTGATTATGTTCGCACTGCTGTAGCTGCAGCTCGCAAGAGTTTTGCCGCCCATAATGGTGACCCTGACAAATTGAAACTCTTCATCAATGATTATAACTTGGAGAGCGATTGGGACGAAAATGCCAAGCTGGAGAGTTTGAAGAAGTGGATCGATGATTGGGAGGCTGATGGTGTTACCAAGATTGATGGTATCGCATCTCAGATGCATATCACTTGCTATGCTGATCCTAACACTCAGAAAAGTAAGAAAGATCATATCGTCAAGATGTTGGAGTTGATGGCTGAAAGTGGCAAGCTTTGCAAGATTTCTGAACTTGATATGGGTTATGTTGATGCCGCTGGCAATAAATTAACTTATGATCAGATGACTGAGGAACAACACAAGGAAATGCGTGACCTCTACACCTTCGTTCTCCAGAAGTACTTCGAGATTATCCCTATTGATCAGCAGTATGGTATCACTCAGTGGTGTGCTACAGATTCTCCTAAGGATTCAGGTTGGCGTCCTGGTGAGCCTACTGGTCTCTGGGATCTCAACTATCTTCGCAAGCATACCTATGCAGGTTTCGCTGCAGGTCTTGGTGCTCCAGAATATTGGAACGATGCCAAGTAAATACTCTAAAAGACATTAGTTTTAGGTTTATCATACAAAGATTAACCGAAAAAAGATGTTAGTCGTTAAGGTTGGCTGTGTTGTGATGACACGGTCAACCTTTTTGCGTTTTCGTGCCAAAATCTTTCATTTGGCTGCATAATTTCAATCCAGATAAAGTATTTGTTACATGATGCAAAGGGTGTTTCAGGGGAAAGATGTATCTTTGTATCCATGAAAAAGATATATTATTTGCTGATGGGCTGCCTGCTGCTGGCGGGTTGCTCGCAAAAGCCACATGACATAACGATGGTGAGCCAGTTGCCTGCCATCTATCCCGACTACGTGGGCGTTACTGTGCCCGCCAATATCGCTCCGCTCAACTTCTGCATGGAAGATGAGGGATATACGGCTATGTCGGTACAGATAAAGGGATCCAGGAAGGGAGCGATGGAGACATCGGGAGAGGATGCGGAGTTTGACATCGAACAATGGCATCAACTGCTACGTGATAATCGAGGCGGAAAACTGACCATTATTGTTGTCGCCAAGAAGGACGGACAGTGGAGACAATTCAAGCCTTTTGACATCTTCGTGGATAAGCAGAGGATGAAGGAGTGGGGCGTCACTTATCGCATGGTGGCTCCTGGCTATGAGCTCTATGGTATGCAGGGACTCTTCCAGCGTTGCCTCTCCAACTTTGATGAGTTTGCCATCTATCGCACCACCGAGGTGCCGGGCAGTTGTGTGAATTGTCATACCGCCAATGCCACCAATCCCGATGAGTTTACGCTGCATATCCGTGGCGAGAAGGGTGCTACCCTGATTCGCCATCAGGGCAAGGACGACTGGATGAAGTCGAAGAATCTGGAGGTGGGTGGTCCGATGGTGTTCCCTTGTTGGCATCCATCGGGCAGGTTTATCGCCTTCAGCACCAATGATACGCAGCAGTATTTTCATTCTCAGGCTAAGAAGCGCATCGAGTATTTCGATATGAGCTCTGACATCTTCATCTACAATCCCGAGACGCATGAGGCGATGGTGGATGCTCGCTTTGCCACCAAGGAGAATCTGGAGAACTGCCCTGTGTTTTCGCCAGACGGTAAGTGGCTCTATTATATCACCGCGCCTTTCAGAGATCCGAAGCAGCATTTCCGTGAGAGCCGATATAGCCTCTGCCGTGTGGGCTTCGATGCCAAGACGGGCAAGCTGAGCGAAATGGTGGATACGCTCATCAGTGCAGTGGCTTTGGGCAAGAGCATCACTTGGCCTCGTCCGTCATACGATGGCAGATATCTGATGTTTACCACGCTGGATTATGGCTACTTCTCTATCTGGCATCCGGAGGCTGACCTATGGCTGCTAGATTTGAAGACTGGCAAGGCTTATGCCCTGGACGCTGCCAACAGTGATGACTCTGACAGTTTCCACAACTGGAGCAAGAGTGGCGGATGGTATCTCTTTACCAGTAGGCGAGAGGACGGCCTGTATACTCGCATCTATCTGGCTAGCGTGGACAGGCAGGGCCATTCTACCAAGCCTTTCCTCCTTCCGCAACGCCGACCTAGGGAGGACAATCTGCGCCGCATGTATTCATATAATACGCCCGACTTCACGCTGCGCAAGGTGGAGATAGAGGATATGCCTGGGCATATCAACAATCCTAAACGCATGGAATGGCGGGCGGCTAAGTGATGCTATATATAACAAGGTATAAGGAAAATGAAAGATACGAAGAATAATGATAGAAGCCGATGGATGATGGCGGTTGGCTTCATGGCTGCCCTGTACATCTTCTGGCGATATGCCTATCCCTGCGAATTGGCTTATCATGAGCAGATGCAGCTCTTCTTATGGAATGGGGATTATCTGATGGATAGACTGACAGAACCAGGTGGCGTGGCTCGCTATCTGGCTGAGATGCTGGTGCAGTGCTATAACAATCTGCCGCTGGGCGCCTTGCTCCTAGCGCTACTCATGGGCGGCTTGCAACGGATCACCTGGCTCTTGATGAGAAGGATGGGCTGTAAGGACGGTATGAGATGTTATCTCCTGTCGTTTCTGCCGCCTATTGTGATGTGGGCGATCATGGGCGATAAGGATGTGATGACTACTGTGCCTATGGCTTTGCTGCTTACTGAGGCTATGTTGCTGCTGATGCCTAGTAACATCTTCTCGGCTTGGAGACCTGCCATTATTTATCTGCTGCTATTGCTCACTTTGGGCTATTGGCTAGTGGGACCGATGGCGATATGGGCAGCAATGTGCTTGGTGGCTTATGCCTTGTGCAGGCAGAAGGATAAGCAGAACTGGGCGATGGGCTTGGTGGCTGTGCTGGTGGTAGGCTTGTTTGTGCAGTTGGATAGTGCCAGAATGCTGCCTTATCCCAAGGCTCGTGTGTTTCGTGGCATTGATTATCTGCGCGATCCTACGGCGTTCTTCCCTCATGAGTGGTATACTTCTGATGTGTATGAGCAGATGGAGTATAGCATGTTGGTGCGCCGACAGGATTGGCATGCCATCTTGGACAAGGCAGCTAAGAAGGCTCCGATGGCTACGGCGAGCGAGGCGGCTGTGAAGTTGGCGCAATGGAAGACGGGGGCATTGAGTGATGAGGGGATGCGCCAGTTTATGGCTTCGTATGGCAAGCTGGATCACCCCATCAATATCTGCATGAAGAGTGACCTCTTCTTCCATCTTGGTTTGGTGAATGCTTCTCGCCGATATGCCTTCGAGTTTAAGCAGCTCATTGCCAATGGCAATCAGAGTGGCAGAATGCTGAAGCGTCTTGCCGAGACCGAACTGGTGAGTGGCCATGAGCAGTTGGCGCGCAAGTATCTCTACATCTTGTATGATGCCACCTTCTATCGCCAATGGGCGGAGGATGTGCTTCCTCTCACCCGCAGTGTCAAGCTTTTGGATGCTCATCCCCTCTATGGCCCGCTATCCCATAGCTTCCCAGAGAAGGACGTGATGTATTAGGCTCATCTGTATATTTTTCCTCTGATATTTTTCCTCTGACCAAACATTTGGGGAATCTGGAATATTTTGGGTAAAAACATTTGGGGAATCTGGAACATTTTGGGCAAAAACATTTGGGGAATCTGGAATATTTGTTTATTTGACTTTTCCTGATTTCCTCTTCAAATAGGTTTGATGGGGTATCATTTTCGTTATAATGTTGGCTATCAAACCTATTTGGTACTTCTTACAAAGTATTTGTTACTCCCCGCAAAGTCTTTTTCAGCCTTTTCTGTTATTTTTGCAAGCGGAAATGAGAAACATTTCAATTTTATAACTGGATTTATTAACTTAATAACAAATTGTAAAGCTTATGAAAAAGTTATTTACTTTGATTGTAGCAGCTTTCATGGCTGTAAGTGTGAATGCTCAGACAGAGACTCCTCTTGTTTTGGGTGGTGGCTGGAATGCAGGTTTTGCCTACGATGCTGATGTTTATGATTTCACTATCTCCAAGATGTATGGAGCAGCAGAGTTTGCTTGCAATGTCAACTCTGCAGATTATCCTAAGTATATCCTCGAGTTCGAAGATCCGCTTCCTGCCAACTGCCAAGTAAACTATACTTGGAAGGCTTCTGCTGATGCAGAAGGTGAGGCTACTCCTGCTTATGGTCGTGCTGTGGGCGATGGAACTACCAAGAAGTATGAATTGGTATTCGACCCGGAGCATCCTTACATCGTGGGTGTAAGCGTACAGCATACCGATGATGAAGAGGTGAACCTGAAGGTGAAGAAGCTGACTCTGGTGGGTGCCGACAATTCTGAAAAGCAGGTCTATGCCTCCTTCACCGATTGGGCTGGTACTGATAACACAGTTGCTAATAAGTATAAGGGTATAGTTTCTTTCGATAAACTGTGGCAGCAGCTTGCTATCAATGGCTTGGCTGGCAAGAGTAATGTTACAGTCAAGGTGAAATTGGCTGAGCCAACCCCAAATGTTCAGATGTGTGTAGATTACGAGGATAAGACATCTGAGTGGCCTTCATTCGGAGGCAGCGATGAGGTTACTTTCACCACCAAGGAAGGTGCTGTCATCAAGAACGTGGGTATCCAGTATACCGACCAAGAAAATAATCCAGCAAAGGTTTCTGTGCTCGGTGCCTGGTTGGTTGATACACCTACCGGCATTTCTAAGGTAGAGAATCTGAAGGTTGCTCAGGATGGCAAGTGCTTCAACCTCGCTGGTCAGCAGGTAGGTAAGAACTATAAGGGCGTTGTCATCAAGAATGGTAAAAAGATGGTTATCAAGTAATAGATGAGACGTTTTACAATGCTCGCATCTCTCCTCATGGTTCTGTGTCTACAAATGGCGGCACAGACCTGGGAAGATGTAAAAGTGGGGACTTCTACTCGCAAGACCCTCACTTATGTACCAAAGAATGTAGAGAAATCACCGGCTCTGGTGATTTCTCTGCATGGTATGAACCAGGACCCTGAGTATCAGCAGAATCAGACGCAATGGAATGCGCTGGCTGATACCGAGGGTTTTATTGTTACTTATCCGCTGGGTAATAACAGAATGTGGGACACTCACGGTACTTCTGATGTGGAGTTTGTGGATGCTGTCATCCAAGAAATGATAAACCAGCACCATGTGGACAAGAACCGCATCTATCTCTCGGGTTTCTCTATGGGTAGCTGGCTGGGTTATCATTGCCTGGAAACGCTTGGCTATCAGATTGCCGCCTTCGGACCTGTGAGCGGTGTGGATATCGGTAAGCAGCCTAGAGCTAACCGCATGGTGCCTATCATGCATATTCACGGAACCGCTGATGATGTGTTCAAATATACGGGCGATCCTAATCACATGGCTGGCGGTTATCCTAGCATTGAGGAATATGTAAAGAAGTGGGCTGCCTACGAAGGTTGCGATGCAAGCAATCCGCAGGTAATCCGTCCTTATCCTGCCGGCAGCACAGGTCCCAAAGCTACACGTACTATATATAATAATGTGAACGAAGGAGTAGAGGTGAACCTGATTGCCATCGATGGCAAGGGACATTGGCATTCTAATGAACCTAACGGGGTAAATTCTACCCAGGAACTGTGGAACTTCTTCAAGCGTCATCAGTTGAACCAGTCTTCGGTGCCTGTGGAAAAGCGCAACTATTTCATCCGTTACGAGAGTACTGTGGGCAAGAACCTCTGGGACAGTCAGGCTGTCTACACCTTGCCAAAGGCTTTGGAGAAGGATGCCAAGTATACGCTGACCATGAAGATGAGAACTTCAGCAGATTGCGCTGAATTGGGATTCTGGCCTATCTGGAATGCAAGTGCCAACAGGAACCAGTGGGGTGGAAGCGCTGATGTGCAGTATCTGGCAGCCTATCATGTAGAGGCTGGCGACTGGAAGACGCTGACCTGGGATTTCACAGCCAACTTCACCTTGGATACCTTCCAGTTTGTATTTGGCACATACGGTGGTACACTCGATATTGACGATATGGTGTTGGTGAAGGAAGGAACATCAGAGAATCTGATAGCTAACGCCGATTTCTCAGCCCGCAATATTAAGGGCTGGAGCGCCAACCCGAATGGTCCAAACTATTCTCTTGCCAGCGAAGCCTATGCTTCAACAGGCATCGAGAAGCCAGCTGTGGCAACCATGATGAAATCTGCGGATAAGGCATACTACACTCTTCAAGGTGTGAAGGTTATTCGTCCTACCAAGGGTATTTATATTCATGGTAGTAAGAAAATCGTGATTAAATAACAAACAGAAGTTTCGCATGTGGTTCAAGTACGGGCTGAAGGCCCAAAAGCCCCAGAAGCAGCACGCCCTGAAAGGGCAGAAGCTCCTAGCCCAGGGCATCGCCCTGGGTATAATAGCAATCAGCAAGGCGCCCTGTAAGGGCAAAAGCCTTACAACACCAATCTTCCTTAATCCCGGAACACGAATTTTTCATTATATTCCACATTATATAATTCCAAGAATGCTCTATATTCCTCTGCAAACGAATGCTTGCTGTGATGCTCTTTCTGATTGTCAATATATTGCAATGTTTTGTCCACAACGGATTGACTGATGGAATATGCGGCATAACCACCCTGCCATGCGAAAAAATGATAATAACCCGGATCAAGGTCCTTTATCCATCTACTGCTGTTTCGCTTGATTTCCTCAACTATTTCGGAAATCGTGACATCTTTTGATAATATGAACAATACATGAACATGATCGCCTATACCACCAGCCTTTATCTCGGTACATCCCGCTGTCTTTACAAGTTTGCCGATATAACAATGGAGTCGTTCCAAATCATTTTCACGGATTTGGGGGCTCGTTGATTTGATGTGGAAAATCAAATGGATGTAAATTTTTGATAAGGATTGCGCCATATTATTAAAGCTTTTGCCCTTACAGGGCGTTGGTTTGTATATCATAATACCCAGGGCGTTGCCCTGGGCTAGGAGCTTCTGCCCTTTCAGGGCGTGTGGGGACATGATGGTGTTCTGATGCCTGGGGCGTGTGGAGCTTACATGCGAAACTTGAGTTTTTTATGAATTGCTCAGATTCTTAATGATTTCCAAAGGTAGCTGGGTAGCTTTGGAAACCTGTTCGGCAGGAAGTCCCATTGCCAGCAATCGTTGTGCTATTTCTGTGTTGGCCTCATGCTTGCCTTCTGCTCTACCTTTCTCCATACCTTTTTCCATACCTTTCTCCATACCTTCCGCAAGACCTTCTTGCTTACCTTTTTCCTTACCTTTCTGGTAGCTGTCATCTATGAGGGTTCTTTCAACGCTTACGGAATCCCAAAACTTGTCGTAGGCTCTGAGCTCGGCATCCGAGAAACCGGAAATCTCCAGTTCCTCTACGGCTTTTCCAATCTCCGGGTCATTGAGCAGGTCGGCAGGAATATCCTTCGTATTGGAATTGATTTCCGTGAGGAAACGGAGCCACAATACCATCATGCGCTTGTCGGCAATGGAATGAGGAGTGAACTTAGGGAGTTCTATGAAGGTGAAATGCAAGCCCTCAATGACCTTATTGCTGTCCTTATCGTGCACGATGCGGTAGTTGTGGATGAAATCCGGAGTATCATGCGCAAAGATATCATTTATCAGGTTGAGAGAATACACTGGTTGCAGTTCGCTGTATTTGCCTCCCTTTTTTGCCTGACTCACATAGAGCTTGGATGCATTGAACAGTACTCGCTGCTGGAATGCGTCAGACCATTCCATCTGCATTTCCACGCAGAACTTCCTGCCTCTGACATCCGTGCAGAGTACATCCACTATGGTGTTCTTGCCCCCTTCGAGCTGGGGCACAAGTTCTGTAGGCAGATACTTGATTTCGCGTATCTGCTCCTCGTCGCTGAGTGGCAGGAGGGCGTTCAGAAGACTGATCAGTCTTTTAGGATGATTGCCGAATATCTTCTTGAACGTAAGGTCTGCCTTGGGGTCTAAGTACTTCATAACCATCTGTTTTAAAATTCCATGCCGCAAAGTTACGGTTTTATTTTCATATCTGCAAGAGATTTCTGGGAAAAGTTGCTGAAAAAGTTAGGAACCCACATATTTTATGTTATAAGGTAAATATCTGTGTAAATCAGGGATAAGGGTCTATATGCCACGATGAAAAGGTGGCGTATAGATCCTTGATTATATGGTGATATTTGTAATCTACATCTCCGCTTTCTGCATCTTTATCTCCTCTGCCGAAGGAAAGAGAAGAAGCAGAACGCAGGCTAAACGCAAGCAGCACGCCCTGAACCAACGGTCACCGGCCGAAGGGAAAGGTAAAGGGCAGAAGCCCCAGAAGCAGCACGCCCTGAAAGGGCAGAAGCTCCTAGCCCAGGGCATCGCCCTGGGTATGATAGCAAACAGCAAGGCGCCCTGTAAGGGCAAAAGCCTTACAACACCAATCTTCCTTAATCCCGGAACACGAATTTTTCATTATATTCCACATTATATAATTCCAAGAATGCTCTATATTCCTCTGCAAACGAATGCTTGCTGTGATGCTCTTTCTGATTGTCAATATATTGCAATGTTTTGTCCACAACGGATTGACTGATGGAATATGCGGCATAACCACCCTGCCATGCGAAAAAATGATAATAACCCGGATCAAGGTCCTTTATCCATCTACTGCTGTTTCGCTTGATTTCCTCAACTATTTCGGAAATCGTGACATCTTTGGATAATATGAACAATACATGAACATGATCGCCTATACCACCAGCCTTTATCTCGGTACATCCCGCTGTCTTTACAAGTTTGCCGATATAACAATGGAGTCGTTCCAAATCATTTTCACGGATTTGGGGGCTCGTTGATTTGATGTGGAAAATCAAATGGATGTAAATTTTTGATAAGGATTGCGCCATATTATTAAAGCTTTTGCCCTTACAGGGCGTTGGTTTGTATATCATAATACCCAGGGCGTTGCCCTGGGCTAGGAGCTTCTGCCCTTTCAGGGCGTGTGGGGACATGATGGTGTTCTGATGCCTGGGGCGTGTGGAGCTTACATGCGAAACTTGAGTTTTTTATGTATTGCTCAGATTCTTAATGATTTCCAAAGGTAGCTGGGTAGCTTTGGCAACCTGTTCGGCAGAAAGTCCCATTGCCAGCAATCGTTGTGCTGTTTCTGTGTTGGCCTCATGCTTGCCTTCTGCTCTACCTTTCTCCATACCTTCCGCCATGCCTTCTTCCATTCCTTTCTGATATCTGTCATCCAGAAGGGTTCTTTCAACGCTTACGGAATCCCAAAACTTATCGTAGGCTCTGAGCTCGGCATCCGAGAAACCGGAAATCTCCAGTTCCTCTACGGCTTTTCCAATCTCTGGGTCATTGAGCAGATCTGAAGGAATATCCTTCGTATTGGAATTGATTTCTGTGAGGAAACGGAGCCACAATACCATCATGCGCTTGTCGGCAATGGAATGAGGAGTGAACTTAGGGAGTTCTATGAAGGTGAAATGCAAGCCCTCGATGACCTTATTGCTGTCCTTATCGTGCACGATGCGGTAGTTGTGGATGAAATCCGGAGTATCATGCGCAAAGATATCATTTATCAGGTTGAGAGAATACACTGGTTGCAGTTCGCTGTATTTGCCTCCCTTTTTTGCCTGACTCACATAGAGCTTGGATGCATTGAACAGTACTCGCTGCTGGAATGCGTCAGACCATTCCATCTGCATTTCCACGCAGAACTTCCTGCCTCTGACATCCGTGCAGAGTACATCCACTATGGTGTTCTTGCCCCCTTCGAGCTGGGGCACAAGTTCTGTAGGCAGATACTTGATTTCGCGTATCTGCTCCTCGTCGCTGAGTGGCAGGAGGGCGTTCAGAAGACTGATTAGTCTTTTAGGATGATTGCCGAATATCTTCTTGAACGTAAGGTCTGCCTTGGGATCTAAGTACTTCATAACCATCTGTTTTAAAATTCCATGCCGCAAAGTTACGGTTTTATTTTCATATCTGCAAGAGATTTCTGGGAAAAGTTGCTGAAAAAGTTAGGAACCCACATATTTTATGTTATAAGGTAAATATCTGTGTAAATCTGGGATAAGGGTCTATATGCCACGATGAAAAGGTGGCGTATAGATCCTTGATTATATGGTGATATTTGTAATCTACATCTCCGCTTTCTGCATCTTTATCTCCTCTGCCGAAGGAAAGAGAAGAAGCAGAACGCAGGCTAAACGCAAGCAGCACGCCCTTTCAGGGCGTGTAGGGTAAAACATGCGAAACTTCAGTAACGAATTAATCTATATAATATAAATAATAAACAAATGGTATAAAAAATCCCAGAATTGCTCTTCCAAGCAGTTCTGGGATTTATTATGTCTGATAGTTTGCCATGATGTGCTTCCGTTTGCCTACAGACATGGCTGCGTGGGGTTAAGAATATGACTGCATTGGGTTAAGAATATGACTGCATTGGGTTACGGATACGACTCCGTAGGCTAACGGAGACGTATCCTTCAGCTTGTCGAGATATCTGCGTCAGCTGATTGAGTCACTTGAGTTAGCTTACTGAACTAGTTGGGTTAGCTGATTGAACTACTTGAGTTAGCTGACAGAGCTATATCTGTATTCTGTAGTATTACATGTGTATATTTTTCTAATTTAATGTCACATTTGCCACACTTATACTTAACCCTTTGATTATTAGAGGATAACGGGTGGCAATAAGGGGTGTTTTTATTGTCACCTTATTGCCACCTATTACCACTTTTGGCATAAAATCAGCAAAATAATGGTGTTTTTGAGGGATTTGCTACGTCCCGACGCAGCAAAAGTTACGTCCGGACGTAGTAAAAGATACGTCCGGACGTAATTTCAGTGCGGGAATTCAATGGCAAGAAGTATATAAATAATCCCAGAATCGCTCTTCCAAGCAGTTCTGGGATTTATTATGTCTGATAGTTTGTTTACCATTTAAAGAGGTGAGGAACAAATTCCTTGAAGCAGCGGCGCCAGGTGAGCCACTCATGATGAGTGCCTGGTGATACATAAACATCGAGCTTGATGCCCAGTTCTTTCAACTGCTGTGCCATCTTCTCGGTACCGAAGTTCTCTTCCGAACCGCAGCCCATAAACATATAACGAATGTTCTTGTTGTATTTCTCTGCATCGGCAAAAACTCCATTGAAACAGGTCTTTACATCTACGCCAAAGAGAGCACCGCTAAAGGTTCCAAGGGCAGAGAACTTGTCCATGTGAGGCAATACCGTGTTGAATGTCTGGCAACCGCCCCATGACAATCCAGCCATCGCGCGATGCTCGCGGTCGGTATAAGTGCGGAATGTCTTGTCAACCATCGGAATCAGATCCTTGATAATCACATCATAGAATGAAGCTCCATAGTGGCTGCGCTCTTCATCTACATTCTTGCCTGGACGGGCAACGAAAGGCTTCTTTACATCGCCACTCTCCATGACCACAATCATAGGCTCAGCCTTGCCTTCTGCTATCAGGTTGTCCATGATGTGCTGCATCATTCCCTGCTTGCTCCAGCCCGTCTCGTCTTCGCCCATGCCGTGCTGCAGATAGAGCACAGGATAGTGCTTGGTGGTGTTGGTTTCATATTCGGCAGGGGTGTAAACCATGGCGCGGCGGAACTGCTTCTGGGAGGCTGCATAGTAAGATACTGAACGAACCTGACCGTGGGCTACGCCCTGCTGAGGACGATAGTAGTTGCCTTCTGCTCCTTCTGGAACTTCCAGACCGCCTGCTTCACGGCAGCAGCCGAAGTAGGTTTCACTGGCAGGGTCAACTACCTGCACGCCATCTACATTCAGAAAATAGTAGTGGAATCCTACTACCAGCGGATCGCTCACGCCGTACCAGTCGCCATCCAAATCCTTTTTCATCTCATATTGCTTGCCGCAGATGTCGAAGATTACTTTCTTTGCCTCAGGAGCATGGAGCTTTACATAAGCTCTGCGGTCCTTATCTACACGCGGATAGTTGCTGTCTGGAATGATTCCCTGCAGGGCGAGCATCATGTTTGCATAGCGCTTGCCCATGGTGCGGTAGCTTTCTGCGATGAAGTGGAGACCGTCGCCACGCTGTGGACAGCCCTTTGAAGAAATGACGTGGGCTGTAGGAATGGTCTTGGCAATATCATCAACGATGGCGATATGTGCCCAGCATTTTCCGCCCATATCCTTCTGTACGGTTTCGCCTACGAGCAGAGGTACGTCTTCTGCCTTCAGATTCAAATCCTTCAAGATGTCGTTATAAACAGTCTTTACTCGGTTAGGCCAGTTGGCATCGCCGTTGTTGGTTTCGCCCTGATGCAGGAGAATGCCCTTGATAACACCCTGCTTCTTGGCTATTTTTGCCAGTTCTATCAGTCGGGCGTATGGATTTCCGTTGTACTGGGATGCAAAGTTCTTCATCCAGTCGGGTTGTTTCTTGAGATAAGCCTTATAGGTACGCTTATCGAAGAGGTCGATGCTGGCTCCGCCCACGGCCACGGTGATGGTTCCCACCTTGATGCTGTCTGGCAGGTTATCCACCATCTGTCTTCCGAAATAGTCAACAGGAGTCAGTCCTGTAGAGGGTCTTGCCTGTGGCGGCACGGCGGTGTGCCATTGTCCCTTCTTCCATCCTGCCTTTTCATCATCCACGGCATACATAGCCTGGAATCTCGGGTTCACGCCCGTTCGGTCGATGTCTTCGATAGCCGCATTTCCTTCCATGTTCGACTGTCCGAAGCAGAGATAAATCTGAAAATTAGGATCAGGCTTTTCCTGAACCTTACTGCCCGTTTTCTGTGCCATCATAGGTAGGCACGCCATCGCGAGCATCGATGCTAAGATTGATAATCTATTCATAGTTTATATTTAATTAAATTATTAGATTGATTTTCATCTTCTGTTCTGTTTGCAAAGTTATGAAAAGATTTTCATACGTGCTTTGTCTCATTTATCAATAACTTTTCCCTTTCTCTCATTCTTATATAATAAGGTGATTCTTTTTTCTCGTGTTTCAGAATATGTTTCATTTTGTTTCTTTTGGGGTAGATGTTATTTGTGATAAAGTATTTGTTACTTGAGATAAAATGCGTTTTAATGTTTTTATCTATTTTTGCGACGTGTTTCAGCATCCTTAAAGAAATTTTTGAGAATTTAGGATGTAGCATATAATAATGTAGTATTTAGCAACTGACAAGCAGGTAAGACCAATTGGGGTGGTATGATTCAGCGTTGTTGGTTCGATATCATGCGATGGAATGATACAAAGGCCATTGTGCGTTTGACTAAGGCTGGTACAGTCGTGCCACATTTGTTCTTCCCTTATCCACAGACCGTGATGGATAAGAACCCTAACCTGAAGCAGAATCCTGGTTGGTAATCATGAAGTTGTTTTGTTAATATAGTGTTTTAAGTTTAAAGAACTATAGATTGTTTGACAATTAGGGGGTGTTTTGAAAAAAAGCACCCCCTTTTTTCTTCTTTAAAGGAATTTACGTATGAAAACATGGATGTGTGCCTTGATGCTGGCGTTATCGACAGGAGCTTCGGCTCAGAACCCGATTATCAGCGGACAGTATTCTGCTGATCCTACGGCTCGCGTATTCAACGGGAAGGTATATCTTTATCCTTCTCATGATATTCCGAGTCCTATCGAGAAACTGAAGGAATGGTTCTGCATGGCAGATTATCACGTTTTCTCTTCCACTAATCTTACGGAGTGGCAGGATCATGGAGTCATCGTTTCGCAGGATAAAGTACCTTGGGCACAGGACGGCAGTTATACGATGTGGGCTCCTGACTGTGTAGAGAAAGACGGGAAATATTATTTCTATTTCCCTGCCGCTCCGAAAGGGGAGGAGAAGGGATTCGGAATAGGTGTGGCGGTTGCCGACCAGCCTGAAGGACCGTTTATGCCGATGTGGAAACCCATAGAGGGTGTGCACGGCATAGATCCTTGTGTGCTGATAGATAAGGACGGACAGGCTTATATCTACTGGGCGGGAGCAGGTTTGCACATGGCTAAGCTGAAACCAAACATGACGGAACTTGCCTCGGAACCCAAACTGGTAGAGGGATTGCCTGAGGGATTCAAGGAAGGACCGTTTGCCTTCGAGCGTAACGGCAAATATTATTTCACCTTCCCTTGGGTACGTGAAAAGGATGGAACCGAAACGCTGGCTTATGCCATGGCTGCCCATCCGATGGGACCTTTTACATTCAAGGGCATCATCATGGATGAGTCGCCTACGAAGTGCTGGACCAATCATCACAGCATCGTGGAATATCAGGGACAGTGGTATCTCTTCTATCACCATAATGATTATTCGCCTAAGTTCGACAAGAACCGCTCGGTGCGAATCGACTCTCTGAACTTCAATCCTGACGGAACGATACAGAAGGTGATACCTTCGTTAAGAGGTGTGGGATTGACGAAGGCACGTTCGCATATTCAGATTGACCGTTATTCTGCGCTGCAAGGCAAGGGTATTGGTATTGAATATCTGGATAAAAACAATTGTTTTGCCGGATGGAAGACTCTCTTTTCTAAATCGAATACTGCCCTTATATATAATAAGGTGGATTTCGGTAATGAGAAGGTGGAAGAAATCACCGTTCGTGCCAAGTCGGCTAAGGGCGGTGTGCTCGTAGTCAGAGCCGATGGCAAGAAGGGCAATATCATCGCTAAGGTGAAGATTCCGAAGTCGGCAGCCTGGAAGAATGTCCGTGCCCAGGTGCTTCATGCTCCTCAGGGCGTTCATGCTCTCCATGTATCCTTGCAGAGTGGAGCCGACGTAGAGGTTGACTGGCTGGGCTTTGATGCGTTGCCTTGGGAAAAGGGAGCTTTTGAAACTCACCAGTATCGTAATCTCTTTGCCGAAATGGGCTATAAGCAGGCTGATATTGACAGGAAGGTGAACGAAGTGTTCAATGATGTATTCTACGGTAAGAACAAGGTTTATTTCGAGGTGGGCGATTCCATGGGATATGTCAGCGATATAAAGAACAATGATGTGAGAACCGAAGGCATGTCGTATGGAATGATGGCTGCCGTGCAGTTTGACAAGAAGGACATCTTCGACCGCCTCTGGCGATGGAGTAAGAAATACATGCAGCATCAGGAAGGACCTTATAAGGGCTATTTCGCATGGAGCTGCAAGACTGATGGAACGAGAAATGCCCAGGGAGCCGCATCGGATGGTGAACTCTATTTCGTAACTTCGCTCATCTTTGCATCCAACCGATGGGGCAATGATACAGGCATCAACTATCTGAAGGAAGCGCAGCATATTCTGGATTGCAGCATGCAGAAGGCGGGAATGGACCGCACAGCTCCGCTCATCAATCTCGAACATCAGCTCATCACCTTTACGCCCGATCATTGGGGCGGGAAGTTTACCGATCCTTCTTACCATCTCCCTGCCTTTTACGAGGTTTGGGCTAATTGGGCTAACGACGGACGGTCCCAGTTCTGGAAGGAGTGTGCTGAGAAAAGCCGTGAGTTTCTGCATAAGTGTATCAATGAGAAGACGGGCTTGAACCCGGACTATTGCAACTATGATGGCAGTCTGATGAAGACCGGTCGGTTGCTGGGTGATGCATTCCGCTACGATTCATGGCGTGTTCCTATGAACATAGCGCTCGATTATTCCTGGGCTTGCAAGGATAAGGAGTGGCAGCAGAAATATGCCAATACGCTGCAAAACTTCCTGTATAGTAAGGGCATTGATTCTTTCCTGGACCAGTATAATGTAGATGGAACGATGGTAGAAGATATTCTGCCGGCAGGTACAGCTCCTAAGGCACTCCGCCATTCTATCGGTTTTGTTGCCACTTCGGCTGCGGCTTCATTGGTCAGCAATCATGTGAAGGGCAGGGAATTCGTCAGTCATTTCTGGAATGCCAAGCATGAACCGGATAAAGAAGGCTTCTTCGATGGCTACTACGACGGACTGTTGCGTCTCTTCGCCTTCATGCATCTGAGTGGCCGTTATCAGATTATCGAACCTCAATAATAATGAATAGTCTATGTACAACATTTCCAATAAAATAGTTAGATTGTTTTGTTTATGTGTATTCCTTTTTGGGCATACCTCTGCGGATGCCCAAAATAGGAATTTACCTGCAGACATCAATCCTTATTTCGGACCAGTCGGCAAGCAGCCTGTCATGCCTAATGCGGCTGGCTTTATTCAGAGATGGTTGCTCCTGGAACCCATCTCTATGCCGGTCAAGAGCAATGTCGTTTTTACTGATTCTTATCTGAAGGAGATATTCCATACGCAGTATTTCCCTAAACAGATGGAAACAGTTCCTAAGGATGGAGCCGTCGTGAAGGTGGGCAAGGAAAAACTGAAATGGCATGCGCTGGACAGTAAACTGTTTAATGTGAAACTCTTCCGTTTCGCTACTTCGTTTAAGAAGCCTAAGTATGGTGTCTTGTTCTGGGCGGTTACCATTCTCGATTGCCCTGAGGAGATGAAAGACGTCCGCTTGTCTGTTGGCTCGAATGGTGCTTCCATGTGGTGGCTCAATGGTGAGGAGGCGGTGATGCTCGAAGGCGACCGAAGGATGGTTCGCGATGATGTGGTTTCTAAGAAACTTACCTTGAAGAAAGGTAGGAATATCCTTCGTGGTGCGGTAATCAATGGTCCTGGCATGAGCGACTTCTGTGTCCGATTCATCGACGGACAGGGCAAGCCTGTCAGAAACCTGTCTGTTCTTGTAAAGTAGTGCAATCAATATAGAAAGTTATGAAACAGAACAATATATTTTTCAGATATTTTAGCCCGGTTGCTGCTCAGCAGAAACTTTATGTCGCTGCTTTGGTTGCCTTGTTGTCTTCCTCTGCTTACGAGGCAGAAGCCCAGGTGGGCGAACCTTTCATTCATGATCCTTCTACCATTGCCCAGTGTGATGGAAAGTATTATACCTTTGGAACGGGTGAAGGCGGAATCTGGTCGGAGGATGGCTGGACCTGGCAGGGTGGTGCTGTTCGTCCCGGAAGAGGAGCGGCTCCTGATGTGTTGAAGATTGGCGACCGTTATCTTGTAGCCTACAGTACTACGGGTGGTGGATTGGGAGGCAGTCATCGCGGTGATGTCCTGACGATGTGGAACAAAACGCTCGATCCGAAATCGCCTGATTTCAAATATACCGAACCGGTGGTGGTCGCCTCATCCTTAGATGATGAAGACTGTGATGCCATTGATGCGGGCTTGTTGCTCGACCCTACTACCGGCAGACTCTGGCTCAGCTATGGTACCTATTTCGGATTTATCCGTCTGGTAGAACTTGATCCGAAGACGGGTAAGCGGATGGAAGGCAACGAACCCGTCAATATCGCCATCGACTGCGAAGCTACTGATTTGATTTACCGCAACGGCTGGTATTATCTTCTCGGCACTCATGGCACCTGTTGCGATGGTCCTAATTCTACCTACAATATCGTGGTGGGACGTTCGAGAAAGATAACCGGTCCATACGTAGATAATGTGGGCAGAGAAATGTTGCAGGGCGGTGGAAAGATGGTGATTGCTGCCAACAATCTGAAGACGGGTCCCGGTCACTTCGGACGCTATATCGAGGAAGAGGGTGTAGAAAAGATGTCGTTCCACTATGAGTCTGATTTCAGGCAGGGTTGACGAAGCGTGTTGGCTATCCGTCCTTTGTTGTGGAAGAACGACTGGCCTGTGGCTGGTGATGAATTTCATGCCGGAACCTACGAGATAGAATCGGAACGAAGAGGCTATGCCCTGGAGATTGCCGTAGATTTCGTGAGAATGCAACGTGATATCGAACCTTTCTGGATTAAGCCGACCAAGCCTCTGAAGAATATCGAACCTCAGACCTTGAAGGAGGTAGAGGCAGGATGGCCTAAGGGCGAGGTAAAGGTAAGAATGAACGATTATATGTTCCGTCCTCATCAGAAGTGGAGTATCATGCCTGTCGGAAAGGGTGGTTATCTGGGTGGCCCTTATTATAAGATCTGCATAGAAGGCACTACTCGCTATCTTACCGCAACCGCTCAGCATGATGTCATCGCCAAACCTGAGTTTACTGGTGAAGATGCCCAGCTTTGGAGCATCGAACAACTTACCGATGGCACCTATCGCATCATGCCGAAGGCAGTGCCAGGCACTGAAGAGAAACTGGCATTGGTTTCATTAGGCGACTGTACCCCAGGTTTGGCTCCCTTCGATTTCAACAGCGATAATTCTAAATGGAATTTCAGGCAACAATAAATTCATGATGATTTGACAATCGAGAAGCGTCCCAATCATAAACTCTCTAATAAAATAAACAGAAGTATGCTAAAGAATTTATCTCTCATTGCCCTTTTGGGCTTCGCTGTAGTTGGTGTTCCAAGTGAACTCAGCGCCAAGAGCGTAAAGGTGGCAGGCACCCAGAAAGGTGCGGCTGCCAAGTCTGTCACCCGTCAGGTGGCTCAGCAGAATGTAACCATCGAATTCTATTCTCCATCCATCGTCCGCATCTTGAAATCTGATGCCGGACTTGGTGCTCCTGTTCAGAAGAAAAGCTATTCTGTCATCTTGAAACCTCAGCAGATGAAGGGCGTTCAAATACAGGAAAACGGAGATATTGTAAAAATCAATTCTAGTTTTATTTCCGTCGAACTGAATCAGCAGACTGGCGAAATCCGCTTTCTTTCGAAGGATGGAAAGCTGCTGCTTACCGATACGAAGACCCGTCTGGAAGCTCGCAAGGACGAAGCCAACAAGGGCAAGTACCGCATAGAGCAGGACTTCCGTCTTGCTGATGACGAGGCCATCTATGGTCTGGGACAGTTGCGCGATGTTTATATGAATCAGCGTGGCCGAAAGAACATCGAACTCTGGAATCATAACACCTATATCGCCATCCCTTATTTCACCAGTGAGAAGGGCTATGGTCTTTACTGGGACAATGCAGGAAAAACCTATTTCAATGATGTCGTAGCATCCAAGAATAATGGCAACCATCCATCCCGCACTTCCTTTACCAGCGAAGTGGGAACCTGCGCCGACTACTATTTCATGTATAAGGATGGTACGCAAGATGGAGTCATCGCCAGCATCCGTGAACTGACCGGACAGGCTACGATGTTCCCGAAATGGGCGATGGGTTTCTGGCAATGCCGTGAGCGCTATAAGACAAGCGATGAACTGGCTGGCGTATTGGACAAGTATCGCGAACTGAAGATTCCTACTGATGCCATCGTGCAGGACTGGCAGTATTGGGGCTGCGACTCCAACTGGAATGCGATGAAGTTCCAGAACCCATACTATATAAATAAGGTGGGCGATCCAGCCTATGCCAAGTATCTTCCTACCGATATGAAGCAGATGAAGGCGCAGGGAGAACCCCGCCTGAAGAGCCCGGAAGAGATGGTGAAGTATGTTCACAAGAACGATGCCCATCTGATGATTTCCATCTGGGCAAGTTTCGGTCCTTGGACAGAGCAGTATCGTGAACTGAAGAAGATGAATGCCCTCCTTCCTTTTGAAACGTGGCCAAGAAACAGTGGCGTGATGCCATACGATGTCTTCAATCCGAAGGCTCGCAACCTCTACTGGAAGTATCTTACTCATCTCTACCAGATGGGCTTTGATGCCTGGTGGACCGATTCTACGGAGCCAGACCATTTTGAGAAGCCGGGCGATGAGAACTATCAGACCTTCGATGGTTCATGGTTGGGCGTGAAGAACGCCTTCCCATTGTTGCACAACAAGAGCATCTACGAGCACCAGAGAGCGATGAAGGGCAACACAAAGCGTTCGCTCCAGATGACCCGAAGCGGCAGTTTCGGTATTCAGCATTATGGCACCCTCTGCTGGAGCGGTGATGTGGTGGCTTCCTGGAACGAGATGAAGAATCAGATTCCATCGGGCTTGAACTTCTCGCTCTGCGGTATCCCATTCTGGAACACCGACCTGGGTGGTTTCTTCTACTGGGAGTTTGAACAGAATCCAAAGAACCCTGCCATTCAGGAACTGCAGACCCGCTGGATGCAGTGGGGAACCTTCATGCCATTGATGCGTAACCACTGTTCTTCACCGATGGTAAGCGAACTGTATGAATTCGGAAAGCAGGGCGACTGGGCTTATGATGCTATGATTAAGGCCTTCAAGCTGCGCTATCGCCTTTTGCCTTATATCTACAGTACGGCTGGCGACTGTGTACAGAATAGCGGAAGCATGATGCGTGCCCTGGTAATGGATTATGCGGCAGACAAGAAGGCTTCCCGTCTGAACGATGAGTATCTCTTCGGCCGCAACATTCTGGTGAAGCCGGTAACCGATCCTTTATACACCTGGAAGGATAAGGAGAAGAAGGGCCATACCATCTATCCTGATGTAAGGAAGGCAGCTGCGCCTGTGAATGTTTACTTGCCAAAGGGTAATAAATGGTATGATTTCTGGAGCAACACCCAGTATGAGGGCGGTCAGGATATCCAGCGCCTTTGTCCTATCGACATCATGCCTGTATTCATCAAGGCAGGTACCATCCTGCCATTCGGTCCTGAAGTGCAGTATAGTTCAGAGAAGCCTTGGGATGAGCTGGAAATCCGTGTCTATCCTGGTGCTGATGGTAAATTTACGCTCTATGAGGATGAGGGCGACAACTATAATTACGAGAAGGGTAAATTCTCGGAAATCCAGTTTGTATGGAAAGAAGCAGACCGAACCCTGAACATCGCTCCACGCAAGGGCAGCTATAAGGGAATGCTCCAGCATCGCAGATTCCATATCGTACTGGTGGATGCCAATAGTGGAGCGGGCGATCAGCCTATGCAGGCAAGCAAGAGTGTGGAATATGACGGAAAGGCTGTAAAGATACAGCTGTAAGTGTTACATCATATAAAGTATTTGATAGACGTTGATAGAGTGATCAAAATCCCTTTAAGGTATTGGGTGCACAGTTGAATACATAATAAATCCCGAAATCGCTTGGCGGTTTCGGGATTTTTGCTTATCTTTGCCAACGTAAATAGTAAATTGTTGATCATATGGCAACGAAGTTATATCCAATAGGCATGCAGACTTTCTCTGAGATTCGAGAGGAGGACTTTCTCTATGTAGATAAGACGGAGTACATCTATCGTATGACTCATACGAGTGGAAAGTATTTCTTCTTGAGTCGTCCACGTCGTTTCGGAAAGTCACTCCTCGTCTCTACTATGCAGAGCTATTTCGAGGGAAAGAAGGAATTGTTCAAGGGATTGGCAGTTGAAAAATTAGAAAAGGAGTGGACGGAATACCCTGTCCTCCATTTTGACATGAGCGGTGGCAAGCACATGGAGAAAGACCAATTAGTGCGCTATCTCTTGTATATATTGAAGGTAAATGAAGAAAAATTTGGCATCGTCAATGATTCTCCTGACCCGAATGTTCGTATGCTTAATTTAATAAAAACAGTATATGAACAGACTGGGCAGAAGGTCGTTGTGCTCATCGATGAATACGATGCTCCTTTGCTCGATGTGGTGCACGAGGATACTAGCTTGGATATTTTGAGAGAGGTGATGCGCAATTTCTATAGTCCCTTAAAGTATAGTGACAGAATGCTGCGTTTCGTCTTCTTGACAGGTATCACCAAGTTCTCGCAAGTTAGCATCTTTAGTGAACTGAACAATATCACAAATGTGTCGATGGACGATGAATATGCAGGAATCTGCGGCATCACCAAAGAAGAACTTCTGGAAAATATGTCGGATGACATCGATATGCTTGCTGACGCACTTGGATATTCTAGAGAAATGATGATTGCAAAGCTCAAGGAGAATTATGATGGCTATCATTTCTCTAAGAAATCGCCAGACGTTTTCAATCCATATAGTCTGCTCAACTGTTTCTCGAAAAAGGAATTGGGGGCATTCTGGTTCAGTTCTGGTACGCCAACTTATCTTATTAATATGTTGAGGCAGTTTGGCGTGTTGCCAACGGAGATAGCCCCGACAGAAGCAGTCAGCTCATCCTTTAATGCACCAACGGAGAATATGAAGACCATCACGCCGTTGCTCTACCAAAGTGGATATGTTACCATTAAGGAGTACGATCCGGAAACGAGGATTTATACTCTAGATATTCCAAACAAGGAAATCAAGGTAGGGTTGTTTGATAATCTTCTGCCAAACTACGTGGATGGTGTCTCTGCCGAACGGGGCAATGTGGCAATAGCCAAAATGGCATTGCTTATTGGCAAGCGCAACATGGATGGTGCTTTGCATCTGTTGCAAGACTTCCTGGGTACGGTGCCATACTGCAACGTGACCAATTATGAGGGGCATTATCAGCAGATGCTCTACATCATCTTTACTCTCTTAACCAATTACCTGGTGGATGTGGAGGTGCATACGCCACGTGGCAGGGTAGATATTGTACTCCTTACCAAGACCGACCTCTATGTGGTTGAATTGAAGCTGAATAAGAGTGCTCAGGCGGCAATGCAGCAAATCAATCTGAAGAACTATCGCCAGCGATTCGCTCTTTGTGGCTTGCCAATTACCAAGGTTGGCATCAATTTCGATTCTACCCAAGGTACTATTGAGGATTGGGTGATAGAGGCATGAGCATCATCATCAAATGTAAGTTACATCATATAAAGTATTTGATACTTGTGATAAAGTAGAATTCTGCTTTTTTGTTTACTTTTGCAGCACAAAATAACAATTTAATATACTAATAGCTTAATAGTAATTACAATGAACAAGAATGTTATATACGCAGCTTTGATGTTTGTGGTAACTATGTCTTCCGGCAATGCCTCAGCTCAGCAGTTGCCTTATCAGAATCCTGCTCTCTCGGCTCATGAGAGAGCGGTAGATTTATGTGGTCGTCTCACTTTGGAAGAGAAAGCTTCTCTGATGCTGGATGATTCGCCGGCTATCCCACGATTGGGAATCAAGAGATTCCAGTGGTGGAGCGAGGCGCTGCATGGTGTGGCGAACATGGGAGATGTAACCGTCTTTCCGGAACCTATCGGAATGGCAGCTTCGTTTAACGACAGAATGGTGTATAGAGTCTTTGATGCAACATCTGATGAGATGCGAGCCAAATGGAATGAACTGCAGCAGAAGGGAGGAGATGTAACCCGTTTCCATGCCCTCTCGGTCTGGACTCCAAACGTGAATATCTTCCGTGATCCTCGCTGGGGACGTGGACAGGAAACCTATGGTGAGGATCCTTATCTTACCAGTAGGATGGGATGTGCCGTGGTGCGCGGATTGCAGGGACCTGAAGATACGAAATACCGCAAACTCTGGGCTTGTGCCAAGCACTATGCGATTCATAGCGGTCCGGAATGGGCTCGCCATACAGACAATATTACCGATGTTACACCGCGCGACCTTTGGGAAACTTATATGCCTGCCTTCAAATCACTGGTGCAGGATGCAAAGGTGCGTGAGGTGATGTGTGCCTATCAGCGTTGGGATGATGAACCATGCTGCGGCAACACCCGCCTTTTGCAGCAGATTCTCAGGGATGAGTGGGGATTCAAGTACCTGGTAGTTTCCGACTGTGGCGCTGTTACTGATTTCTGGGAGAATCATAAGGTTTCGAGCAATGCCAGAAATGCAGCAGCTAAGGGTGTATTGGCTGGAACCGATGTAGAATGTGGATTTAATTATATATATAAATCGGTGCCTGAGGCTGTGAAGTATGGTGCCCTGACTGAAGAAGAAGTTGATAAGCATGTGATTCGTCTGCTCGAAGGTCGTTTCGACTTGGGTGAGATGGATGACAACAAGATAGTATCATGGTCGAAGATTCCTGTATCTGTACTTTGCAGCAAGGCGCATCGCCAGCTCTCGCTCGATATGGCTCTGCAGACCATGACGCTGCTCCAAAACAAGAATGAGGTGTTACCTCTCGATAAAAAGGTAAAGAAGATTGCTTTCATCGGACCAAATGTGGATAACGAACCGATGATGTGGGGAAACTATAATGGTACTCCACGACAGACAATTACCATCCTGGATGGTATCAAGAGTCGTTTGAAGAAAAACCAGGTCGTCACCTTTAAAGGGTGCGACCTGGTGAACGACCAGACTTTGGATTCTTACTTCGACCAGTGTAGCATGGATGGCAAGATGGGCTTTAAGGGCACTTTCTGGAACAATCGTGAAATGGAAGGTAAGCCTGTTACCATCACTCAGGAAAAGAATCCTGTGCAGGTAACTACCTATGGTCAGCATTCGTTTGCACCTAATGTGAAGTTGACGGGCTTTTCTGCCAAGTATGAAACCGTATTCCGTCCTAAGCAGAACGCCAAGGTATTACTCGATGTGGCTGCCTGCGGTCATTATGAGGTTTATCTGAATGGTGAGAAAAAGTCAGAGAAGAGCGATTGGCGCACAGCAGAATCCCGCATCGAGTTTGATGGCGAGAAAGGTAAGGAGTATCAGATAGAAATACGCTATGCGGAAATGCCAAATTATAATGCCAATATGAAGATCAATATCGGTCATGAGAATCCTATCGACTATCAGGCTTCGCTCAAGCAGTTGAAGGATTGCGAGACAGTAGTCTTCGTAGGTGGCATCTCTCCACAGTTGGAAGGTGAGGAAATGCCTATCGAGATTTCTGGCTTCAAGGGTGGTGACCGCACCAACATCGAATTGCCTAAGGTTCAGCGCAATTTCCTGAAGGCTTTAAAGGAGGCGGGCAAAAAGGTTGTCTTTGTCAACTGTTCGGGTTCGGCTATCGCCTTGACTCCAGAGACAGAGAGTTGCGATGCTATTCTCCAAGCCTGGTATCCTGGTCAGGAAGGTGGTGAGGCAGTGGCTCGTGTACTCTTCGGGGAGTACAATCCTGCCGGCAAGTTGCCTATTACGTTCTATAAGAATTCAGAGCAGTTGCCTGATTTCAAGGATTACAGCATGAAGGGCAGAACCTATCGTTATATGAACGATGCGCTCTTCCCATTCGGTTATGGTTTAAGCTACACTTCTTTCCGTATGGGCGATGCTACACTTTCCAACTCTATCCTGAAGAAGGGTGAGAAGATTACGCTGAAGGTGCCTGTAAGTAATGTAGGAAAGAAGGATGGAACCGAGATTGTGCAGGTGTATGTGAAGGATCCTGCCGATACCGAAGGACCATTGAAGAGCTTGAAGGCTTTCGAGAGAGTGGAGGTGAAGGCAGGAAAGACTGCTGAGGCTGTCATCACGCTGGATAGCAGAAACTTCGAACTCTTCGATGCAGCAACCAATACCGTGCGTGCCAAGGCAGGTAACTATGAGGTTTATTACGGCAGCAGTTCAGCTGATAAGGATTTGAAGAAGCTGGATGTTTCTATTGACTATTAAGTAACTTGAGAAAATCATCAAGGAGCTGAGTAAATATGAAAAGAGGGTGTGTCATAAGTCCATGACACACCCTTCTTGGTCGCCGTGGACATGCTAAATATCGCAAAGAATCAAAAGAATATTGCCCAAAAATGAGTCCGATGTTTGGGCACTCGTTGCCCGCGTTATGGGCAGTGGTTACCCAGCACAGGGGCTGCAGATGCCCACTTGGTGGGCTACGGATGCCCGTGTAACGGGCACAGGAAGACCAACCGAAGGGCATAAAGGGACCATCTGAAGAACTGACTTTTCCTGATTTCAATAGACACTTTTTTACTTTATAAACAAGAAAGGTAGACACTATCAATTTCATAAAACTGAAATAATAGACGCATTAGCTAAAAGTGCAGTCAATGATACTTCCATGATACATCAATGAGACTTCTCGGCGCTAAAACCGAGAAGTCTCATTGTTGTTAATTCTTTATATATCAAGTATTTAAGTCGTGTTTTTTTGGGTAAAAATGAGACTATGAGACTTTTTTCGCTAAAAAACTTTTTCACGTAAGCGATTGGTGCCTATAAAAGATGAAAAACTCCCAAAATGTTTGGAGATTTAACCAAAACACCTCATCTCATTTTATGACGCACCCTCTTCTTACTTGTTACATCCTATAAACTCTTTGATAAACGTTGATAAAGTGATAAAATTCCCTTCAAGGTATTGGGTGCACAGTTGAATACATAATAAATCCCGAAATCGCTTGGCGGTTTCGGGATTTTTGCTTATCTTTGCCAACGTAAATAGTAAATTGTTGATATATGGCAACGAAGTTATATCCAATAGGCATGCAGACCTTCTCTGAGATTCGAGAGGAGGACTTTCTCTATGTAGATAAGACGGAGGACATCTATCGTATGACTCATACGAGTGGAAAGTATTTCTTCAGTCGTCCACGTCGTTTCGGAAAGTCACTCCTCGTCTCTACTATGCAGAGCTATTTCGAGGGAAAGAAGGAATTGTTCAAGGGATTGGCAGTTGATAAATTAGAAAAGGAGTGGACGGAATACCCTGTCCTCCATTTTGACATGAGCGGTGGCAAGCACATGGAGAAAGACCAATTAGTGCGCTATCTCTTGTATATATTGAAGGTAAATGAAGAAAAATTTGGCATCGTCAATGATTCTCCTGACCCGAATGTTCGTATGCTTAATTTAATAAAAACAGTATATGAACAGACTGGGCAGAAGGTCGTTGTGCTCATCGATGAATACGATGCTCCTTTGCTCGATGTGGTGCACGAGGATACTAGCTTGGATATTTTGAGAGAGGTGATGCGCAATTTCTATAGTCCCTTAAAGTATAGTGACAGAATGCTGCGTTTCGTCTTCTTGACAGGTATCACCAAGTTCTCGCAAGTTAGCATCTTTAGTGAACTGAACAATATCACAAATGTGTCGATGGACGATGAATATGCAGGAATCTGCGGCATCACCAAAGAAGAACTTCTGGAAAATATGTCGGATGACATCGATATGCTTGCTGAC